>JBJXGS010000044.1:0-96368 GCA_046160545.1 Burkholderiales bacterium
GATGTCGGGCACGTCCTGCAACCGGAAATCGTCGAGGGCCAGATCGTGGGCGCCGTGGTGCAGGGCCTGGGCCAGGTGTTCGGCGAGCGCCTGCACTACGACGAGCGCGGCCAGCTGCTATCCGGGTCGCTGATGGACTATTCCTTGCCGCGCGCCGGAGCCTTTGCGGCCCCAGCGACCATACAGCACGAAGTGCCCTGTCGCACCAACCCGCTCGGTGTCAAGGGCGCAGGCGAGTCCGGCGTGACCGGCGCCCTGCCCGCAGCGGTGAATGCGCTGCATGACGCGCTGGCCCTGCGCGGTGTGGCACATCTGGACCTGCCGTTTACGGCCGAGCGTATTTGGCGCGCGCTCAACTGATGGGATAGTTGAAGAAGATGTTCATCTGGCTGCAGGTGTTTCGAAAACCCGCCAGCCTGCCCGTGCAATACGCAGCGCCCACAAGCCTGCTTGCGAGAATTTGGGGCGCAGAAGTGAAAAACCCCGACATCGTCGGGGCTTTTCATAACGCTCAAGAACCAATCATGCTTTGAGTTTGCGCCGCCTTACGACAGTGCCGATCAACGCAAGCCCGGCAAGCAGCATTCCGTAAGTCTCAGGCTCGGGTACTACGGCGACTTGAAGCAATTGGCCACGCACCGCTCCACCAGGATTCGCCGCGGTATGGACATTGACATAGGCCAGCCCTCCAAAAAGCATGTCACGAAACGACAGGTTGGAATATGGTCCGTTGCTAAAGAGGGCAGTTGGAGCAGCGACATTGCTTCCGCCTACAAGCAAGGTGCCACCGGAATTAAACGCAACGAAGGGGGCAGCGTCGAGCGAGACCCGTACCGGTCCATTCTGTGCGGTGTTTGCGGCACCGTGAATATGATACGCAGTGGCCCCAGCAGGAGAGAGGCCAAAAACCGACATCGAAAAATTGTAGGTGTCGTCGGTAAGCGCTGCTGTGCCGGCGTCGTTGTAGAAAAGGGTCGCTACCCCGGCTCCAGGGCCACCTGGGGCCGCAGTGAGGACCTCGTTGGCTCCACTCAGCGAAGCATTAAACTGGAAAATGCTGGCGTGAGCGACCATCGGCAGCGCCAGGGCGCTGGCAGCGAGAAACTTCGAAATGGCATTCATTGTGACGGCCCTCAGATAGATGATTGATTTTAAATCGAAAAGTCGGCGCAAGTGCAGCAATGGCCGGGCTCGAAACACTTATTCGCTCCTGCCGAAAACAAGCTCGAACGGCCACTGCGCAGGCGAAACAATATTTGAAGAGTATGACTTGCTTGTGACCCGGGCGATATAGTCCATTCGCGCTAACAGTGTAGGTGGAATAGTATCGATGGATTTGCTGTACCGAGCCTTCTTTTTGCAAGAGCACGGTACCCTTGCCCCTGATTTTCGACCTTGACCGAGTCGCGGGCGTGATGTGCTGCCGCCTGGCCGGGTCTGACGGCCCGGCAGGCAGCGGCCGGTAGCAGGCAGCAGCAGGCGGCACAGCGCCCGTTGTCGTATTCGGATCAAAACCTGGTCGTCAAACTGCAGATGGTGCGGCGCAGCGCCGACGGCCGGATTGACGCAGTGTTCGCAAACAAACGTGAAACGTGCGCTTCGTCACACGATGCTGTCACATCGGCGACGAATAATCTCTTCACGGCGTCGGCCAATCGGCGCGCCGCGACAGGGAGCACCTACAAAATGCAAACGCTTTATTGCGCCACCTGCGACTCTGCACCGCTTAACACACCGCGCCTGATTGGCGGCGGCTGGTTCGCCTTGTGTGAGGAATGCCTGGCCCAGAATCGGCTGGAACCGCTGTCGGACAATGTCTTCCTGCCGCAGCGATTTCGCGTGCTTTTCACCATGGATCGGCCGCAGCGCCTCGGCGAAAGTACGCCGGAGTCCTTGGGCGCCTGAGGCGGACCTGCCACCGCTGCGCCGGGCACAGTCGGCGCCTGGCACATTCTGGGCATCCCGGCTCAAGATGAGCGCTGCCGAACCGCCTCGAAGAGGCAGACCCCGGCCGCGACCGAGACGTTGAGACTCTCAATCGCGCCCGCCATGGGAATGGAGCGCAGTTCATCACAGGTTTCGCGGGTCAGCCGCCGCATGCCCTCGCCTTCCGCCCCCAGCACCCAGGCCAGCGGGCCGGCCAGGCCCGGTGCGTCATGGCGCGACGCGCCCGCTTCATCGGCACCGATTACGCGGATGTCGCGCTCCTTCAATTCGCGCAAGGTACGGGCAAGATTTGTCACCGTGATGTAGGGCACCGTGTCGGCCGCGCCGGATGCCACCTTGATCACCGTCGCGTTCAAGCCCACCGCGCGGTCCTTGGGCGCGATCACAGCGTGCACCCCTGCCGCATCGGCGGTGCGCAGGCAAGCGCCCAGGTTGTGCGGATCGGTCACGCCATCGAGCACCAACAGTAGCGGCGCGCCAGTCACTGCGTCCAGCACATCGTCCAGCGAGACCGCCAGGTCGACGGCATCCGCTACGGCGACCACGCCCTGATGGCGTGCGCCGCCGGCCATTCCGTCCAGGCGCGCGCCATCGACCTCGACCACGCGTACCCCGAGGCTTTTCGCATTGCGCGCGAGATCCAGCGCACGTGCGTCGCGCCGCGCCGAGTCCAGATAGACCTCGCGCACCGTGTTGGCGCGCTGGCGCAGGCGGCTGGCCACGGCATGAAACCCCAGCAACAGTCGAGTGGCAGCCATGGAAGGGTGCGATCGCTCGGGGCGGGACGGCGGCTAGCCACCCACCTTGAGGACAATCTTGCCGATGTGGGTCGAGGACTCCATCAGTTCGTGCGCCGCCACCACCTGATCCAGGTCGAAGGTGGCATGGATCAGCGTGCCGACCTTGCCTGCTTCGATAAGCGGCCAGACCTTCTCACGCAGCGCTGTCGCGATGGCCGCCTTTTGCTCCACCGTGCGCGGCCGCAAGGTCGAGCCAGTGAAAGTCAGGCGCCGCATCATCAGCGGCCCCAGGTCGATTTCGGCCTTCGAGCCTTGCAGGAAGGCGATCTGTACCAGCCGTCCTTCCAGGGCCAGGCAGCGCAGGTTGCGGTCAACATACGGGGCGCCGACCATGTCGAGGATCAGGTTGACGCCTTGCTTGCCGGTTGCGGCCCAGAGTTCCGCGGCCCAGTCCTGGGTCTTGTAGTCGTAGGCGACATCCGCACCGAGCTTTCGCACCGCTGCGGCCTTTTCGGCATTGCCGACCGTGGTGTAGACGGTCGCGCCAAAGGCCTTGGCGAGCTGGATCGCGGTAATGCCGATGCCGGAAGAACCGCCGTGCACAAGAAAAGTCTCGCCAGAGCTGAGGCGCCCGCGTTCAAATACGTTGGTCCAGACCGTGAAGAAGTTTTCCGGCAGTGCCGCGGCTTGGGCCAGAGACTGTCCCTTGGGCACCGGCAGGCAGTTCGACGCCGGCGCAGCGCAGAACTCAGCGTAACCACCACCAGGGGTCAGGGCGCAGACCGAATCACCGAGGCGCCAGCGGGTCACATCGGCCGCCGCGGCCACGACGGTGCCCGCTACTTCCAGCCCCATCCAGGGGGATGCCCCCGGCGGTGGCGGATAGCTGCCCGAACGCTGCGCGACGTCGGGTCGGTTCACACCCGCGTAGGCGACCTTGATCAGCACTTCACCGGCCTTGAGGGTCGGCAACGGGCCGCTTGCCACTTGCATGACCGAGGCCGGGCCGCCACGGCCGTGATCGATAAAGCGCATGCTTGCGGGGAGTGTCATGGTCGTTTACCTCTTGGTTTGTAGTCGCTGGCGACGGGCCCGGACTCTGCCAGGGCTGCTTCCAGGTCAATCTTGAAAGTGTCCGGATCGGAGCGCGCGATGCGCACCGAAATGCGGTCGCCCAGGCGGTAGCGGCGCCCGCTGCGCTCGCCCGCGAGCGCGTGGCGGGCGGCATCGTAAACGTAATAGTCGCGAGGCAGGGCTGTCACGTGCAGAAGCCCGTCGATCAGGAGGTCGTCCAGGGTCACGAAAAGGCCGAAACCAGTGACGCCCGAGACGGTGCCGGAAAACGTGTCGCCCAGGTGGCGTGCCGCGTACTGGCACTTGAGCCAGGAGACCACCTCGCGCGAGGCCTCGTCCGCCCGCCGTTCGGCCTGCGAAACAGCGGCGCCCAACGCATCCCAGTCAGGTTCGGTGTAGGTACGGCGCTTGATCAGGGCCTTGATGGCGCGGTGCACGATCAGGTCCGGGTAGCGCCGGATTGGCGAGGTGAAGTGCGCGTATTGCTCGTAGGCCAGGCCAAAGTGACCGATGTTGTCCGGACTGTACTGGGCCTGTTGCATGGAGCGCAGCATGACCGAGGAGATCAGCTGCGCGTCCGGCCGGCCGCGCACCGACTGTGCCAGGCGCGCGTAATCCTGCGCGCTTGGCGCGTCGCCGCCGCCCAGGGACAGGGACAGCGGCCCCAGGAACGCGCGGAGATTCTCGAGTTTGGCCGCGGTTGGGCCGGCATGTACTCGGAAAAGTGCCGGATGGCGATGGCGTTCAAGGTAGTGGGCCGCGCAGACGTTGGCGGCCAGCATGCACTCCTCGATCAGGCGGTGGGCGTCATTGCGCTGGATTGGCACGATGCGCTCGATACGCCCAGCGGCGTCGAAGTGAATGCGCGTCTCGCCGGATTCGAAATCGACGGCACCGCGTGTTGCGCGCGCCGTCAGCAACGCCTGGTAGACCTTGTAGAGGCGCGCCAAGGCCGGCATGAGCGTGCGGCGCTCGCGGGCGGCCTCGCCCTTTGGATCGGCAAGGCAGGCCGCCACCTCGGTGTAGGTGAGGCGCGCCTTGGAATGCATGATCGCCGGGTAGAACTCGTAGCTCTCGACCAACCCGTCCGGGCTCACGCGCATGTCGCAGGCCATGACCAGGCGATCGACCTGCGGGTTGAGCGAGCACAGGCCGTTGGAGAGCTTTTCCGGCAACATCGGCAAGACCCGCCGCGGAAAGTACACCGAGGTGCCGCGTTCGCGCGCATCGGCATCAAGCGCGGAGTCAGGCGTCACGTAGTGGCTCACGTCGGCGATCGCCACCACCAGGCGCCAGGAGCGCGTACGGCCCACGCTCTCGCAATAGACCGCATCGTCGAAGTCGCGCGCGTCCTCGCCGTCGATGGTGACAAGCGGCAGGTCAGTCAGGTCGCGCCGCCCTGCGCGGTCGCGCGCGCGCAGGGTCTCCGGCAGCGCTTCGGCTGCTGCCAATGCGGCAGGCGAAAAACGCTGCGGCAGTTCGTGTCGGCGCAGGGCAATCTCGATTTCAATGCCCGGATCGGTCTCAGCACCGAGCACTTCGGCGATGCGACCCAGGGGTTCGGCACCGGCGGACGGATAGCGCACGATGTCGGCGGCGACGATATCGCCCTCGCGGCCGTGTGTCCCGGATTCAAGGGCCAAGGGCGCCATGCCGCGCCGGTCGATCGGCACCACCTGCCAGGAGCTTCCGTCGCGTGCCAGGCGCCCGACAACGCGCTTCAGGGCGCGTTCGCGTACCTCGACGACGCGTGCCTCCATGCGCGCATCGGCGCCCGAGCGACCCGGGGCCTCGGACGGTCTGCGCACGAATGCGATCTTATCGCCATGCATCACGCCGTCCAACGCACGGGCGGGAATGAAAAGGTCTTCCCCGCCGGATTCAGGTGTTACGAAGCCAAAGCCGTCGCGTGCCAGGCTGACTCGGCCGGTCTCGACGGCGCGCGGCACACCTGGCGCCAGGCGCCCGAGCGCCTTCAGGATCAGTTCTCCGTCGCGCAACATCGCATCGACGCGCCGGCCAAGCGGCTCGCGGCCTTCGCGAGCGACACCCAGGGTGCGCGCCAGGCGCTCCAGCGTGATCGACGGAGCGTCGCTGACGGCGGCAAGAATTGCCTCGCGTGACGGAATCGCGACGCTGTAAGGCGTCTTGCCGCGCCAGGCGGGTGCTGAAGATTTTTTCAAGTCAGGCTATAATTTCGGTTCTGTCCGCTGCAGAAATGCTCGCAGTCGGTGCAGACCGCGCCCAGATGGCGGAATTGGTAGACGCACTAGGTTCAGGTCCTAGCGGTGGCAACACTGTGGAGGTTCGAGTCCTCTTCTGGGCACCAGGTTTTTCGTATTGTCGCAGTTCGCCAAAGCCGCCTTCGCGCGGCTTTTTTGTTGCTTCTTGACGCCGCGGAAGCGCCACCTAGATTGCCCCGACCCGCGCTGCGAGGTCCTTCGGATCCATCTTGTCGTAGAGCTCCATCGGCTGGTGGATCCACGGATTGTGCGGCAGGTCCTCGGCCCAGAAGTCCGGTGTGAAAACCGAGCAGCCCTTTTTCCACAACACCGCGCTTTTCACGTGCTTGATGCCTGGATAGCGCAGTTGCAGGTGGCGGATCACCTCTTCCATGGTCTTGCCGGAATCGACCAGGTCGTCCACCAGCAGCACGCGTTCGCCGAGGCGTTCGTTGACCTTGGCCAGGTGCTGGCCGATGGTGAGTTCACCCTGGGTTTCAGCAGTCTTGTCGGCGTTGGCGAAGTAGGACTGCGTCGCCAGCACGCCAAGCGGCTGGTTGAAGATGCGCGATAGCACGTCGCCCACCCGCAGTCCTCCGCGCGCTAAGCAGATGATCTGGTTGAACTTGAAGCCGGAAGCGTGCACCTTGGCTGCCAGTTTTTCGATGGCGTGGTGGTAGTCATTCCAGGAGACAAACAGGTCGGCCATGGCGGTCGGTCCTAGCGAAAGGGATGAGTGAGGACGATGGTCTCGTCGCGTTCCGGACCGGTGGAAATGAGGGCGATGGGTGCACCGCATACCTGCTCGAGGCGGCGCAGGTAGTTCTGCGCTGCCTGCGGCAGGGCCGCGAATTTCGATACACCTGCAGTCGAGTCCCGCCAGCCAGGCATGTCCTCGTAAACCGGCACGCAGGCGGCAGCAGCATCCGCTCCTGGCGGCAACAGGTCCAGCGGCCCGTCGGGCGAGGTGTAACCGACGCACAGGCGCACCGTTTCCATTCCATCAAGAACATCGAGCTTGGTGATACACAGGCCGCTGATGCCATTGATCTGTATCGAGCGCTTCAAGGCCGCCGCGTCGAACCAGCCGCAGCGCCGCGGACGGCCTGTCACCGATCCGTATTCGCGGCCACGGTCGCGCAGGCCCTGCCCCACCGCATCGTCCAATTCGGTCGGGAACGGACCGGCACCGACGCGGGTGGTGTAGGCCTTGGTGATGCCGAGCACGTAATTGAGCTGCCCGGGCCCGACGCCCGCGCCGGCAGCCGCGGCGCCGGCAACGCAGTTCGAGGAGGTGACGAACGGATAGGTACCGTGATCGACATCCAGGAGCGTACCCTGCGCGCCTTCGAAGAGAAGGCTGCGACCAGCGGCCATTTGCGCATACAACTCGCGTGAGACGTCGGTGACCATGGGCATAAGACGAGGTGCCAACGCCAGCGCACCGTCCAGGGTCGCTGCATAGTCCACCGGCGCGGCCTTGAGGTAGTGCACCAGGACGAAGTTATGGAAATCCAGCACCTCGGCCAGTTTCTCGGAAAAGCGTTTCGGATTGGCCAGGTCCGAGACCTTGAGTGCGCGCCGCGCGGCCTTGTCTTCGTAGGCAGGGCCGATGCCGCGTCCCGTTGTACCGATCTTGGCAGCGCCGCGCAGAGCCTCGCGCGCCTGATCGAGCGCGACGTGGTACGGCAGGATCAGCGTGCACGATTGCGAAACCCGCAGGCGCTCGCTCACCTGCACTCCGGCAGCCTCGAGCTCGTCGATCTCCTTGAGCAGCGCGTCCGGCGATAGCACCACGCCGTTGCCGATATAGCAGCGCACGTCCGGACGCAGCATGCCAGAGGGGATCAGGCGCAGGATAGTCTTCTTGCCGCCGACAACCAGAGTATGGCCGGCGTTGTGCCCGCCCTGGAAGCGCACCACCCCGTGGGCGTGGTCGGTCAACCAGTCTACGATCTTGCCCTTGCCCTCGTCTCCCCATTGGGTGCCGATGACGACCACATTCTTCACCATGCCATTTCCTGTCAGGCGCAGAGTGGTTGCACGACCCAGGCATCGCCCACGCGCCTGAGTTCGCGATTGCAGCATGGCTGCCAGGAGCCAGGCGCGTGCCCCGGCAGCGCGCGCACCACGATCTCGCCGGCGGCGCGCAGGCGTTCCACTTCGCGTGCAAGATCGGGGGCATCAGACCAGGGGGCCAGGATGCCCGTGCAGCTCGCCTCGTCTGGAATCAGGCGCACGACTTCGCGCAGATCCAGGGAAAAACCGGTTGCCGGTCGGGCACGGCCGAAGGCGCGGCCGACTTCGTCGTAGCGCCCGCCGCGCGCGATCGCGTTGGGAAGTCCGTGGCCGTACGCTGCGAAGACGACGCCGCTGTGGTACTGGTAGCCACGCAGGTCGGCCAGGTCGATGCCGACCGTACCCGCGGCACGACCCAGGGTGCCAAGTTCGGCGAGCGCAGCGCGCACTTCGGGCAAAGGCGGCAATTGTTGCGCCGCCGCCTCCAGTACCTCGAGCCCGCCGTAGAGCCGCGGCAGGCGGATCAATGCGGCGCGATAGGGCTCGGCAACGCCGTCCAGCGCTGCGATGATGGCCGGCGTGTCCTTGGCCTGCATGAGCGCGAAGAGGCGCTCCTTGTCCTCCTCGGTCAATGCAGCGGCTCGCGCCAGGGCGCGAAACACCCCCACATGCCCAAGGTCCAGGCGCGCTTTTATGCCGGCGCCGGCCAGCACGGCCAGCATCAGCTGCTGGATCTCGATATCGGCTTCGATGCCGGCGTGTCCATAGATCTCCGCACCCGCCTGCAGCGGTTCACGACTCACCGACAGCCCGGCAGGCAGAGTGTGCAGCACGGGGCCGCAATAGCACAGGCGCGTCACGCCGTCGCGATTGAGCAGATGGGCGTCGATGCGTGCCACTTGCGGCGTGATGTCGGCGCGCAGGCCCATGGTGCGCCCGGAGACCTGGTCGACGAGCTTGAAGGTCGACAACTCCATGTCGTGCCCGGTGCCGGTGAAGAGCGAGTCGACGTACTCGAGCAGCGGCGGGATCACCAGCTCGTAGCCATGCGCGCGGAACGTGTCCAGAAAGGAACGGCGCAAGGACTCGATGCGTGCCGCTTCGGCAGGCAGGACGTCAGCGATGTACTCGGGCAGGGCCCAGCTGGACATGATCGCTTCAGGTCAGGACGTAGTAGAGGGCGGCGCCGCAGAGGACCGACATGGCACCGAAAAAACGGATCTGCCCGTTGCGCAGGAGGGCCACGCGCTGGAATGCCTCGCGCCAGGCGGCCGGAGCGATCAGGGGCAGGAGCCCTTCAATGATCAGCATCAGCGCGAACGCAGCGCCCAGGGTGGCCACGACGCCAGGCTAGCGCCCCTTGGGGGCGGCCGCGCCACCTGCACTCTTCAGGTAGCGGAAGAAATCGGAATTCGGATCGACCACCAGCACGTCGCCCTTGTTGCGAAATGCGTTGCGATAGGCCTCGAGGCTGCGGTAGAAGGTGTAGAACTCGGGGTTCTGGCCGAACGCCTGAGCATAGAGAGCGGCAGCGCGTGCGTCGCCCTCGCCTTTGACGCGCTGGGCATCCTTGTAGGCCTCGGCCAGGATTACCTCACGCTGGCGGTCAGCGTCGGCGCGGATCTTTTCGCTGTCGGCAAAACCGGTCGAGCGCAATTCGTTGGCCACCCGCTTGCGTTCGGACTCCATGCGCCGGAACACGGAATCCTTGATCTCGTCGGAAAACTCGACCCGTTTGAGGCGCACATCGACGATGGCCACGCCGATCTTGGCGGCGTCATTGTTGACCTTTGTGGCGATGTCCTGCATGACGCGGTCGCGCACGCCGGAAACCATCTCGTTGACGGTGCGCTTGCCGATTTCGTTGTTGAGCGCGTCCTTGAGGCTTTGCTGGATGCGGTAGACCGCATCGGCCTCGCGCCCCTGCACACTGACGTAGTACAGCTTGGGGTCGCTGATCCGCCACTTGACGAAGGAATCGACCACGATATTCTTTTTCTCCGAGGTGATGAACCGATCGGAGTCCGGAGTGTCGATGGTCATGATGCGCTTTTCGTAGAACTGGACGTTCTGGAAAGGCGGCGGCAGCTTGAACTTGAGGCCGGGTTCGGAAATGACTTCCTTGACCTGGCCCAGCGCAAAGACGATCGCGTACTGGCGCTGGTCGACGACGTAGAGAATCGACGAGCTGAGCATGCCCAAGAGCAGGATGAAAAAGATGGCGGAGACAGCGCGCTGCATGTTAGCGGCCCTCCCGCTCACGCGTGCGCTGCGCCTCGCGCGAGCGCGCGTCGGTGCCGGTCGGCGGTGTCGGGTCGACGCCGGCGGGCCGCGTCTGGGCGCCCGCCGATGATGGTTCCACCTGCGCCAGCCCGGCTGCTGCCGCGCCGCCGGCCTGCATCAGCTTGTCCAGCGGGAGGTAGAGCAACTGGCTGCCGGCCTTGACGTCGACCATCACCTTCGAAGTGTTGGCGAAGACCTGCTGCAGGGTCTCCAGGTACATGCGTTCGCGTGTGACCTGCGGCGCCTTGGAATACTCGGTCAACACCTGCTTGAAGCGGTTCGCCTCGCCTTCGGCACCAGCGATGACCTTCTGCTTGTAGGCCTCGGCCTCCTCGGTCACGCGCGCCGCGGTACCGCGCGCCTTGGGAATCACGTCGTTGGCGTAGGCCTGGCCCTCGTTCTTCTGCCGCTCGCGGTCCTGACCGGCCTTGACGGCATCGTCAAAGGCGGCCTGCACCTGCTCGGGCGGCTGCGAATTCTGCAAAGTGACGTTGATGATGGCGATGCCGGTGGCGTAGCGGTCGACGATCTGCTGCATCAGCTTCTCGGCCTCCTTGGCCACCTGTTCCTTGCCTTCGTAGAGCACAAAGTCCATCTTGGAGCGTCCGACCAGTTCGCGCATGGCCGTCTCGGCGGCCTGCAGAACGGTTTCGTCGGGCGCGCGATTGTTGAACAGGTAGTCGCGCGCCGCGTCCTTTTCGGCCTTGATACGGTACTGCACGGCGAACTGGATGTCGATGATGTTCTCGTCGTCGGTCAGCATCAGCGATTCCTTGAGAACCTTGGTCCTGGCGTTGTTGCGGTAGCCGACCTCGACCTGTCGCAACTGTTGCAGGTTGACCATCTCGTGATGCTCGATAGGGTAAGGCAGGCGCCACTTGAATCCGGCACTGTCGGTAAACGAGGCGAGCTTGCCGAAACGCAGCACCGCGGCCGACTGGCCTTCCGGAACGATGAAAAAGCCGCTCGAGGCCCACAGCAGCAGTACCACGAGTACGACCAGGGCCAGGCCACCTCCATAGGCCTTCATGTTGGGAGGTTCGCTGCTGCCGCCGCCCCCGGCTCCGCCGCCCTGGCCGGACAATGTCGGCCGGCGCTGCCCGAACATGCCGGAGAGTTTGCGATTGAAGTCGCGCCACAGTTCTTCCAGGTCCGGCGGTCCCCCGCCGGTGGCGAATATGCGGCTGCCGGCAATGCGGCGCCACAAGGCTTTAGGCAGGGCAAACATCGGGGTGATTCTCGTCCTCAAGAAACGGAAACGGCGCAGCTTACTTGTAGCTGCGCCGTGTCGGGCATGTCGCCGGCGGGGCCGCGGGTTTGCGCCGCAGCGCGTTCCACCAAGGCATCACGCAGGAGGTCCAGGCCGGCGCGCGTGCGAGCACTCAGGTAGACCCTTGAAATATTAGCATATTCATCGCGTTCAACGTGTGGTTCCAGGCGTGCCACCCCCTCGTCGCGCGGCACGTCGATCTTGTTCCAGACCAGTAATTGCGGAACGCGGTCGGCGCCGATTTCGCGCAATACAGCATCGACCTCCTCGATCTGCGCCATGCGCGCCGGTGATGAAGCATCGACCACGTGCAGAAGCAGGTCGGCGCGCACTGTCTCCTCGAGCGTCGCACGAAAAGCGGCCACGAGCGTGTGCGGCAGGTCACGGATGAAGCCCACAGTGTCCGAAACGACGATCTCCTGTCCCGACCCCAGGCGCAGGCGCCGCGAGGTGGTGTCCAGCGTGGCGAAAAGCTGGTCGGCCGCATAGGCTCCAGCGCCTGTCAGGGCGTTGAAGAGCGTTGACTTGCCGGCGTTGGTATAGCCGACCAGGGACACCGAGAAGACCCGACCGCGGCTGCGCGAGCGCCGCTGGACTTCGCGCTGGCGTTCGACACGTTCCAGGCGCGAAGTCAGGAGCTTGACGCGCTCGCCGAGCAGGCGGCGATCGGTTTCAAGCTGGGTTTCCCCAGGGCCGCGCAGGCCGATACCGCCTTTCTGCCGCTCCAGGTGGGTCCAGCCGCGCACCAGGCGTGTGGCCAGGTGCCGCAACTGCGCCAGCTCGACCTGGATCTTGCCCTCGTGGCTTTTCGCGCGCTGCGCGAAGATGTCCAGGATCAGCGTGGTCCGGTCTACCACGCGTGTTGACAATGCACGCTCCAGGTTGCGCTGCTGCGCCGGCGAAAGGATATGGTTGAAGATCACCACGCCGGCCGTCGCTGCTGCTGCCGCCGCGGCGACTTCCTCGACCTTTCCGGAGCCGGCATAGAGCGCCGGGTCAGGACGTTGGCGGCGGCCGCTGATGTAGCCACATTCGCGCAGGCCTGCGCTGGCGCACAGGAGGCGAAACTCGGCAGCGCTTTCGGCGTGGTCGGATTCGCCGAAATCCAGGTGAACGAGGATGGCGCGCGTGGAAGTATCGGTGTGCACGGCCTTGCCGCGCGGATCGTACTTCTCAAGCATGCGACTGGCGGCGCCCAGGCGGGCGACGCGAAGGTCTGCGCCGCATCAATCGGCCGGCGCCTCCAGGTTGAGGTTGACCTGCCGTGACGGCACGACCGTCGAGATCGCGTGCTTGTAGACCATCTGGGTCACGGTGTTCTTGAGCAAGACCACGTACTGATCGAACGAATCGATCTGCCCCTGCAGTTTGATGCCGTTGACCAGATAGATTGCAACTGGCACGTGTTCGCGACGCAAGGCATTGAGAAAAGGGTCTTGTAGCATCTGGCCCTTGCCACTCATGGATTACTCCGACGGATTCGATGAAATTCAATGTACACCATGCGGCAATCGCTGCCAATGGGTCCGGCCTTTAGGATAACCCTGATTACGCCTCGGCGTACGGATTGCGCCCGGCCTTGAACTGCACCCGCAGGGGCGTCCCCTTGAGGGCGAAGGTGTCACGAAAGAAGCCTTCCAGGTAGCGCCGGTACGTGTCAGGCACGTTCTTGAGCGAGTTGCCGTGCACCACGATGATGGGCGGGTTGCTGCCGCCCTGATGGGCATAGCGCATGCGCGGTCGATACACGCCGGAACGCGGGGGTTGCTGGCGCGCCAGGGCCTCCTGCAGTGCGCGCGTGATCTTGGGCGTGGGCAAGTGCGCCACTGCCGCGGCGTACGCAGCGTCGACCGACTTCATGACTGCCCCGATGCCGACGCCCTGTTTGGCCGAGATGGTGTGCGTCTCCGCGTAGTCGAGAAACTTGAGCTTGCGCGCCGTTTCGTGGCGCACCCTCTCCCGGGTGTAGCTGTCCAGGCCGTCCCACTTGTTGATCGCCACCACCAGTGCCCGCCCCGATTCGACGATGAAGCCGGCGATGTGCGCGTCCTGGTCGGCGATGTCCTGACGGGCATCCAGCACCAACACCACCACGTTGGCGTCGCTGATCGCCTGCATGGTCTTGATGACTGAAAACTTCTCGATGGTCTCGAACACCTTGCCGCGCTTGCGCAGGCCCGCGGTGTCGATCAGCGTATAGGACTTGCTGCGGTATTCGAAATCGATCGCGATCGCGTCGCGGGTCGTGCCGGGCTGATCGAAGGCGATGACGCGTTCCTCGCCCAAGAGCGTGTTGACCAGCGTCGATTTGCCGACGTTGGGCCGGCCGGCAATCGCGATGCGCGGGCGTTTGCGGTCGTTGCCCGCTTCTTCGGCCGCGCGTGCGGACTGCGCATGCGGCTCAAGTGCCAATTCGAGAAGCTCGCGCACGTTGTCGCCGTGGGCGGACGAAATCGGGATCGGCGCGCCCAGCCCGAGTTCATGAAATTCGTTGGCGACACCGGTCAACCCCATGCCCTCGGTCTTGTTGACCGCCACAAAGGCGCGCTTGCCAGTCTTGCGCAGCATCGCAGCGATGGTGTGGTCCTGTCCGGTGACGCCGGCGCGTCCATCGGTAAGAAACAGAACCACATCGGACTCGGCGATAGCCTCACGTGCCTGACGGGCCATTTCGGCGACGATGCCCTCGCGCGCGTCCGGCTCGAAACCCCCAGTATCGACCGCGAGAAACGGGATGTCACCCAGGCGACCATGGCCGTAGTGGCGGTCGCGCGTGAGACCCGGAATGTCGGCAACCAACGCGTCGCGCGAGCGCGTCAAGCGGTTGAAGAGTGTCGACTTGCCGACATTGGGCCGGCCAACCAGGGCCAGGACCGGCTTCATGGAGAGGATTCGGTGTGCATCGGTCGGCAGCGGTTGGGGCCGCGTCGCCAGGGCGATGCCGATCAGAGTGCGGGAAGCCGCAATTGTATCGCGCCGCGCGCTTGCACCTCCTTGTTCCCGGTCGGCGCGCCTTTTAGCGAAAGCGCGCCAGCGCCTCGGCGGCACGTTCGACCGCGATCACCTCGAGCCCCGGAATGGCCGAGCGCGGCGCGTTGGCACGCGGAATCAGCGCCTGGGTAAAGCCCAGCTTGGCGGCCTCGCGCAGGCGTTCCTGGCCGCGCGGCGCAGGTCGTACTTCGCCGGCCAGGCCAACTTCGCCGAACACTACCAGTCCGCGTGGCAATGGCTTGGCCTTGAGCGAAGAGACGATCGCCAGCAGCACCGCAAGGTCGGCCGCGGGCTCGCCAATGCGCACCCCCCCCACCGCGTTGACGAAAACGTCCTGGTCATGGCAGGCGATGCCCACGTGACGATGCAGCACTGCCAGCAGCATGGCGAGGCGGTTCTGGTCGAGGCCCACGGTCAGGCGCCGCGGGTTGGGCGCGTGCGAGTCGTCGATCAGCGCCTGGATTTCCACCAGCAACGGGCGCGTTCCCTCCTGCGTGACCATGACCGCCGAACCGGGCACGTCGCCTTCGTGTTGCGATAGGAACAGCGCCGAGGGATTGGCCACCCCTTTCAGGCCGCGGTCGGTCATGCCGAAGACGCCCAGCTCGTTGACCGCGCCGAAGCGGTTCTTGAAGGCGCGGATCAGGCGGTATGAGGAATGAGTGTCGCCTTCGAAGTACAGGACGGTGTCGACAATGTGCTCCAGCACGCGCGGGCCGGCGATCGCGCCGTCCTTGGTCACGTGCCCGACCAGGATCACGGTGATGCCGCGCGCCTTGGCCAGTCGCGTGAGCTGCGCTGCGCATTCGCGCACCTGCGAGACCGAGCCTGGCGCAGCGGTCAGGGCGGATGAAAACAGGGTTTGGATCGAGTCGAGAACCGCCACCTCGGGCGCTTCCGCCTCGAGCGCGGCCAGGATCGCCTCCAGGCCAATTTCGGCCATGAGTTTCAAGCCAGCCTCGGGCAGACCCAGGCGCCGGGCGCGCAGTGCCACCTGGTCGGCGGACTCCTCGCCGGTTACATACAGCACGCGGCGGGTGGCGGCCATCGTGGCCAGGGATTGCAGCAGAAGGGTCGACTTGCCGATCCCGGGGTCTCCGCCGATCAAGACCACGCCACCCGGCACATAGCCCCCGCCGAGCACGCGATCGAATTCCTCGATACCACTACCGATACGAGGTGCCTCGCGCGCGTCGATCTGGCCCAGCTCGCGCACCCGAGCGCCCGAGGCGGCGAAGCGCCCGGTCACCGGAGCTTCGGCGCGCGCCTCCTCGAGGGTGTTCCACGCGCCGCAATGCGGGCACTGGCCCTGCCACTTGGGTGACTCGCCACCGCATTCGCGGCAGACATGCACAAGGCGCGGCTTGGCCATTGTCTCGCTATAGGAAGTGTGACGGTGCGCGGCTCAGGACGCGACCGGTACGCGTGCCGCCAGGGCACACAGGAGTTCGTAGGAAACGGTCCCGGCCGCGGCGGCTACCTCGTCGACCGGCAGTGTGCTGCCCCACAACTCGACCTGGCTGCCGACGCCTGCATGGCTTACCGGCGTCAGGTCGACGTAAAGCATGTCCATGGCGACCCGCCCCACCGTGCGGGTGCGTACTCCGTCGACCAGGACCGGCGTGCCGGAGCGGTTGTCGCCTGGCGCGTGGCGCGGATACCCGTCAGCGTAGCCGCAGGCGACCACACCGATGCGCATGTCGCGTGATGCACGAAAAATATAGCCATAGCCGACGCCCTCGCCCGCCTTCAGTGACTGCGTGGCGATGATTTCCGAGCGCAAGGTCATGACCGGCTTGAGTCCCAGTTGCGCAGCACTCTGATCGGGAAACGGCGAAGCGCCGTAGAGCGCGATTCCCGGCCGCACCCAGTCAGCGTGGCTTTCCGGATAGCGCAGCAGGGCTGCCGAGTTGGCCAGGCTGACAGGTGCGTCAAGGCCCGCCACAGCGCGCTCGAATTCGCGTAGTTGTCCCGCAACTCCGGTGGCGCCGTCGGCGTCAGCGAAATGGGTCATCAGGGTGATCGACTTGACCTGTCTTGAGCGCTTCAGGCGGGCAAAGGCACCGGCAGCGGCATCCGGAGCAAATCCCAGCCGATTCATCCCGCTGTTGACCTTGAGGTACACGTCGAGCGGACGTCGCAGCGCAGCTGTCTCGAGCATTTCAAGCTGTGCCCGGCTATGCAATACCGGGGTCAGGTGCAGGGAATCGACGATCTCCAGGTCGCGTGCCTCGAATATGCCTTCGAGCAGGAGAATGGGGTGAAGGAATCCCGCTTCGCGCAGGCGCGCCGCCTCGTCCAGATCAAGGAGGGCGAATCCGTCGGCAGCATTGAGCGCGCCGGCGACGAGCTTCAACCCATGTCCGTAGGCATTGGCCTTGACGACCGCCCAGACGCGTGCGCCGGCCGCGCGCTTCTTGAGGAGCGCTAGGTTCTCGCGCAGCGCGGCGCTGTCAAAGGCGACCCGGATCGGGCGTGGCATCGTGGAGCGGGAAAATTTGTCGGGAAGCCGCTAGGGATCGAACTGCCGTGCTATAAACCGGGCGCGCCGGAACCCACCCGCGAGAGGGATTTTGGGGGTGTGCGCGAGTTTCCGGACAATCCAACCTCATCGATTGCTCTTTCGGATTGGCGTGATTGCGCGCGATCCAGAGTGTACCCTTGCGACAATGAAACGCGGCTTCTATACCATCATGTCGGCGCAGTTTTTCTCGTCGCTGGCCGACAACGCACTCTTTGTCGCGGCCGTCGAGCTGTTGCGCACCGGCGGCGCGCCGCAGTGGCAGCAGGCGGCGCTGGTGCCGATGTTCGCGCTCTTCTACGTGATCCTGGCGCCGTTTGTCGGCGCCTTCGCCGACGTGATCCCCAAGGGGCGCGTCATGTTCATCTCCAACATGTTGAAGGTGGTGGGCTGCCTCATGATGCTTTTTGGCGTCCACCCGCTATTGGCCTATACCGTTGTCGGGCTGGGCGCGGCGGCATACTCACCGGCCAAGTACGGCATCCTGACCGAGCTGCTGCCCCCGTCCCAGCTGGTCAAGGCCAACGGCTGGATCGAAGGACTCACGATCGCTTCAATCATCCTGGGCGTGCTACTTGGCGGGCAACTGGTCGGCCGTGTGGTCGCGGACGCGCTGCTGGGCCTGAACGTGCCGTTCATCGACACCGGCATCGACACTGCTCCGGAAGCTGCGATCGCCTTCATCGTCATCTTCTACATCGTCGCGGCACTGTTCAATCTGCGCATTCCTTTGACGGGGGCGGCGATGATCCCGCTGCCGAGCAACCCTGCCTCGCTTTTGCCGGATTTCTGGTCCTGCAACCAGCGCCTCTGGCGCGACAAGCTGGGGCAGATTTCACTCGCCACGACGACGCTTTTCTGGGGGGTCTCGGGCAACCTGCGTTACATCGTCCTGGCCTGGGCGGCGGCGGCGCTCAATTACTCGACCACCGAAGCCTCCAGCCTGGTTGGCGTGGTCGCCATCGGCACCGCGTTCGGCGCGGTCATCGCCAGCATGCGCGTGCGTCTGGACCAGGCGCCGGGGGTCATTCCGCTCGCGGTCATGATGGGTGCGCTGGTGATTGTGCTCATTTTCATCAGGAGCGTGTGGATCGCCGCGCCATTCCTGATTCTTCTGGGGCTCATCGGAGGCTATCTGGTGGTGCCGATGAACGCCCTCCTGCAGCATCGTGGCCACAACCTGATGGGTGCCGGGCGCTCGATCGCGGTACAGAACTTCAACGAACAGGCCTGCATTCTGGGGCTGGGCTTTCTCTACACCACTGCCACCGGCATGGGGGCTTCGGCCTTCGTTGCCATCGCCGGGTTCGGGATACTCGTCACGTTCACCATGCTCGCCATCGGGCGCTGGCACAAGAGCAACTTGCGTCACCATGGTACGGAAGTCGAGCGACTGCTCACCATCGCGCGCAGCGACAAGGTGCACTGAAAACAGCGACGCCTTACAGGATCACGGGCGCATCCGGCAGTTCGTTGGTGTCGCCAGCGACGGGCGGGAAATGCCGCGCCAGGAGGACGCCAATCTGCCCAACGGCCGCAAGTACGCCCTCTTCGCCCTGCCCGGACCGGAACGCCGCCCCGAGTGATGCGCAGATTTCATCCCAATGGGCCTGCGGCACGCGTTGCGCAATGCCGCGATCCGCGACGATCTCGATGGCGCGGTCCGCCAACAGCACATAAACCAGCACACCCGTGTTGCGTTCGGTGTCCCAGACACGCAGTTTCGAGAACAACATGACCGCGCGTTCGCGCACCCGAGCATCGCGCCGCAGATAGGACCAGGGCAGAGCTGCCTCGATGCAGAAACGCACCTCACCGTCGTGTAGCCGCTCGCCTTCGGCAATCGCACGCGTGATGCGTGCCAGGGCAGCGGGCGACAATACGCGCTTGACCGAGCGTTCGTCGCGAAAGATGTGTCGCAGGATGCGTCGATAGTTCATGCCGGCTAGTCGCCCCCTCCCCCGCTGTCGCCTCCGTCACCCCAGCCGCCGGACGCTCCGCCACCGCTGAAGTCTCCGCCCCCACCCGACGAAAACCCGCCCGAGCCGCTTCCGGAACTCGATCCGTAACTGCCCGAGGTCGAAGGCAGCCAATTGCCTCGCCCGGCTCGCGAGCCGCGCCCGACCAATAGAAACAAGCCTGCGAGCAGGGCCACGATCACCCCGATCAGCACGCTGCCGCCGACAAACCAGGCGATTCCTCCTGCCAGGCCGCCCCCCAGGAATGAGCCCGCGGTGCGGCCAAGCAGAGCTCTGAAAACTGCCCCGCCGACGAAGAGCGCGACCAGTCCGATCATGAGCCAGGACTCGATCTGGTCGGCTTGCGCACCTTCACTTGGTCGCGCGCCTGGCGCCGGCACGTCGCCCTCGATGCGCTTGAAGATGGCGTCCAGGCCCGCGCCGATACCGCCAGCGAAGTCGCCCTGTGCGAGACGCGGCGCGATGGCTTCGCGAATGATCTGCTTGGCCGCCAGGTCGGGAACGGCGCCTTCAAGCGCGCGCGCAACGTCGATGCGCATGCGGCGGTCGTCCTTGGCCACCACCATGAGGAGGCCGTCGCCTACCCCGGCGCGACCAATCTTCCAAATATCGCCCACCCGGTGCGCAAAGTCTTCGATCGGTTCCGGTCGTGTACTGGCCACTATCAGTACCACGATCTGACTGCCGTGGGCCTTCTCGAACGCTGCCAGACGCCCTTCCAGGTCGGCGCGTTGTGCCTCGCTCAAGGTGCGTGTCTGGTCGATGACACGTGCGGTCAGGACCGGTACCGGCAGCAGGTCCTGTGCCGGTGCGCTGGTCCCGGCGGCCAGCGCCGCGATCGCAAACAGCGATGCGATGAATTGGCGCCACATGGCCGCTTGTGCGAAGCTCGCGACGCCTACTTCTTCCCGTCCGGCTTGTCGAAGTTGATGACCGGTGCGGTGGAGATCGCCTTTTCGTTGTCCACCGTCAGTGTCGCCTTGACCTGGTAGCTGAACACCATCGCAGTCAGGTTGGTCGGGAACTGGCGTGCCAGAACGTTGTAACTTTGCACGCCCTTGATGTACTTGTCGCGGGCGATGTTGATGCGGTTCTCGGTGCCCTCAAGCGTCGTGCGCAGATCGCGAAAGGCCTGGTTTGCCTTGAGGTTGGGATAGTTCTCGACCACGACCATGAGGCGTGACAGCGCGCCGCTCAACTCGCCCTGTGCGGCCTGGAATTTCTGCATCGCTGCCGGGTCGTTGACCAGTTCCGGCGTCGCCTGGACCGAAGTCGCGCGCGAGCGGGCTTCGATGACACGCGTTAAGGTCTCCTGTTCGAAATTCGCTTCACCCTTGACGGTGGCGACGATGCTGGGAATCAGGTCGGCGCGCCGCTGGTACTGGGCCAGCACCCCGGCCCAGTCGGCCTTGACCTGCTCATCGAGGCGCTGGAAATCGTTGTAGCCGCAGCCGCCCAGCAACACGGCAAACGAGGCGGTCAGGATGATGAGGAGGCGGCGCATGGTCGGTTCCTTGAAGGGATGAGAATGGTGGTCGGGGGTGACGGTTGTGCAGCGCGCAACTTTGGCGTCCCCGTCGACCGTCAGGTGGAGGCAGCACGGCCGGATTGCAAGCGCCGGTCGACTGCGCGTGCGAAAAGCATGTCTTCCCAGGCGCGTGCCTTGTCCAAGGGCGTGCGCAGCAGATAGGCCGGGTGATAAGTGACGATTGCGGGGGTGGCGCCGACCTGGTGTACCCGGCCGCGCATGGAGGCGATCGAAGCTTCCGATTCGAGCAGGGTCTGCGCGGCGAATCGTCCCATCAGCACAAGCAGGCGCGGCTTGATCAGCGCCACCTGGCGCGTCAGGTAAGGAGCACATCGTGCAACTTCCTCAGGCGCCGGATTGCGATTGCCCGGCGGGCGGCACTTGAGCACATTGGCGATGTAGACATCGCGTTCGCGCTTGAGCGCAAGCGCAGCGAGCATCGCGTCGAGCAGTCGGCCGGCTTGACCAACGAAGGGCTCGCCGCGCTCATCCTCTTCGGCGCCTGGTGCCTCGCCTACGATCATCCACGCTGCCTGACGATTGCCAACACCAAACACCGTGTTCTTGCGGCTGCCGCACAGTCCGCAGGCGGTGCAGGCCGCGACCGACGTCGCCAGTTCGGGCCAGTCCAAGCCGGCGATGTTTGAGGTGCGGTCGGGCACGGCGGCGTCGGCCGGTGGTGCTCGGCCACCATCCGCCTGCGGCGCCCGGCGCAGCTTCCAGATCGGGCCCAGGCCCAGTTCGGCCAATACGGCGTCGCGGTTCATAGCTTGCGCGCCAGCACCAGCGCGTCCTCGCGCCCCGGCATCGCTGGGTAGTACCCGCGCCGCAGGCCGACCTGCTCGTAGCCGGCCCGTGCATAGAGGGCACGGCCGGCCTGGTTGCTGGGGCGCACCTCAAGAAGCATCGATTGCGCGCCATGCCCACGCGCCGAACTCTCCAGGGCCGCCAGAAACTGCGTGCCGTGGCCGCGCCGCTGCGCGCTACTTGCGATCGAGAGGTTGAGCAAATGCGCCTCGTCGATCGCAAACATGACGACCGCATAGCCGATCAGGCCGTCATTGCCGACATAGAGCCAGCAGCTGTAGCCAGCGGCCAGCGAGTCAGAGAAGTTTCCGCGTGTCCACGGAAAGGGATAGATCTCGTTCTCGATTGCGAGCACGGTATCCAGATCCCGCGGGGTCAGCGGCGCCAGCCGCGGTACTTCGGGCCGCAGGACTGCGCTCATGCCGCGCGCGCCGCTCGCCGCGCGGCCTGTTCCCGCACGTCAAGAGCGACCTTGTCACGCAGATAGAGAGGCGCGGCGAGAGCAGCATCGACGCCCTGACCGAGCGCCAGGCGCGCTGCGCCGAGCGAGGCGACCGCCTCCGCCCCGGGATAGGCGTCGCGGCGCATCTCTGATGCATCAATGCGCGCCAGCTGCTCCACTGCAAGCGCTTTAAGGCCGCTGCCGACGGCCACCCAAGGGCCATGCGGCAGCGGTGGCGCTTGCGTGTCGGCCAGGCAAGGCGCAACGATGTCCTGCCACTGGTCGCCGGCACGTTCGTAGGCCGCCACATAGACTTGACCCATGCGTGCATCGATGCAGGCGTAAACGCGGGTCGCAGCGGCTGCCTCGGCCAGGGCCTCAAGTGACACAACGGGTGCAATCGGAATATCGCGCGCCATGGCCATGCCTTGGGCTACGCTCACCGCGATACGCACGCCTGTGAAGGCTCCGGGCCCGACGCCACAGGCGAGTCCGTCGAGTTGGGCGCACCCAAGCTGGGCAACGGCAAGGAGCTCTTCCACCATGGCCAGCAAATGATCTGAGTGTCCGCGTGCTCCGGCGCGCGACAGCGTGCGGCACTCGCCATCGATCCACAGGGCGACCGAGGCGGTTTCACTCGAGGTTTCGAGCGCCAGGACGCGCATCGCAGGGCCAGCCAATACAAAGGTTCGAGTATAGCGACCCCTAGCCGAAGGGATTGTCGTCGCCAGCCTCGCGGCGGGCGCGCCCGGCCGCCCGGCCGGTGAACTCGTCCTCGATGTTGTCGCGAAAGTAACTCCAGGGCGCCGCGCTTTCCATGAAGCGGCGCGCGATCTCGCGACCGACGCCGCTGTACTCGATCAGCCGCCCGTCGCTGAATTCGATCGTGAGCACGCGCCGCGCCGCGTCATAGTCGGCAGCCTTGAGAGTTCCGCCGGAAAGGGCCTTGCGCTCGCTCACAGGATGCGATTGAACCAATACAGGGACAAGAGACCGGCCAGGACGGCAAGCAAGGCGCCGGCGGCAGCGAATAGCGCGCCAATTTCGGTTTCCTTTTTCTCGAATACGAGGCGCGAACTGAGTTTTTCGTAGACCTTCTTCAGGTCGACCGCATTGCCGGCAAAGTAATAGTCACCGCGGGTCGTGTCGGCGATCTGCTTCAAGGTGGCTTCGTCGAGCCTGACGCGCATCGACCATCCTTCGAAGCCGATGGTTTCACCCTTGGGCGTACCCACCCCAACGGTGAAAATGCGCACCCCGCGCTCGGCCGCCATCTTGGTCGCGGCCAGCGGATCAGGGCCGGTGGTGCGCTCGCCATCGGTCAGGAGAATGATTGCGCCGTGCGTGTAGGAACCGGGCGGTACCGGCTCGACCTGCTTGGGCTGCTTTTTCGGCACCCGCCATGGGGAATTGCGCCAAGGGTCCCCACCAAAGACAAAGGAGGTCACATCGATGCCGGCATCCGGGAACAATGCCGAGAGCGAAAGCACGATTCCGCTGCCCAGCGCCGTGCCACGCTGCAGCGAAAACCGGTCGATGGCGTCGATCGCATCCTGACGGTTCTGGGTCGGATACTGGACGATCTGGGCAGTAGCAGCGAAGGAGACGATGCCAACACGCACGTGCCGCGGCTGATCGGCGATGAATGCCTTGGCCGCTTCCTGGGCCGCGACCAGGCGACTGGGCTTGACGTCAGTGGCACGCATGCTGCCCGAGACATCCATGGCCAGGATGACGGTCTCGTGCTGGGTCGGCAGCGACAACACCGCCACCGGCCGTGCCAGTGCAGCGATGAGCGCACCGACTGCCACGAGCAGTATCGATGCTGGCACATGGCGCCGCCACGTAGCGCCGCCACTCAGCGCGGCACGAATCAAGGCCAGGTTGGAGTAGGCCAGTGCGCCGCCCCGCTTGCGCTTCAATGCAGCGAAGTACCAAGTGACCAGCAGCGGCAGGAGCAGGTAGAGCCAGAGAAACTGTGGCCAGAGGAATTTCATGATGCCAGCGCCAGGTGGTGCGGCAGGCCGCCTGCCGCCAGCTGACTTCGACGCTTGCGCAGATCGGCAAAGCGCATGATTGCGTCAATCAGTGCATCGTCGGTGGCAAGCTCCAGCACGTCGACCTGGGCTGCGCTGAAACTGCGACGCAGGGATTCTTCGCGGCGCGACGCGGCGGCCGCGAAGCGCCGGCGAAAGGCGGCGTCGGAAGTGTCGACGTAGAGCGCCTCGCCTGATTCCGAATCGCGCATCATCACCAGCCCCAGGTCAGGCAGGTCCATTTCCAGCGGATCGTACAGGCGCACGGCGACCACCTCGTGACGCTCGACCAAGCGTGCCATGGCCTTCTCCCAGCCGGGTGTGCTGATGAAGTCCGAAATCACAAACACCAGCGAACGGCGCGGCACGAAGCGCGCCGCATTGCGCAGGAATTCACCCAGGTCGGTTCGGCCGGAGTGCTCCATCTCGGGACGGTTCAAGATACTGTGCAACAGGTGCAGCACGTGACGTCGGCCGCTCGCAGCCGGAATGACCTGGTCGACACAGTCCCCATACAGCATGGCACCCACGCGATTGCCCGAGCGTGCCAGCGCGCGCGCCAGCACCGCTACGAATTCGGCGGTGAGGGCACTCTTGCGCACCTGATCGGAACCAAATTCGACCGATGGCGACAGGTCAAGCAGGAACCACGCGGTGACCTCACGGTCTTCGTGGAATTGGCGCACGTAGGGTGTGCCCTGCCGCGCGGTGACGTTCCAGTCGATATGGCGCACGTCGTCGTTGAACTGGTACTCGCGCAGGTCCGCCAGGTCAAGGCCGAATCCGCGGAACAGGGTCCGGTAGTTGCCGTGGATGGCGCCGTCGAGGCGCCGCAACACGGTCCATTCGAGACGGCGCAACATCGCCTCGGCGCCACCGCCGGCCACTCCGGCGCGCGCCGGTGCGCTGCCAGCGGCAGGCGAGGATGCGCCGGCAGCGCCCCGGCCCGGAGAGGTAGCCGCTTGCGCGTCTTCAGGCCGCCTGGGCATAGGATTCGAGCGGCTTTTGCGGCGCCGGGATCTTGCGCATGACAGCCTCGACGATCTTGTCGGCGCTCATCGATTCGGACAACGCTTCGTAGGTCAGTACCAGGCGATGCCGGAACACGTCGGGCACCAGGTCGATGACATCCTCGGGCAGCGCATAGCTGCGGCCGCGCAGAAAACCCAGCGCGCGCGCCGCCTCGATCAAATTGATCGGTGCACGCGGTGAGACGCCGAAGGAAAGAAAACGCGCCAGTTCAGGCATGCCATGCTTGGCAGGATCGCGCGTTGCCGCCGCTAGCTTGACCGCGTATTGCATAAGCGACGGCTCGACATACCCTGCCCGGCACTCGCGCTGCAAGTCGCCCAGTTGCGCCGTGCTGGCCACCGCCGCCACCGCCTGCTGCACTGCCGCGGTCACCCGGTCGACGATGACGAATTCTTCCTCTTCGGTCGGATATCCGACCAGAACCTTCATCATGAAGCGGTCCACCTGCGCTTCCGGCAGCGGGTAGGTGCCTTCGGTTTCGATGGGATTCTGCGTCGCCATGACCAGAAACGGCTGCGGTACCTTATGGGTCTCACCGGCGATGGTCACCTGGTATTCCTGCATGACTTCAAGCAGGGCGCTCTGCACCTTGGCGGGAGCACGGTTGATCTCGTCTGCCAGGAGCAGGTTGCAAAACACCGGACCCAGGGCGGTCGCGAACTCGCCGGTCTTCTGGTTGTAGATGCGCGTGCCGACCAGGTCGGCCGGCACCAGGTCGGGGGTGAACTGGATGCGCTTGAAGCTGCCCGAAAGTGCGCGCGCCAGGGTCTTGACCGTAAGTGTCTTCGCCAGTCCGGGGACGCCCTCGACCAGCAGGTGACCCTGGGCCAGCATCGCGACCAGCACTCGTTCCAGGAAGTGGTCCTGCCCCACCACGACCTTCTTCACTTCATAGAGAAGACGCTCCATCATCGGGGCTTGGGTTTCGGGTGCTTGCATGGGATTCCTTAATCGAAAGTTGGAGCCGGAATTTCCCGGCAAGGTAGTGTCAGAACGGCGGCACGCCGGCTGCGTTGGCGGCGCCCTCGATGGGCACGGCGAAACCGATACCGACGAACACCCGTTGTCCCGTGGGGTTCAAGATGGCCGTGACGATGCCGACCACTTCGCCGTCCATGGTTACCAGCGGGCCGCCGGAGTTGCCGGGGTTGGCCGCAGCATCGAACTGGATCAGGTTGGACAGGGTGCGTTTGCCTTCGGGCGACAGGAAGTCACGCTTGAGGCCGGATACCACGCCACTGGATGCCGACGGGCCGATACCGAACGGAAAACCCACCGCCGCCACCAGGTCGCCCACCGCAAGATTGCCCGTCGAGCGCATGGTGGCAGGCTTCAGGTCGTCCGGAATTGCCTTCGCCTTCAGAATTGCCAGATCCTGCTCCGGTCGCACTCCTACGACCTGGGCTTCTGCTTCCATGCCGTCGAAAAAGATCACCTTGACACGCTCAGCACCGGCCACCACATGCATGTTGGTGAGGATGGTGCCGTTGTCAGAGATCACCACGCCAGTGCCCACGCCGGCCTCCATGTCCGACTCGCCGGTGGCGCCACTTTGCACGCCTTCGACGCGAACCACGGACGGACGCACGATTTCGACCGCCTTGGCCGCCGGCGACGGCAGGGTTTCGTTCTCCAACGTGGTGAGTACCGCACGGTCGATATCTTCCTGGGTTGGCCCTTTCATCACCGGCGTGCCGCGCGAAGCCAGGATGAGCGCGGCGATGGCCACGCCCAGTGACAGGCCTGTCACGGCGCGTTCCCAGGTGAACCTGCGCGGGGTCGGCAGCGCGGCAACCGGCTCGGCAGGCGTCTCTTGGCCAGCAGAGATGGCGTTGTCCCGGCGCAGTCCCGTGGGGACCACCGGAGACTTGACCCCGGCCACTCGTGAACGCCGGGTGCTGCTGTAAAGGGGAACCTTGCGCATGGTCGTGTGAGCGATCGGTTGGTATGACCGGGCTGATGTTCAAACGCAAAATACCACAGCGATGTGGCACTGACTCAAGAGGGCGCGAGTGTCTCCTGCGGCACGAACCCCTGCCAAAAGTCCTCGCGCGAAGCCATGGATTCGTATCCGGCGACCTGATCGGCGGCACGACCAACGAGGTCACGCGCCGTGCCGCCCTTGCGCGTGACGTAGGCATCGAGATCGGCAATGGCGCGCGTCAGTACTTCGAAGCCACCGGTCATCACCGCCGAGCAGTATTCGACCGCGCTCGCTCCTGCAAGCAGCATGCGCGCCGCATCCGCGCCGCTCCGCGCGCCGTTGGTTCCGATAAGTGGAAAGGCCGGACCAAGGGAACGTCGCGTACGCGCCAGCCAGTAGCAGGTCAGCGGCAGAGCCCAGGGGCCGCCGTAGCCCAGGTTGGTGCCCAACACCGGTGCCTGTGTCTCCAGGTCCGGCAGCATGCCCAGAAAGCGACCGATCATGACGACCGCCGCCGCCCCGCCGTCACGCGCCGCCGCGGCCAAGAGCGCGACATTCTCGCTCTGACCAGTGAGCTTGACCCAAACCGGGATATCCACCGCAGCGCACACGGCGGCAACCTGCGCGCGCAGGCGTTCAACACTGCGCTCGGTCGCCACTCCGCCATGCTTCGCCTCATCCCCGTACGGTGTGCCGACGTTGAATTCGAGCAGGCGCACGCCAGACTTCTCGGCATGGCGCGCCAGGCGCACCGCGTGATCGAGATCGGCCAGGATCAGGCTCGCGGCGACATAGGCATCAGTGTCGCGGGCTTCAAGGTCCAACCTGGCCACGGCATCGAGCCACTCTTCGGCTCCGCGCGGTTGCAGCCCGGAGCGGCACAGGATGCTGCTGGACCCCGCACCCTGCCAGGGCTGCCTTGTCCATTCGCGGTCGAACGCCGAGTAGTCGGTCTGCCCGAGCTGGGCGCGCGCGGCTTCGCTCTCGTTGGTCGACTTCGCGACGACCACCGACGCGCCGGCGCGCAAGGCGGCACGCACGCCGGCCTCACTGATGACGTGCTCCCCGGAGGCACAGATGATCGGGTTCTTGAGGCGGAGGCCACCCAGGGACAGCGCCAGCGTCGCAGCCATCGTTTCGAACCGTGTGTCTAGCGGTTGCTATCGAGCTTCAAGTCGGTAATGAGTTTCTTGAAGTGGCGCTCCTCGGCCTCCAGGATGCTGCGGAACTGCGCGGGGTTCAGGTACATGGTGCTGTTGAAGCTCCTCCTGGTCGCCTCGACGAATTCCGGCGCCTTCATCGCCTCAGGCACGGCGGCGACCCATTTGGCGAGTACCGCGTCCGGCAAGCCCTTGGGCCCGAAAAAACCGAACTTGGTCACATCCGATACGTCCACGCCGCCTTCCTTGACGGTCATGAAACTGGGCATCAGATCGGAGCGCTGGGGGCCCGTGATGGCCAGCGGGATCAGCTTGGCGGCATTGACATGCGGCATGATGGCGTTGGGCAGGCCGATCACGATGTCTACCGTGCCGCCCAGGATGGCCGTAACGGCCGGACCGATGCCCTGGAAAGGCACGTGCAGGAGCTTGAAACCCGCCGCTGCCGCGATCGCCTCGCCCGCCATGTGGGTGGTCGTGCCCTGCCCGGCCGAGCCAAAGTTGATGCGCCCCGGATTGGCACGACCGTAGCTGACCATTTCGCCCAGGGTCTTGAAAGGCGCATCCGGGCGTGCGGCGACGACAAAGGGAGTACCGATGACGTTGCCGATGGGCACCAGGTCGTCCATGACATAAGGGGTCTTGGTCATGCTTGGTTGCACGGTCAGCGCACCAGTACCCGTGTAGAGCAAGGTGTAGCCGTCCGGTTTGGCATTCTTGACCTGGGCGGTGCCGATCGCAGCGCCTGCGCCTGCGACGTTTTCGATCACCAGGCCCTGGCCGAGGATGCGCGTCAAGGCTGGGGCCAGGAGGCGCAGCTGCTGATCGGTGCCGCCCGGGGCATAGGGCACCACGACACGGATCGGGCGTGACGGATAGTCCTGGGCCGCCGCCGGTGCGACGGCTGTGATCAGGACGGCGAAGGCGCTGGCTGCAAGAAGTGGATTCATGGGGCCTCGAAACAATGGATTGACGCCTGCCTCGTCGCAGCGTCATGGCTCCGCGGGGCGGATTCCGCATGCAAAGCGCAGCAGGTACGCCATATTGGCATGATCCCCGCGCTTGCGGGGGGCTGCGATCAAGTCAGATGCCGGTCGGAGCGCGCCGGCGGCTCGAAATCGGCGCCGTACACGGCCGCGGCGAGTATCAGCCGCGCAACAGGTTGAGGGTGGCGAACTTTCCGCCCAGCACGTCGGCCGAAGGCAGGCTCCACCAGCGCTCCAGGACGGTGGCATAGAGGGAGCGGAAATCGACTGCAAAGGGCAGGTTGCCGTTGCCATCCAGGCGTCCCAGGGCGGGCGGCTGTCCCAGGAAGCCCCCGCGCACGGCGCCGCCCAGCACCAGATGCGCAGCTGCCGTACCGTGATCGGTCCCCTGCGACTGGTTCTCGCGGACGCGCCGGCCGAATTCGGCGTAGGTGACGATCAGTGTCGATTCCCAGCGCCCCGTTTCCTCCAGTGCAGAACGCAGTGCGACCAGACCTTCGGCGAGTTGGCGCAGCAGATTGCCGTGCATCGGGGCCTGGTTCTGGTGCGTGTCGAAGTTTCCGAGCGAGACGCGAATCGCTGCCACCGGGCGGCGGTTGGCGGCGATTTGTGCGGCCAGGCGCACTTGATTGCCAAAGTTGCCCTGCGGGAACACGGTACGGAATTCGCGCCGCGCCTCGAGGTTGGCCGCCGCCTCGACGATGTTGCCTTCGACCTTGAGGATGTGCTGCAGCGCACTGCTGCGGCGCGCTGCAGTGCCCTCGGCCTCCGCCAATCGCGCCTGCTGGAGGAAGCGCTCGGGATTGGCCAGTGCGATGGCGCGCGGCGCTCCCGCCAGCGGCCCCATGTCGTTGTTGCCGATCGCGACGCCGTCGGCCAGGTAGGCGGCCGGAACCGGGCGCGTGGCAAAAGCGCGTGCCAGCCAGCCCTGCTGCAGGTACTCGTCGGCGCGCGATGCGGTATCCCAGATTTCAATGGAACGAAAATGCGAAAGATTGGGCTCGGGGTAGCCCAGGCCTTCGACGATGGCCATGTGCCCGGACCGCCAGGTCGGCAGCAACGGCTCCAGGGCCGGGTGCAGGCCGGCGCGCTCGGACAACTGGACGACTTCTTCGCGCTTGAGTGCCAGGCGCGGCCGAAGGCTGGCATAGAGCGGGTCGGCGAAGGGCACGACCGTGTTCAAGCCGTCGTTGGCGCCACGCAGTTCGACCAGGATCAGGAGGCGCGATGCCGCCGCATCCTGCGCCGACGCGCAGTGCAACCAGAGCCCCAGCGGTGAAGTCGCGGCTAGAGAGAGGAAGCGTCGACGGTCCATGATTTTCACTTGAGCTGGTAGGCGGGATCGAGCAGCGCGGCGCGCAGCACCTGCCGCGGCGCAGCGTTGGCCGCAGGTGTCGCTGCGGGTTCGACGGCAAGGAGGGCCCGCTGCATGGCACTTTGCGGCTGCCCGGCGAATTGCGCCAGGAAAAGGTCGGAGTCGAACTGGATGCCGGCGGCGGCGCGCATGAGTCGCTGCCGAGCCTCCCCATCCATGCGACCGGCTCCCTTGACTTCGCCAATGTCGCGCGCTCGCATGGGCGATTCGACACCGTCCGTATTGGCCGATGCCGGCGTTGCCCCCATTGCCTGGGCTGCGCGTCCCGCGCCTTCGCGCATTTCCTCGGATCGGATCAAGCGCTCTGCGAACTGCTTGCGTGCAAGCAGGGTGGAACTGTTGATCCAGGACTCGCCGCCCGGCCAGCCGCGCACGTTTGGTGGCGCCAAGAGGGTCTGGCCCAGAGCCCCTACTGTAAAGACCCAGGGCAGCGGGTCGGTGTAGGACACCCCCAATTGGCGCACCGTCCCGACCACCAGTTCAACCGGTGACTTGATGAGACCGCCGCGCTGTTCCGGAGCGTAAAAGCGCGGCGAGTTGAACATCGCACGCAGTGCGGTTCGGATATCGTAGCGCGCGGACCGGAAAAGAGCGGCGATGCGCTTGATCTCGGGCGCGTCGGCGGCTGACGGCTCCATGGAGACGAATTCGCGCCACAGCTTGCGCATGATGAATTCGGCGCAGGCCGGTTGTGCCAGGAGGAGGTCCAGGACGGCGTCGCCGTCGAACTCGCCGCTCCGGCCGAAGACGGTTTTCACGCCGTCGTCATGCAGCATCGGCCGGCGGCGGAACTCGAGGTTGTCCGGGTCCAGGCTCCAGCCGGTGAAGGCGCGCGCTGCCTCCTTGATGTCGCGCTCGCTGTAGTTGCCCTCCCCCAGGGTAAAGAGTTCCATGACTTCGCGGGCGAAGTTCTCGTTGGGCGCGCCGCGCCGGCTGGTCGCGACGTCCAGGTAGATGATCATCGCCGCATCTTTCGATACCGCCCGCAGCAGTTCGCCGAAGTCACCCAACGCGTGCCGGCGCAACAGCAGGTTCTGCCGGTACATGAGCTGCGGGACACGCACCTTTTGCAGGCTGGACACAAAATGGTTGTGCCAGAACAGTGTCATGCGCTCGGTCAGCGGCGACGGCGTCGCCAGCATCTCCGCCATCCACCACGAGCGCAGTTCGAAGCCGCGCGTTACCTGCAGCTGCAGGAACTCGCGGCGCTCCTGGTCGCTCTTTTCGTTCAGGCGCGGCCGCTGGGCCGGCTCATGGACCCAGGTAGGCGGTGGCGTGCGTGCCTCCCTGCGCGCGCCGGACAGGAGTCGCTCGACAGCCTCGGCGCGGGCTAAGGGCGCGTACTGCCGGACCTCGGCCTCGGTAGCTGCAAATCCGGCTCGCGTCAGCAGATAACGGGCTTCGTCCGCCCCCATTGGCGCCGCCAGCGCGGTCGCCGCGGCGACAAACGGCAGGATCGACAGCATGAGGCGCAGCACAGGGGCTCCTAGCGACGGTAGATGTCCTGGCCGTGATCGCGGATCTGGCGCCGCAGTTCACGCCGTTCGTCCGGTGACATGCGCTGCTGCCGGTGGTCACGGTCTCCGGCGCGCTCGTCCTGGCGTCCCTCGCGCCGCTCCATGCGCTCGCGGCGCATCTCTTCTCGTGCGGCGCGCCGATCCTCGAATCCGGGCCCGCCCGGACCAGGGCGGTGGGGTTGCGCCAGCACAGCCTGCGAATTTGCCAGGAGAACAAAGGCTATGAATGCGAGGCGACAGGACATGGTCGAAATAACGGCCGGCGGTTCGTGCAGTTGACCCATGCTACCCGCGTGGCGCATGGCAAGTGGTAAGCAGTTGTAAAGCCGGCCGGTAGAATCGAAGCCATGCCAGGGTTCGAGTACGACTACGTCATCGTCGGCGGCGGAAGCGCCGGGTGCCTATTGGCCAATCGCCTTTCCGCGGACCCGAACCTATCGGTGTGCCTGGTGGAGGCCGGGCGCAGCGACAACTGGATCTGGATCAAGATCCCCGTCGGCTACCTGTATTGCATCGCCAATCCTCGTACCGACTGGATGTACCGTACCGAGGCAGAGGCCGGTCTCAACGGTCGCGACATTCACTACGCGCGCGGGCTGGGCCCCGGCGGCTGCTCGCTGATCAATGCAATGATCTACATGCGCGGGCAAAAGCGCGACTACGACGAGTGGGCGCGGCTGTCCGGCAGCGACCTGTGGGATTGGGATCATGTGCTGCCCTTGTTTCGCCGTCACGAAGATTCGCACCGGGGCGAGAGCCATTTTCACGGCAAGGGTGGCGAGGTGCGCATCGAGGAGCAGCGCCTGTCCTGGAAAATCCTCGACCGTTTCGCCGAGGCCGCCGAACAGGCCGGGATTCCCGCTTCGGCCGACTTCAACACCGGCAACAACGTCGGATGGGGCCGCTTCGAGGTCACCCAGCGGCGCGGAGTACGGTGGCACGCGGCGCGGGCTTTTCTGCATCCGGTGCGCAAGCGCGCCAACCTCACGGTCCGCGAACAAAGCCGCGCCCTCGGTCTGGACTTTGACGGCAGGCGTTGCAGCGGCGTGCGTGTGCAGGGTCCGGATGGGACGGTTACGCTCACGGCAAGGCGCGAAGTCGTGCTCGCTTCCGGTGCGATCGGCAGCCCGCAGTTGCTGCAACTCTCCGGCATCGGCGACCCTGCCCTCCTCGCACGCCACCAGATTCCGATCGTGCACGCCCTGCCCGGCGTCGGCCGCAATCTGCAGGATCATCTGCAACTGCGGATGGCCTTCAAGGTACGCGGCATCGCCACCTTGAATACCCAGGCCAACAGCCTCCTCGGACGGGCGCTGATGGGGTTGCGTTACGCCTTGTTTCGCACCGGGCCCCTGACCATGGCACCCTCGCAATTGGGCGTTTTCTGGCACAGCGAACCTGGTTCGGCGACTCCCAACCTGCAGTACCACGTGCAGCCGCTGTCACTGGACAAATTCGGCGATCCGCTGCACGGCTTTCCTGCGTTCACTGCCTCGGTCTGCAACCTGCGCCCTAGCTCCCGCGGCAGCGTGCAGATCCGCAGTGCCGATCCGCTTGCCAAGCCCGCCATCCAATGCAACTACCTGTCCACCGACGCCGACCGCGCCGTCGCAGCCGCTGCCATGCGGCTGACCCGTCGCATCGTCGGCATGCCGGCCCTGAGGCACTACCATCCGGAAGAATTCTTGCCCGGACCGCAATTTTCCAGCGATGAAGAACTCGTCGCCGCGGCCGGTGACATCGGCACAACCATTTTTCATCCCGTGGGGACCTGCGCCATGGGTCGCGCCGATGATCCGGCCGCGGTGGTCGACGCGCAATTGCGCGTGATCGGCATCGAGGGACTGCGTATCGCCGATGCCTCGGTCATGCCTGTCATCACCTCGGGAAACACCAATGCGCCGACCATGATGATTGCCGAACGGGCAGCCGACCTGATGCGCGCCTGAGGTCACGCCTCATGGCGGAATCAGCGCTGCAAAGCAATCTTTCTCGACACCTGGCGCATGGTTGCGGTCGCGTAACCTCATCGCATTTCACGGGTTCTGGCTCGCAATTTCCGCGCATCTGTCCGCTGCTGCGGACAGCACCAGCCCTGCGGATGAAGGCCGCGCCACGCCTGATTTAGAGGCGCGCACGGCCTAAAGGCAGCTCCTAAGCCTCGTCGACGATCGGATTGGAGAGAACGCCGACGCCTTCGATATCGATCTCGCAGACGTCTCCCGGCGCCATCCACACCGGAGGCGTGCGCGCGTAGCCGACCCCCGCCGGTGTTCCGGTAATGATGACATCGCCTGGTTCGAGGGTGATGCACTCGGTAATGATGACAAGCGAGGCGACGACATCGAACAGGAAGTCGCGCGTATTGGCGTCCTGCATGACCTTGCCGTTCAGGCGCGACTGAATGCGCAGTCCCGCCGCGCCAGCAGGCAACTCATCCACAGTCACGAGCCAGGGGCCGAAGCCACCGGTCGCGTCGAAATTCTTGCCGATGGTCCATTGGTTGGTCTTGCGCTGGTAGTCGCGCAGTGAACCATCGTTGTAGCAGGTGTAGCCGGCGACGCAGGATAGCGCGTTCGCCTCGGTCAGGTGGCGCGCGCGCGCGCCGATCACGACCGCGAGCTCGGCCTCGTAATCGAGTTTGGTCGACGCCTTGGGACGCACGATGGCTTCACGATGCCCCACTTGAGAGGTTGCACCGCGCATGAAAAAGCTCGGGTACTCGGGCCGGGCGTGCCCGCCCTCCTTGGCGTGGTCGGCGTAATTGAGGCCAAGGCACAGGATCTTGGGTGGGCGCGGTACGACAGGGAGGAAGCGCACGCCGGCCAGTGGTTTGACAGCGTGCGCAGGCGCGGACTGCGCCGCGCGCTTGACCGTCGCCAGGCCGTCGGGGGCGGCCAGGAGTGCGGTCATATCGGTCGAAAGCGCCAGTCCGGTGGCGCCTAGGTCGACGAACTCCGCGGCATCGGCCGAGCGCACCACGCCGACGGCGGGGCGGCCGGAATTGTCATAGCTGATCAGTCTCATGGGTACCCTGGAAGTTTAGGAAACACGGCGCGCAGTCTAACCCGGTTGACGGCGGTTGCGCCCTCATGCGCCGGTGAGTAGCATCAGGGGTATCGCGTTGAAGTGGAACGTCTCAAGTGCACGCCAACCGTCGCCTTTTGCTTGTACGAATCGCCAGTGGCGCGCTGGCCGCGGCTGGCATGCCGCTGGCAGCGCAAGCGCCGTTCCCGGCGCGGCCGATCCGCATCGTCCCCTTCGGGGCCGCCGGAGGCCCCATCGACACTCTCGCGCGTGCCTATGCCGAAAAACTCGCCACGCGTTTCGGGCAACCGGTCATCGTCGACCCCAAGCCCGGGGCTGCGGGGGTGATCGCCGCTGATTTTGTCGCCAAGGCTCCCGCCGACGGGCACACGATCATGCTCACGCTGCCCCTGACCCATATCAACAACGCGATCCTCATGCCCAAGCTGCCGTACGACCCGGTGCGCGATTTCGCGCCGCTGTCGATGCTGGCCACGGGTGGTCCGATGATGGTGGCACGCGCCGCCGCGCCCTACTCCAGCCTGCGCGAATTCGTCGATTTTGCCCGCAGCCGGCCGGTGCTGAACTACGGCACCTGGGGCAACGGGTCCACCGCGCACCTGTTCTGCGAACTGCTCAAGCGTCAGGCGAACGTCAACCTGACCCATGTGGCGTACAAGGCCGAGGCGGCTGTCCATGCCGACCTGTTCGGTGAGGTGCTCGACTTCGCCTGGGCCAACCCGGCGACGGCGCGCGGACACATCGGGTCGGGCAAGATGAAGCCCCTGGCGATTGCCGGCACGAAGCGCGTCTCGATCCTGCCGCAGGTACCGACGTTTACCGAGCAGGGCTTTCGCGGCTTCGATATCGACTCCTGGATTGGCGCCTATGCTCCATCCGGCACACCGGCTGCAGTCGTCGATGCCTGGGCCGCTGCCTTGCGCGAAACCACGCGCATGGCGGATATCGCGGCACGCCTGACCGGATTCGGCTTTGAACCCCTGGGCAACACCCCGACACAGTTCCTCGAGGTCTATCGTGCCGATGTGCCGCGCATCACCGAGCTGATTCGCGGCGCCGGCGTGACTCTGGAGTAGTTGCCGTGGACGTTTCTGCCGGATCAACAAAAACCCTGGACACCGGCACAGCCTACGGTCGCACGCGGCCGACCTATCGCAAGGACCTGACCGAAGTCGGGCCCGGCACGCCGATGGGCGAGTTGCTGCGCCGCTACTGGCACCCCATCGGCCTAGTTGCCGACGCGGGCGAAACGCCACGCCAGTTACGGGTGCTTGGCGAGGACCTGATCCTGTTTCGCGATGCAAGTGGCCGGCCAGGTCTGGTGCATCCACATTGTGCGCATCGAGGCAGCTCGCTTTTCTACGGTCGAGTCGAGGAGCGCGGCATCCGCTGCTGCTATCACGGCTGGCTGTTCGATGTCGAGGGTCATTGCATTGAGCAGCCTTGCGAGCCGGAAGGAGGACGCGCGCGCGACCGTGTGCGCCAGCCCTGGTACCCCCTGCAGGAGCGCTACGGGCTGATCTGGGCCTACCTCGGGCCGCCGGCCCGCAAACCCTGCCTGCCGCGCTATGAGTGCCTCGAGACGCTCGACCCCGGGGAATTCCTCGAGGCCGACGATTCAAGCATCGGTGGCGGCGGCCCGCAGGTGATCGACTGCAACTGGCTGCAGCACTACGAGAACCTGGTCGATCCCTTTCATGTGGTGATCCTGCATGCCAGTTTCTCTGGCACCCAGTTCGTTCCGGCGATGGCGCTCATGCCTGAAGTCGAATGGGAAACCGGTGAGATCAGCGTACGCACGGTGTCGCGGCGCAAGCTGCCTGAGGGCAAGATACTGCACCGCATCAGCGAGGCGGCGCTGCCGACCCTGCGCGTGATCCCCAGTCCGCGTGTCGGCCGCTATGGGCGGGTCGAGTCGCTGGGCTGGATCCTGCCCATTGACGACCATCATTTCCGAATTTTCGTCGTCGGGCGGGTGACCGAGCCTGGGGAACTGGTGAAAATGCGCTCGCGGCTGGGCGGCAAGCTGTGGGAAGAGCTGACGCCTGAGGAACACCAGCGTTTTCCCGGCGACTACGAGGCGCAGGTGAGCCAGGGAAAAATCGCGCGGCATTCCGAGGAACACCTGGCGCAATCCGATCGTGGCATCGTCATGCTGCGTCGCCTGCTCGAAAAGCAATTGGCCAGTGTGGCGGCCGGGGGCGACCCTGCCGGTGTGACCTTTGATCCCGCAGCGCCCCCGGTGGCTTTCCCGTCAGGCAATTTTCTCCGCGACGCGTAAGGCCGCCGCGCCCGACCTTACAGCAGCTTGCAGATCGCGTCGAAATCGAAACGCGGCAGGCGGCCCATGACCTTGGATGGGTCGCCGTGGCCCAGGTTGCAGATGAAGTTGGTCTTGACCTTGCTGCCGGCCCAGAACTCCGCATCCACACGGGCGGCATCGAAGCCCGACATCGGCCCGCAGTCAAGGCCCAGCATGCGCGCAGCGACCATCAGGTAGGCGCCCTGCAATGTGCCGTTGCGAAATGCGGTGCCCTGGATCAGGGCTTCGTTGCCGGCGAAAACGCCACGCGCGTTCGGGTTGTACGCGAAATTTTTCGCCAGATGTTCGTAGAACTCAAGATCGTGGCCGATGATCACCACCACGGGGGCCGCCGCCACTTTGGGCTGGTTACCCGGCGCCATGCAAGGCACGAGGCGATCTTTTGCGGCCTGGGTGCGCAGGAACTGGTAGCGCGCCGGCTGGGTGTTCATCGACGTCGGGCCCCACTTGGCAAGGTCGTAGACGGCCCTGAGTTCGGCGTCGGTAATCGGCTGGTCGGTGAATCCGTTCTGGGTGCGGGCGTTGCGAAAGACCTGGTCCTGGACTGCGTCGGATACGATGCTCATGACTTCCTTGTGCGTGACGGGTGGGTGATTGGAATCAAGCTGGTATTGACGTTGACTGCCAGGCGGAAAACTGCCATTTGCCCTGGCGCTTGAGCCAGACATTGAGGTAGCGTCCATTGATGGTACGGGTACTGCCATCCGGATTGCCCAGCGTGATGCGCATTTGACCGGTGACGATAGCCGCATCTCCGGATACGCGAATGTTTTCCACGGGTCGCTCGATGGCCTTGTAATCCCACTTCTTCGCAGCGATGCCATCGATATAGCTTTGCTTGTTGTCGACGAAGGCATTGGAATGGGTGTAGATCAGGTCGTCGGCGAAAAGCTCATTCATGGTCGCAACGTCCTTGGCGACCTGGGCTTTGCAACGTTTGTCCTCGAGCGCGTGGATGTCGGCTTCAGTGGTCATGCGATCTCCTTGTAATGGGGTCTGACCCCATTTGTTCGACGGTGGCGATGCAACGCTGGAAAATAGGGTCAGACCCCATTTTCCGCCATTCTCCGGATTCCCAAGATCTAGCTGGCCGGATTGAGGATGAAATCGAAGTCCAGCGTGTAAAAGGGCTTGTTCATCGGTGTGCCATCCGGCGCCTTGCCCGGTTCCTGGCGCACCCAGTCGGCGATCAGTGATGAGCGCACGCCGAAGACCGCGTCCGAATCAAGATACTTGTCGTCGCCGCGAAACACGTGGGTCACTAGTTTTTCGTAGCCCGGCGCCTGGATCATGAAATGCAGATGTGCGGGGCGAAACGGGTGACGTGCCGCCTTGTTCATCATGTTGCCGACCGGCCCGTCGACGGGGATGGAGTAGAACTCCGGCTTGATGCTCTTGAACCAGTACTTGCCTGAAGCATCCGACTTGAGCCGACCGCGCGCGAAAAGGGCGTTGTCCTTGTCGGTGTACTGCACATCATAGATGCCGTCACCGTCAGCCTGCCACACATCGATGACGGCGCCGACCACCGGCTTGCCGTCGGCGCCCTTGATGGCGCCGCGGATGAAGGCAGGTTCGCCCGGCGCGCCGGCGGCCAGGTCATCGCCATTTTTGAAGTCCGAGGCCTTGTCGGTGTGAAACGGACCGAACACGGTGGCCTCGGTACAGCCGGCCGGCTTCTTGTGGTTTAACGCGACGACCAGCATCGACAGACCCAGCGTATCAGATAGGAGGATCATCTCCTGACGCTTGTCGTCGCATTTCTGCCCGACCGCGGTCAGGAATTCGATGCCCTGCATCCACTCGGCCTCGGTCAGCTTGACCTCGCGGGCGAAGTCGTGCACATGGCGGGTCAGCGCCGACAGGATCTCCTTGAAGCGCGCGTCCTTGCAGCCGGAAAGACGGCGGATGGCTTCGGCGGTAATGGTGTTCTCGTCGAGGTTTTGCATGTTTTCTCCCGGTGATGTTGCTGGTGCTGAAACTCTACTGCTGCTGCGGAATCCTGGCGCGCTTGGCGATCGCGGCTGCCGATTCGATCTCGGCGCGCACGAAACGATCGAACTCCGCCGGGCTGCCTGGCATGGCGTCCGCCCCCATGCGGGACAGGCGCTCGCGCAATTCCGGGGTTGCCGCTGCCTTCGCGACCTCGGCATTCAGACGGTTGACGACGTCGGCGGGCGTGCGCGCTGGAGCGAACATCCCGACCCACAGCGAATATTCGGAATTGGGAGCGATCTCATTGGAGGCCGGCACGTCCGGCAGCGCTGGCGAGCGCCGCGGGCTGGTCACGGCAAGGGCCTGGACCCTGCCCTCCTTGATGAGGCTTAAGCCCGCGTTGATCGGGCACATGTAGTACTCCAGTCGACCGGCGGCGATCTCGGTCACGACTTCGGGCGTGCCCTTGAATGGGACGTGCTCCAGGTCGATTCCCGCGACCATCATGAATTTTTCCGCCGACAGGTGCGTAGCGCTGCCCACACCGGCCGATCCGTAGTTGAGCGAGTTCGCAGGCTTGGCCTTCACCTGGGCGATGAAGTCGCGCAGGTCCTTGTAGCGTCCCGGCGGGGCAATAAGGACATTGGGTACGGCGCCCAGTCCGGCCACGTTGACGAAGTCCTTGAGAGTGTCATATGGCAGCTTGGCATAGATCGCGGGGTTGACCGCGTGCGCGCTGGAATGAATGAGCAGGGTGTGGCCGTCGGGATCGGCCTTGGCCACCTGCGAACCGGCGATCGTACCGCCGGCGCCGGGGCGGTTCTCGACCACGATGGGCTGCCCGAGCGACTTGGCCATGACCTCGCCAAACGAACGCCCGATGATGTCGGTCGCGCTTGCGGCGGTGAAGGAAACGATCATGCGGATGTTGCGCGAGGGGAAGACTTGTGCACGCGACAGCAAGGGCACTGGCAATACTGCGGTGCCGAGCATTGCCTGCAACACGGTCCTGCGATTGCATGTCATCAAGGGTCTCCTTTTTTGTTTGGTGAATGGATGGAAAGTTTCGGGATGGGAATGGTTCAGGCCGAGACGCCAGCCAGACGCTCAACCAGGCGCACCGTCGCAATGTAGTCGAGATCGCCCTCACCTTGGGCGCGTATCGCTTCATACATCTGGCGCAAATGCGCGGCCAGGGGCAGCGGCACGCCCGCGCGAGCGCCTTCACCAAGGATGAGGTCAAGGTCCTTGATCATCTGATTGCCGGAAAAGGTCGAAGCATAGTCGCGCTCGGCCAGTGGCGGGACCTTGTAGCCGACCAGGGGTGATCCGACAGCGCTCTTGCCTACGACCTCGAGCATCTGGCGCCAGTCGAGTCCGCCCTTTTCGCCCAAGACCAGTGCCTCGGCAAGCATGCCTGCCGAAACCGCAACCATGAGGTTGATCACGAGCTTGATCACGCGCGCCTGCTCGCCTTCGCCGAGGTAGAAGTGGGTCCTGCCGAAACAACCAAGAATGGGCAGCGCCCGCTCATAGGCATCGCGCGGGCCCGAAGCCATTACGGTAAGTGTGCCGGCCTGGGCGATCACGGCATTGCCGGAAACGGTGGCGCGCAGGTACGCGGCACCTGCTTCGGCCAGCGGCACAGCCAGTTCGGCGGATAGGCCTGGCGAAACCGTGCTGGTGTCGACGAAGACCTTTCCGGCGAGCGGTATCGCTCCGAGCTCGCTTGCGACGGCCGCAAGCGCAGCATCGTTGGGCAGGGACGAGACAATGATGTCTGCATTGCGCGCTGCCCCGGCAACCGAGGATTCCGGCGAGCAGCCCAGCCCGGCCGCCGCATCGCGGGCAGCCGGTACAGGATCGTAGGCATGCACCAGGTAACCCGCCCGGCGCAGGTGCCCCGCCATGGGCAGGCCCATTTTCCCCAGGCCAAGGAATCCCAAGCGAGTGCTTTCAGGATTTGCAGGGTTCATTCGACCATCCTCGCGCGCATTGCCTCAACAATACGGCTCCCTGAGCTGTTCAGGTGGTTCAGGATCGCCGCGATATCTGCATGAAGCAGTCGGCCGTCGCGCTTTTTCCATTCGCCGCCGACCATGACCGACTCGACGTTCGCCAGGCCCGCCTGCATGACCACCGCGGCCACCGGGTCGATGACCGGCTGCATGTTGAGCGCGCGCGCGTCCAGCATCACGAGATCGGCCGCCTTGCCGGGCGCGAGTGTGCCGATGCGATCTTCCATGCCCAGCATGCGGGCGGCGCGTACGGTCACCCATTCGAGGGCCTCGCGCACGGGAATTGTGGAAGTCTCGGGAATCGTGCCGCGAGTCTCGCGATGGGCGGTATTGTCCAGTGTGCGCTGCATGGCCAGGGCCATGCGCGCGACCGTGAACATGTCGCCGGAGAGGACCGATTCCAGGTCTACGCCCAGGGTCGGCCCGCTGCCAAGCGCACGCAAGCGCCCGGTGATCGGATGGCCATGGCCCTGCGCCATTTCGTTCTCGGGCGTGATCGAAAAGCTCATGCCCATTTCGACAAAACGCTGCAACTGTGAATCTGACAGGTTGTTGCCGTGGACGATGTTGATGTGTGGACCCAGGAGGCCGGCAGCCTCCAGGCGCTGCCAGCCGTCCGGCGTGCGCGCGTCGCCGCCGCCCTGGTGCATCGAGGCGATGAGGCCGTACTCGCGCGCCAGCGCGAAGTCGGACAGCGCAACCTCCAGGGTTGAATAGTGCGGCCCGAGGATGGCCAGGCCGAGGGTTACGCGACCGTCGTTGGCAGGCAGCCGGTGCTTGAGCAGGCGCTCGACCTCACTGCGGGGATGCGGAACCTCCCAGAATGGCCGCTCGCCCGGTTTCGGGTCCGGTTTGGGACTGCCGTGGAAAAACGCGGCGCGAATTCCCGATTCGACGAGCGCGTCGATGGCGGCATCGGTGTGCGCGGGGGTCGGATTGTTGTGGCACCAGTCGACCAGGGTCGTGCTGCCGCAATTGATCTGGTTGAGCGCTCCGGCAAGGGTCGCGATGCCGATGTCCGCGGGTTGAAACAGGGTCGCGAGCCCGGCGTGAACATGGCGAAAATATTCGAGCAGGGTCCAGTTGGAGGCCACGCCGCGCAAGCCTGTCTGCCAGGTGTGCATGTGGGCGTTGATGAGCCCCGGAATGACGATGCGCCCGGCGGCGTCGACGACCTCGCACTGCGACGCATCGACCTCGACCTGCGGCGCGATCGCGGCGATGCGCTCATCCTCGATGAGGATGTCACCGTTCAGATCGCCGAGTGCGCGGTCCATCGAGACGATGGTCGCGCCGCGGATCAGGGTGCGCCGCATGTGCAATCGAGCCCGGTCAGGCTTCCAGGCCGTCGCTCAAGGCGACGTTGTCGGGCTTGAGTTCCATGCCGGCGTTGCGCGCAAGTTCGAGAAGGAGAATCGCGAAATCGACGTTGTCGTGACCACGCCCTACCAGGGCCGCGATCGACTCGCGGGTCGCGGCGGCGGCAGGCATGGTCACGCCATGCGCCTTGGCCGCGCTCATGCCGAGATCCATGTCCTTGAGCAGCAATGCCGGGGTGAATGTGACCTTGTCGAAGCTCAGGTTGGCCAGGGTCGGTGTCTTGTACTTGGTGTACATCGACCCAAGCACCGAGTTATTGATCGATTCCAGGAACACGTGGCGCGGAATGCCGGCCTTCTCGGCCAGCACCGCGACCTCGCAGAAAGTCTGGATGATGACCCCGAACATGGTGTTGTGCGCGATCTTCCAGATGCGCGCCAGTTCGCCCTCACCCAGCCACATCTCGGAGCGGCCCAGCATGGTCAGGTACGGGCGCACCGCTTCATAGGATGCCCTGGGGCCCGAGGCGACCACGGAGAGCTTGCCGGCCTTGGCGACCTTGGCGTTGCCGGACACCGGGGCGCAGACGTAGGCCACACCGCGGCGTTCCAGTTCGGCACGGACCTCGGCCGAACCTTCCTGCGAGATCGACGAACAGTCGACGACCATTGCCGGCCTGGCGGTGCCGGACAGCAGGCCGGCGGCGGCGAACAGGACCTCCTTCAAGTCTGCCGTCGTCGAGACCATCGTGAAGACGATGTCGCGGTCGGACAGGTCGGCTTTGCCGGCCACGATCTTCGCCCCGTAGGGCTTGAGCGGCTCTGCCTTGGATGCCGTGCGGTTCCAGACCGAAACATCACAGTTGTTCTTGAGCAGGCGCAGCGCCATCGCCTCGCCCATGCGACCGAGTCCGATCCAGCCGATCTTTTGGCTCATCACATTCCTTTTTCGTAGATTCAGGCGGCCAGGAGCGGCACGCCGGAGATTCGTTCCAGCTCGGCATGCGAAAGGCCGTCGACCCTGTCGACGACCCGCACACCGGCGGTGGAAAATTCCAGCGTCGCCAGGTCGGTGTAGACGCGGCTCACGCAGCCCACACCGGTGAGCGGGTAGGTGCAACGCGCAACGATCTTGGATTCCCCGCTCTTGGTCTGGTGTTCCATCATGACAAAGGTCCGCTTTGCCCCGACGGCTAAGTCCATGGCGCCACCAACCGCAGGGATTGCATCCGGCGTGCCGGTGTGCCAGTTGGCCAGGTCACCATTGACGGCGACCTGAAAGGCACCGAGGACGCAGATGTCGATGTGCCCGCCGCGCATCATTGCGAAGGAGTCCGCGTGATGGAAAAAGGCTCCGCCGGCCAGAAGTGTCACCGGCTGCTTGCCGGCATTGATGACGTCCCAGTCCTCGTCACCCTTGGCCGGTGCAGGGCCCATTCCGAGGATGCCGTTCTCGCTGTGCAGGATGACCTCGCGATCGCGTGGCAGGTGGTTGGCGACCAGGGTCGGCAGGCCGATGCCCAGATTGACATAGGCGCCTTCGGGGATATCCTGCGCGACCCGGGCGGCAATCTCGTCGCGGCTGCGGCGCTTGAAGTTGGCTGCGGGTGCCGTGCTCATGCCGCCTCCTGCATGGTCGCGCGCGCGACCTTGATCACGGAAGTCACGAAAATGCCCGGCGTCACCACCGACTCGGGATCGAGTCCGCCGAGTGCGACGGTCTCGTAGACCTGGGCGACGGTACGCTTTGCCGCCATGGCCATCACCGGGCCGAAATTGCGTGCGGCCTTGCGGAAGGTGAGATTGCCCCAGCGGTCGCCGCACTCGGCCTTGATCAGCGCGACGTCGCCGCGAATCGGCGCTTCAAAGACATACATGCGGCCGCCGATTTCGCGCGTTTCCTTGCCTTTCGCGAGATCGGTGCCGTAACCCGTAGGCGTGAAAAAGCCACCGATGCCGGCGCCAGCGGCGCGCAAGCGTTCGGCGAGATTGCCCTGCGGCACGAGTTCCAATTCGAGCTTGCCGGCCCGGTACATGTTGTCGAAGTGGTGTGAATCGACCTGGCGCGGAAAGGAGCAAATGATCTTGCGCACTCGTCCGGCCTTGATGAGCGCCGCCAGGCCGCTTTCGCCGTTGCCGGCGTTGTTGCTGACGATGGTGAGGTCGCGCGCCCCTTGCTCGATGAGCCCGTCGATGAGTTCGTTGGGCATGCCTGCGCCACCGAACCCGCTCATGAGCACAGTTGCACCGTCGGCAATTCCCGCCAGCGCCGCGCCAACAGAAACCGCGATCTTGTCGATCATGTTCCCTCCGGAGAGCGGCCGAAAAAGGCATTGTCGAGCAGCCGGCGAATGGCGGCGCGCTCGATCGGCACAGGATTGGCGTAGGGGTTGGCGGCTGCCAGGTCCGCCGCGCGGTCAAGCCCCGATTCCGGCATGCCGATGTCCTTGAGCGCCGTCGGTGTGCCGAGCGAGTGTTCGAGTGCGAGAAGACCGCGGGCGGCATCGGCGACGCCAAGCGCCTTGGCGATGCGTGCCATTGCCTGCGGTGTCCCGCTCGCGTTGTACGCCACCGCATGCGGCAACACGATGGTGTGGGTATCGGCGTGCGGCAGGTTGAAGCTGCCGCCCAACGTATGGCAGAGCTTGTGGTGCAGCGCCATCGAGGTCGCGTTGAGCGCGGTTCCGCACAGCCACGCGCCGTACAGGCACTGCGCGCGTGCCTCGAGGTCCGAGGGGGAACGAACCACGCGCGGCAATCCCGCAGCCAGCGCGCGGATGCCCTCCTCCGACATGAGGGAGATGATCGGATTGCCATCGACGGCATAAAGTGCCTCGACCGCATGTGCGATCGCGTTCATGCCGCTCACGGCAGACAGGCCCGCTGGCAGGCTCACTGTGAGCTCCGGATCGTAAAGCACGGTACGCGGCAGTACGCGCGCCTCACGCCCGGTCTTCTTGGCCCCGCCTTCGGTGATGCCGTAAATGCTGGTCATCTCCGAACCGGCGTAGGTCGTCGGTATCGCCAGGATGGGGAGCGCGGATTCCAGGGCGATGGCCTTGCCCAGGCCAGTTGTCGATCCACCGCCGATGGCGACCGCGCAATCAGCGCCGAGACGCGCGGCTTCCGCCCGTGCGGCGCGTGCCGTTTCTATCGGCACATGCATGACAGCCTTGGCAAAGACCCCGACGCAGCGCGCTCCCAGGCGCGCTGCGATGTCCTCGGCCTGGGCAGCCTGTTCGGGGGTGGACAGCACCAGGGCCTTCCTGGCACCCAGCAACTCGATCTCGCGGCCCAGGTGTTGCAGGCTACCCGCGCCGAATACGACACGCGCCGCATGCCCGGTGTAGACAAAGTCCAGTGAATTCCCGGTCGCTTGCCGGAGCGTGTCTTGCGGGGGGGTGTTCATGTGCAGGGAATCGTGGTAAAAAGTTCTTTACGCGAACAATTGTTCTATGGATGAATATGATGGCCGCATCCAGTCCCTCTGTCAATCCCGCCGGCGGTGGGGGCAATCCCGCCCCGGGGGACGGCTATGTGCAGTCCTTCGCGCGCGGGCTGGCGGTGTTCCATGCCTTCAGCGCAGCTGCTCCAACCCAGACATTGAGCGAGGTTGCCGAGCGCACCGGGCTGGACCGTGCCGGGGCGCGCCGTATCCTCCTTACCCTGGAAAAGCTCGGCTACGTGCGCCAGGAAGGTCGCAGTTTTCGCCTGACGGCGCGTGTCCTTGACTTGGGTTACGCCTACCTGTCCTCGACGCCGCTGTGGAACCTGGCCGAGCCGATCATGGAGGAACTGGTGGCCGAGGTGCACGAGTCCTGCTCGGTCTCGGTGTTGGAGGGCACTGAAATCGTCTACATCCTGCGCGTGCCTACATCCAAGATCATGGCCATCAGTCTGGGGATAGGCAGCCGCCTGCCGGCCTGGTGTACCTCGATGGGCAGGGTGCTGCTGGCTGGCCTGGCACCAAACGAGCGGGCGGCCGTGTTGGCTGCCAGCGACCTGACTCCGCGCACCCGCCATGCCAGGGTCGCGCCACGCTCATTGGCACGCGCGATCGAACAGGTGGGAGCGCAGGGTTACGCGCTGGTCGACCAGGAACTCGAGGAAGGTCTGATCTCGGTGGCAGTGCCCTTGGTCGACCGCAGCGGCCACGTGATCGCAGCCATGAACCTTTCGGTCAATGCGGCCAGGGTGCCGGTCGCGCGCGTCCGGCGTAGCCTGCTGCCGCGGCTGAGGGCAGCGGCGGACCGCATCAACCGGGCATTGCAAATGCGCGCTTGAGCGCCCTGCGCACTACAATCGGATTTTCCCCTGCATTGCGCATGTCCACCAACTTCTGGCCCGGCAAACAACTGGTCAGCGTGCTGTTCACGGCCGCGATCCTGCTGGGCGCCTTCGTCGTCCTGTCGCCGTTCGTGCTGGCGATCCTGTGGGCGGCGATCCTGGCGGTGGCCACCTGGCCTGTGCACGAATGGATCGTCGCGCGCCTGGAGGGCAGGCGCGGACTGGCGGCGGCAGCCTCGACCACACTGGTGCTGATTTTCCTGGTCGGCCCGATGGCACTCCTTCTGGTTCTGCTGTCACAGGACATCTACACCGCCGCCTCGTTCCTGATCGATGCCGACACCTATGGCAAGCCCGTGCCGGCGGTGATCTCCAATTTCCCTCTTGGCGGCGACTACCTGACCCAGCTATGGGAGCAGTATCTGGCCCATCCCAAGCGCCTCTCCGGTGTGCTCGAAGCGCAGCTGGACGTGATCCGCAACGCCGCGCAGACGGTGTTTCTCGACCTGACCTCGCGCCTGGCGACGCTGCTGTTCGCTCTCTGGGTGCTGTACTTCTTCTATCAGGACGGCAAGGCGATTTCGGCCTGGGTCAACCAGATCGGCTACAAGTGGCTCGAGTATCGCTGGCCGTCCTACGTGTTCCAGCTGCCCGATGCGCTGCGTGCAGCGGTCAACGGCATCGTCATTGTCGGCTTCGGCGAGGCTCTCCTGCTCTCGCTTCTCCTGTGGGCCTGCGGCGTCCCTTCCGCAGTGACCCTGGGCGTCGTCAGCGCGGTGATCGCGTTCATTCCGCTGGCTGCTCCGCTGCTCTTCGCGATCATCGCCTTCATGCTCTTTGCCGTCGATGCGGTCGCTGCCGGCGTCGCAGTATTCGTGATCGGCACGGTCATCGTGATGGCAGCGGACTACGTGGTGCGGCCGGTCCTGATACAGGGCGGCACCGCATTGCCGTTTCTTGCGATCCTGTTCGGCATTTTCGGCGGCGTGGGCACCATGGGCATCGTCGGCCTCATCATCGGGCCGGTGCTGCTGGTGCTGCTCCTGGTGCTGTTCCGCGAGGCCGCGATCGACGAGCGCTCGATCGACCTGGATCTGACCCAGTCGGTAAAACCCTACGAAGGACCGCCGGGCAAATAGGCGGCTAGGCCAGGTGCGCTCCGGCGTCGATGCAAACCACCTCTCCGGTCATCGCGGTTGCCCCGGTCAAGAGCAGTACGCACATCTCGGCGATCTCGTCGGCATCGACGACACGACCGAGTGCCGCGCGTGCGGCAGCCGCAGCTTTGGCCTTCTCAGCCGCGGCGGCTCCGCGTCCGCGCAAATGCCATGTGGTATCGACATAGCCCGGCGCGACGCAATTGACTCTCACATCCGGCGCGAGCGAGCGCGCCAGCGACTTGGTGAGAGTGTGGATGGCGCCCTTGGTGGCGGCGTAGGCCGTCGAGGTGCCACCGCCGGTGATCCCGGCACGCGAGCCCAGGTTGACCACGCTGCCGCGCGTGGCGCGCAGTGCCGCCGCCGCCGCGCGAGTCATCTGGTAGACCGAGACGACGTTGTTGCGATACAGGCGCATGAAGTCATCGCCGGAGAGCGCATCGAGATCCGCCGCCGGCGCGACCTTGGTCTCGCCGGCGTTGTTCATGAGGGCGTCCAGCCGGCCATAGCGCTTGAGGGTCTGTGCGACCAGCGACTTGCAGGCTTCGTCGTCCGCAACATCGGCGGCAACGGCAAACGCCTCCCCACCCCGCTGTCGGCATTCGGCAACGACCGCCTCGGCCGCCTCGCGGCTGGTGCGGTAGTTGACCGCCACCTTCCAGCCAGCACCGGCAAGCCGCCTGGCGGCAGCCGCCCCGATACCGCTGGCCGCCCCCGTGACGATGGCGACGTGAGCGTCGCTCACGCTGCCTTCGGAACGCGCAGCTGCATCGACTTGTACTCGAGGAATTCCTCGAGCCCGTAGACACCTGCCTCACGACCGCGCCCCGACTGCTTGTAGCCGCCGAAAGGCGCCATCGGATTGAAGGCACCGCCGTTGATGTCGATCTGCCCGGTACGGATGCGTCGCGCCACCTTCTGGGCACGCTCGTCATTGCCTGACCAGACCGTGCCGGCCAGGCCATAGACCGAATCGTTGGCGATGCGGATCGCGTCGGCATCGTCCTTGTAGGTCATGATCGACAGCACCGGCCCGAAGATTTCCTCGCGAGCGATGGTCATGGCGGGCGTCACGCGACCGAAGACGGTCGGCTTGACAAAGTATCCCTTGGGCTGGCCCTCGGGGGCCTCGGGTCCGCCGGTCAGGAGTTGCGCGCCCTCTTCCATGCCCTTCTTGATGTAGCCGCGCACGCGCTCGCGCTGCACGTCCGAGATCAGCGGTCCCAGGCGGGCTTCGCCCATGGGATCACCGACGGTGAATCCGGCCGCAGTCTCGGCCGCGATCTTGGCGGCCTCTTCGTAGCGCGATTCCGGCACGAGCATGCGCGTGGTGGCGGCGCAGGTCTGTCCGGAGTTGAGATAACAGTAGCTGACAGTCGCCTTGACGGCAGTCGCCATGTCGGCGTCGTCCAGGATGATGGCCGCCGACTTGCCGCCCAACTCCAGGGCGATGCGCTTGACGGTGGCGGCACCGACTTCGGAGACGCGCTTGCCGGCACGGGTCGATCCGGTGAAGGAGACCATGTCCACGTCGGGCGACGCGGCCAGAGCTTCGCCCACCACCGGCCCGGTGCCCGAGACCAGGTTGAAGACGCCGGGCGGCAGGCCGACCTCATGGATCAATTCGGCCAGCATGAAGGCGTTGAGCGGCGCCACTTCAGAGGGCTTGAGCACGACGGTGCAGCCGGCGGCCAGCGCAGCGGCCACCTTGAGCGCGATCTGGTGCAGCGGGTAGTTCCACGGCGTGATCGCCGCGACCACTCCCACCGGCTCGCGCACGATCAGCGAGTTGCCGACCATCTTTTCGAATTCGAACTCGCCCGCCAGCTTGGCATAGGCGGCAAAAGTCCCCATCGGCATGCCGACCATCATGCGCTGTGCCATCTTGTACGGCACCCCTACCTCGCCGGTGATGGTGCGCGCGAAATCTTCCATGCGCGCCTTGATGCCGGCGCCGATGGCGGCCAGTTTGGCAGCCCGCTCGGCTGGCGCCGTAGCGGCCCAACCATCAAAGGCGGCGCGTGCCGCAGCCACGGCGGCATTGGCGTCGCTGGCGTCGGCCTCGGGGATGCGGCCCATGACCTCTTCGGTGGCGGCATTGATGACGTCGATGACACCTTTGCCGTGGGGTGCAACCCAGGCGCCGTTGATGTAGAGCTTGTCGTAGGTTTTCATGCGTGCGTATCCGTTTGGTTGAGAGGGGCTAAAAATGGCTGCTGATTCTAGCCGGTTGGCTGCTGCCGCAGGCGGGCGAGTCACCGGTTCCGCTATTTGCGCGCCGCGATCACGGTCCAGGGAAAGCGCCAGGACCGGTACTGTGGATCCAGAACGCCATCGACTTCGGCGAAGGCCTCGATGCGCACATCGCGAAAGCCGATTTCCTTGAGCAGGGCCGCAAGGTCGGTCTCGGCCAGCGGCTCCATGTAGGGCTCGTTATTGCGCCTGGCGTGGGTGTAGTGCAGGAAACGAGTGAAGGCGTCGGGCAGGACGTAGAAATCCAGATGCACCATGCGGCCGCCGGGCGCCAGCACCCGATAGGCTTCGGTGAGGGTCTTTTTCAAGTGCGGCGGCGGCATCTCATGCAGCAGCATGGTCGAGGTGACCAGGTCGAAGGCGCCCGCAGGGTAAGAAGTGGCGGCAGCATCTTCCTGGCGGAAGCGCACATTGGTCGCGCCCGCATCGGTTGCCATGCGTGCCGCCAGGCGCAGACAGGGCGCCGCGATGTCCACGCCTTCCACGCGGCTGCCGGGAAAGCTGCGGTAGAACGGTCCGGTACTCTTGCCAAAGCCGCACCCCATGTCCAGCACATGATCGGGCAGGCCTTCCTCGACGATGCGCGCGGTGAAGCGCTCGTGCAGGTCGGCATGGCGCGCCCCGGCCAGGGGCGTGGTCGAACGTGCGCCGGACTCGTACACATGGCCTGCGATGGGGTCGGACCAGATGCCGCCGGCGTGCTGGTGTATATCGACGACGCGAAAATACTTGGGGATCTCGAAATCGGGATCGAGCTCAAGGATGCCTGGCGCCAAGTGTGCGTCGCCCAGGCTGGTGGTGATTTCCTCGCGACGCTCGTTCGCCCAGGCCTGCAGACCGTAACGGCCGGAATACTTGAAACGCTGCAGGTGACGCTCCAGGAAAGCAAAAGTGCGATAGGTGGCGCTTGAACCCACCAGGCCCTCAACGTCAGCCACGCTCTCGGCCTTGCCGCCGGCGCGAGCGCGCGCCACCTCGAATTCGCGCCGCAGATCGTCGGTCAGGCTGCGCGTCCACCAGTTCTTTGCGCCGAGCAGGAAACGCTGCCCGGCGGCGTACTCGCGGTTACTCGGCATGCGGCTCTCCGTCACGCACCGCGCGAGACCTGCAGGCCGCGCAGGTTCTGGAACAGGTGCTCGATGAAGGCATCGCGATCGCGTGCGAGATCCCGCTCTTCGTCGGCGGAGGGTGCCGCCGTCAAGGCCGTCTGATTGATGACTCCGGCGGCCGTAAGCGCCTTCTCCAGCACGGCCTGCCGATCGCGCAGCACGTAGACCTCGTTGGCCAACGCCAAGATGAATCCGAAGGCGCGATCCAGCGCCGGGTCGGTGAAAAAGGTTTGTTCCGGTCTTTCCGGAAGGGAAAAGTTGGTCATGCGTCAGGTCGAAGCGAGGTTGGGTCGGGGACGATGGTACACCGGTGTTGTGAGCGCGGGACTCGATAGAATCCGCGCTCCCTTCCGTCATGCGCCGTTCTGGTGCTCCCTTCTACTGTGGCTCTTGTTTTTTTCGTTCGTCATGGGCAGGCGTCATTCGGCACTGCCGACTACGATCGCCTTTCCGACCTGGGACGCCAACAGTCGCGCTGGCTGGGCGAGTATTTCGCGTCCCGCGGGGTGGTCTTCCGGCGCGCGATTGCAGGAACTCTCAAGCGTCAGCAGGACACAGCCAGCGAGATCCTCGGCGCGATGGGTGCCGATTTGTCGATTCAGTCCCACGCGGGATTGAACGAATACCGCGCCGAGGCTCTGTATCGGTCATATACAGGTGGGCGTGACTTGCTCGCGCACCAGCGCGAGGACTACCGCGACTACTGGCGCACCCTCAAGGCGGCCATGTTGGCCTGGAGCGAAGACCGTCTGGACAACGTCCCGGAAACCTGGAGCGACTTTGCCGCGCGCACGCGCGCAGCCCTTGCGCTGGCCGCGCATGGACTCAAGCGCGAAGAAGCGGCGCTGGTGGTCAGTTCCGGTGGCGCGATCAGTCGCGCCGTGGTCGACCTCCTGGGCGCGGCGTCCCCGGTCGCGATCGAATTCAACCTGCAGTTCCGCAACTCGGGATTCTGTGAATTCATCGCCACTTCGGACGGGAACCTGAGAATGGTCAGTTTCAACGCGATCCCGCACCTCGAGGCGCCGGAAAGGCGCCAGGCGATCACGTTTGCATGAAATCAGTCGTCAGGTAGCACGTCCTACTTGAGCGCCTTGTAGCGAATCCGCGTCGGCTTCGCTCCCTCTTCGCCGAGGCGCTTGACCTTGTCGGCCTCGTACTCCTGGTAGTTGCCGTCGAAGAAGGTCCACTGCGAATCGCCTTCGGCGGCCAGGATGTGGGTCGCGATGCGATCCAGGAACCAGCGGTCGTGAGAAATCACCATGACCGAGCCGGCGAATTCGAGCAGCGCATCTTCCAGCGCGCGCAAGGTTTCAATGTCGAGGTCGTTGGAAGGTTCGTCCAGCAGCAGCACATTGCCGCCCTTGAGCAGGGTCTTGGCCAGGTGCAGGCGCCCACGCTCGCCGCCGGAAAGGTTGCCGACCACCTTCTGCTGGTCGCCGCCCTTGAAGTTGAAGCGCCCCAGATAGGCCCGCGCAGGCATCTCGAACTTGCCCACCGTGAGGATGTCGGCGCCGCCGGAGACGTCTTCGAAGACAGTCTTCTTGTTCTCCAGGTCCTCCCGGGTCTGTTCGACCACCGCCAGCTTGACCGTGGGGCCGATGACGACCTCGCCAGAATCCGGCTTTTCGCGGCCCGCGATCATCTTGAAGAGGGTCGACTTGCCCGCACCGTTGGGCCCGATGATGCCGACGATGGCACCGGCAGGCACAGTGAAGGAGAGCTTGTCGATGAGCAGGCGATCACCGAAGGCCTTGCTCACCTCGTTGAACTCGATGACCTTGTCGCCCAGGCGCTCGCCGACCGGAATGAAGATCTCCGAAGTCTCGTTGCGCTTCTGGTATTCGTAGGACGACAGTTCCTCGAAGCGAGCGATGCGCGCCTTGCTCTTGGCCTGGCGCGCCTTGGGATTCTGGCGCACCCATTCGAGTTCCTTCTTGAGCGCCTTTTGCCGCGCGGACTCGCTGGATTCCTCGCGCCGCAGGCGTTCTTCCTTTTGCTCGAGCCAGGAACTGTAGTTGCCCTTCCAAGGGATGCCGTGGCCGCGATCGAGTTCCAGGATCCACTCGGCGGCGTTGTCCAGGAAGTAGCGGTCGTGGGTGATGCCGACGACGGTCCCGGGAAATTTCTTCAGAAACTGCTCCAGCCAATCCACCGACTCGGCGTCCAGGTGGTTGGTCGGCTCGTCCAGCAGCAGCATGTCCGGCTTGGAGAGCAGCAGGCGGCACAGGGCCACGCGACGCTTCTCGCCGCCCGACAGATTGCCGATGACCGCGTCCCACGGCGGCAGGCGCAACGCGTCGGCCGCGATGTCGAGTTGCAGGTCGGTGTTGCCACCCTCGCCTTCGGTGGCGATGATGGCTTCCAGGTCGGCCTGCTCGGCGGCCAGCTTGTCGAAGTCAGCGTCCGGCTCGGCGTAGGCCGCGTAGACCTCGTCGAGGCGCTTCTTGGCCGCGAGTACGCCGCCGAGCCCGCCTTCGACCGCCTGGCGCACCGTCTCGCCGGGCTCCAGTTGCGGCTCCTGCGGCAGGTAACCGATCTTGAGGTTGGGCATCGGCGTGGCCTCGCCGATGATGTCGCGATCGACACCAGCCATGATCTTCAGGAGCGTCGACTTGCCGGCACCGTTCAGGCCCAGCACGCCGATTTTTGCCCCCGGAAAGAAAGACAGCGAGATGTCCTTCAAGATCTGGCGCTTCGGCGGAACGATCTTGCCGACGCGGTTCATCGTGAATACGTATTGAGCCATTGCCTGATTCGCGTGTTTCGAAAGAGGCGAGACTTTACAGCAAGCGTACTCGGGCTGCGCTCGCGTTATGCTTGCAGCCCTTGGCCATGACAACTTCCGCAGACCTTTCCGACATGTCCGCTGCGCAGCGTCTGCGCCCTGCAGCGCCTTGGCGCGTTGCATCGGTCCTTGCGTTCTCGTTCATGCTGGTGACCGCCGGCGGCGCGCTGGGCGCGGATTCGTGCGGCGGCCTCGCCAACGCCTACGGCCCCTTCAACTACCGGACCGACCGCGAAGCGCTCGCGATCGTCGAGAGAAACCACTTCAGTCCCGAAGTCGAGTCTCTGCAAAAAGGCCAGTCGAGCTGGCTCGGTGGCGACATCGACTACGTCTTGCGGGCCTCTCCCAATCACGCGCGCGCTTTGACGGCCATGATGCGTCTGGCGGAAAAGGAAAAGCGCGATCCACCCCAGGGGGCGAACTACCGAGTCGCCTGTTATTTCGAGCGGGCGCTGCGGTTCGATCCCAAGGATCCTGTGGTGCGCATCGTCCACGCTTCCTTCCTGCACAGCAAGGATCGGCACGCGGACGCGCTACGCGAGATGCAGGCTGCCGGCAGGCTGGGGGCCAAAGGACCTGACTTCGACTACGCGATGGGCCTGTCCCATCTCGATGCCGGCGACGCGGAGCAGGCGCTGGTGTACGCTCATCGGGCGTATCGGGCCGGCGTCACCATGCAGATGCTGAAAATCCGGCTCGTGCGCGCCGGCAAGTGGCGTGAACCCGAGCCAACACCTCCTGCAAAGAATCCCAGGCCTTCCCCCACGAAACCGCAAGGACGATCATGAACCCGTTTTCGCTGCATGGCCAGGTCGCCCTTGTCACCGGTGCGTCGCGCGGTCTCGGTCGCGCGATGGCAGCCTCGCTGGCCCGGGCAGGCGCACATGTCGCCATCAATGCGCGCGACGCCCACGCGGTCGAGTCCGCCGTGCAAGCGCTGCGGGATGCAGGCGGCAGCGCCGAGGCCTTGCCTTTCGACGTAGCCGACGAAGGCGCGCAGACCTCTGCATTGCGCGACCTGGCGGCGCGGCGCGGACGTCTGGATATCGTCATCGCCAATGCCGGCGTGCAGCATCGCAAGCCCCTGATCGACTTTCAGACCGGCGACTTCCAGCGCGTGGTCGATACCAACCTCACCGCGGTCTGGACCTTGGCGCGCGAGGCCGCGCGACTGATGATGCCGGGCAGGCGCGGGCGCATCATCGTCACCGGGTCGATCAGCGCATTCCTGGGCCGCCGCTCGATTTCGGCCTACGTCGCCAGCAAGGGCGCAGTGCACGCCCTGACGCGCCAGCTCGCGGTCGAGCTGGCGCCGTACGGCATCACGGTCAATGCCATCGCGCCGGGTTTTTTCGCGACCGAGATGAACGCCGCGCTGACCGGGGATCCCGAATTTTCATCCTGGGTCGAGCGTGCGACGCCAATGGCGCGCTGGGGCGACCCGGCCGAAATCGGTGGCGCGGCAGTCTTCCTGGCCTCTTCCGCCGCTTCCTATGTGACCGGGCACATTCTCACCGTCGACGGCGGCATGACCGCCGCCATGTAGTTCACAGGCGCGGCGCGGCGCGGCGCTGCGCCCTACGCTGCGCGCCGCACCTAGAACATCACGACGCTGCGGATCGATTCGCCCGCGTGCATCAGGTCGAAGCCCTTGTTGATGTCCGCAAGCGGCATCGTGTGGGTGATCAGGTCATCGATGTTGATCTTGCCGTCCATGTACCAGTCAACGATTTTCGGCACGTCGCTGCGCCCGCGTGCACCGCCGAAGGCAGTGCCTTTCCAGACCCGTCCGGTAACCAGCTGGAAGGGCCGCGTCTTGATCTCCTGTCCGGCGCCGGCCACACCGATGATGACCGATACGCCCCAGCCGCGATGGCAACACTCGAGCGCCTGGCGCATAACGTCCACATTGCCGATGCACTCAAAGCTGTAGTCGGCGCCGCCGCCGGTCAGCTCCACCAGGTGCGCCACCAGGTCACCGGCGACATTCTTGGGATTGACGAAGTGCGTCATGCCGAACTTGCGCGCCAGCGCTTCGCGCGCCGGGTTCAGATCGACGCCGATGATCATGTTGGCGCCGACCAGGCGCGCGCCCTGCACGACGTTGAGACCGATGCCGCCCAGGCCGAAGACGACCACATTGGCGCCCGCCTCCACCTTGGCGGTGTTGATCACAGCTCCGATGCCGGTGGTCACGCCGCAGCCGATGTAGCAGACCTTGTCAAATGGCGCATCCTCGCGGATCTTCGCCAGTGCGATCTCCGGCAGGACGGTGTAGTTGGCGAAAGTCGAGCAGCCCATGTAGTGATGGATCTTCTTGCCGCCAATGGAAAACCGGCTGGTGCCATCGGGCATCACGCCACGGCCCTGGGTGCCACGAATCGCCGTGCAGAGATTGGTCTTCCGCGACAGGCAGGATTTGCAGGTGCGGCATTCCGGGGTGTAGAGCGGGATGACGTGGTCACCTTTCCGAAGTGATGTCACGCCAGCGCCCACGTCGACGACGACCCCGGCGCCTTCGTGGCCGAAGATGGCCGGGAACAGTCCTTCCGGATCGGCGCCGGAGCGTGTGAATTCGTCGGTATGGCAAATCCCGGTCGCCCGGATCTCGACCAATACCTCGCCGGCCTTGGGCCCCTCGAGTTGCACGGTCTCCACGACCAGCGGTTTGCCGGCCTCGTAGGACACGGCGGCACGAACGTCCATCTTTGCTTCTCCTCGGTCAGGCCAACAGCCGCTGGCCGCTTGCAGCATCAAACAGGTGGGCGCGGCTGGCGTCGGGCTTCAAGCGTATCGATGCGCCAGGTTTGAAATCGTGACGCTCGCGGAACACGCTTGTCACCTCCACCCCGGCGATCTTGGTGAATACCTGGGTATCGGCTCCGGTCGGTTCGACGACGATGACCTCGGTGGCGACACCGTCGTCGCCGGTCGCAATATCGATGTGCTCGGGGCGGGTGCCGTAGACCACTTTCTGCCCGTCAGTGCCCTTGGCCCTGGCCGGCATTGGCAGTACCGCGCCCCCTTCGAGTTCGACGCGATCACCGCGCACCGTGCCGGGCAGGAAATTCATCGCCGGCGAACCGATGAAGCCGGCGACGAACTGATTGGCCGGGTTGTCGTAGAGCTCCAATGGAGTACCGATCTGCTCGACGATGCCGTCGCGCATGACCACGATCTTGTCGGCCATGGTCATGGCCTCGATCTGGTCGTGGGTGACGTAGATCGAGGTGGTCTTCAAGCGCTGGTGCAGCTCCTTGATCTCGGTGCGCATCGCCACGCGCAGCTTGGCGTCAAGGTTGGACAGCGGTTCGTCGAACAGGAACACCTGTGGGTCGCGCACAATGGCGCGGCCCATGGCGACCCGCTGGCGCTGGCCACCGGAGAGCTGGCGCGGGTAGCGCTCCAGCAACGGGCGCAGGCCAAGGATGTCGGCGGCACGGCCGACGCGCTCCTCGATGGTCGCCTTGTCCTTCTTGGCAAGCATGAGCGAGAACGCCATGTTGTCGCGCACGGTCATGTGCGGGTAGAGCGCGTAGTTCTGGAACACCATCGCGATGTCGCGTTCCTTGGGCGGCATGTCGTTGACGACCTTGCCGCCGATGCTGATCTGCCCGCCGGAGATCTCTTCCAGGCCGGCGATCATGCGCAGCAGTGTGGACTTGCCGCATCCCGACGGCCCGACCAGGACGCAGAACTCGCCGTCGGCGATGTCCACCGACACCCCCTTGATGATGTGCGTCTGGCCGAAGTACTTCTGCGTCTGTGCGATCGTTACTGATGCCATGCTGCTTTCTCCTCAATTTACGCCTGCAGATTCCCGCGTGCTTCTCTGGCGCGCGAGTCGGAACTTTAACCCATCGCGCGTCGCGACGGTCTCGAATTTCATCATCGCCCGGCCCCGAGCGCCGCGCGCCCCACAAATGGTGCGCCGGTCGCCTCCTCGATGCGCAGGGCCTCGTTCCACTTGGCCATGCGTTCGGAGCGTGCGAACGACCCGACCTTGAGCTGTCCTGCATTCCAGCCGATCGCAAGATGCGTGATGGTGACGTCCTCGGTTTCGCCGGAGCGCGCCGACACCAGGGCGGTCATGCCGGCGGCTTGCGCGGCGCTAAGTGCGGCTCGCGTTTCGGTGACCGTTCCGGCCTGGTTCAGCTTGATGAGGGCACTGTTGACCGCGCCAATCTCGGCTGCGCGCGCGACACGCGCAGCGTTGGTCACGAGATAGTCGTCGCCGATGATCTGGCAGCGTGCGCCGTAGAGCCTCGTGAATTCGATCAGTCCCGCCTCGTCGTCCTCGGCGAGCGGATCCTCGATCGAGACGATCGGGTAGGCGTCGAGCCAGCGCCCGAGGAGCGCAATCATGCCCGCGCTATCGAGCTGGCGCTTTTCCAGACCCAGGGTATAGACCCCGTTCCGGCCAAACTCGGAAGCCGCGATGTCCAGCGATATCGCGACCTCGCGTCCTGGAGCAAAACCGGCATGCTCGATGGCGCGTGTCAGGGTCTCGAGCGCTTCCTCGTTGGCATCAAATTGAGGCCACCAGCCGCCTTCGTCAGCAACCCCGGCCCGCTTGCCCGCAGCCTGCATGAGACTGCCCGCGGCCAGATACACCTCGGCGGTCATCTCGAGCGCCTCGGCAAAGTTCCTCGCTCCGACTGGCATGACCATGAAGTCCTGCAGGTCGACACGCCGACCCGCGTGTGCCCCGCCGCCGAATATCTGGATTTCCGGCAAAGGCATGGTCACCGGGCGTCCGGCGGCGACATGGCGCCATAGGGGCTCACCCGCGGACGCCGCTGCCGCATGCAGGACGGCGATGCTTGCGGCAACCAGCGCATTGCCACCCAGACGCGCCTTGTTGGGTGTGCCGTCCAGCGCGATCAGCGCCGCATCGATGCCAGCCTGGTCGGTCGCATCGCGTCCGTTGAGAAAGTGCGCGATCTCGCCATTGACGTTACTTACCGCGGCGCTCACGTCGAAACCACCGAGACGCTTTCCCTGATCGCGCAGGTCGACAGCTTCGCGCGTGCCGCGCGAAGCTCCGGCCGGCGCGATGCCGCGTCCAAAGCTGCCGTCGGCAAGTTTCACATCGACCTCGACGGTCGGGCGGCCGCGGCTGTCCCAAACACGGCGGCCGACGACCTTTGCGATCGCGCTCATGCACCCTCCCCTTGAGCCCAGGCAACACGGATCGGCGCCAGGGTCGATACCGGCTCGATGAGGAAACGCCGTGCGATCCGGCGCACGCGCTCCCGGTCCGATTCTTCCGTGATGTATTCGACCGGCGACTTGCCGTCGATACGGGCCAGAAGAAGTCCCGGCAGCAAGCCGGCCACGCGCGCCTCCAGTTCCCGCACACTCTCCCAGTCGACTCCGCGGAAATAAGCATGCGCCAGCGCGTCGAACGACTCGAGATAACGCGCCTTCCACTGCATTCGCCACACGCCCTTGAGCAGCAGATGATTGAGGCAAAACGCCAGGTCGAAGGCCGGGTCCCCCCACCAGGCGCACTCCGCATCGAGAAAGACCGGGCCCTGCGGTCCGATCAGGATGTTCTTTGGACTCACGTCGCCGTGCACCAGCGCCTTCTTGTTGGTGCGGGTTGCCGCGATCAGGGCATCAAGTCGCGCTGCGCAGTCGCTGTGCTTTTCCGCGGTGGCTGCGAGATAGGGTTCCAGTCGGATCGGTCCAAAGATATGGTCGGTCGCAAAACGCGCCGGCAGGCTGGCATCAGCCGCGCTCGCGGCGTGGATTCGAACCAGGGTCGCCCCGACGCGCGCAGCGAATTCCGGGTCGATGCGCCCGTCGCGCAATTCCGATTTCCACAATGGATGTGCGGCCGGCTCCAGGTAGGCCATCGCGAACCATCCGTCCTGCGAGCGGTCAGCAAGGATTTCGGGAACCGCACCCGGTACGATTGCGGCGGCAACCTTCATCCATTCGACTTCACTGCGGTTGCGCTCGATCGGCGCACGCCAGTCGGCGGCGACCTTGAGGCGCGCCAGCGCCCGCTTGACGCAAAAACGCCGCGCCTTGGTCTCGACCAGGCAGATGTCAGACGAAACACCCCCCTCAAGCGCGGAGACGACGCCGTGTTCATCCGCGCCGATGAGCCGCGCTTCGCGCAGGGCCAGGTCGAATCCACTCATATGCAGTCTGCGCCCGCGTCAATCTTCGTATCAAACGCGCGGCCCACCGCCGGGTTGGCCGTAATCCCGCTGGTACCTTGCGACCCACTGAAGGTCGTGCCGACGATTAGTTCGTCGAAGCCCATGGCTTCAATCGGCGCCGCGGCGAGGCTGTTCAGGCTCGCCTGGACCCAGGCGCACCAGCTTTTTGTCACGTGATATTCCTTTGTCGCCAGGATTGCAGGCGCAACACGGTGCTGACCGTTGCCAGGCAGGCGGCCGCTCCGGCCGCCGCGGCCAGCCAGGCACCGTGCTCCTCGACCAGCGAGGCGAACGCGAAAAAGTAGGTGCCGAAACCCAGGAGACCGGTACTGAAGCCGGAGAGCAGGCGAATGGTCGCCTCGGCGCCGTGCAGGTGCAATGTGAAGACCGGCAGCACGGAGGCGGTGATGGGAAAACCCAGCAGCACACCGGAGGCACGCGCGCCCATGGTCTGGGCACCGAACATGATCGCCGCCGCGAGCGCCAGTGCAGCCGTCATGCGAACTGCGATCTCGAGATCCGGAATCACCGTCAGGGTGGCGCTGCCACGCGCCCGTGGCAGCCCCGCAGCCAGTGCAAGACCGACGCCCAGCACCAGCGCAAAGCCCGCCCAGCCATGGGGGATCACACCGGTCAGGAGCACGGCCGCTGCGACACAGGCGAACCAGGCCGCGGCAAGGCACAGCGGCCATCCCATGCCCGCGCGCGCCAGCCAGGCATAGACAAAACAGTGCACCGCAACTCCTGGCGCTGCCGCCATCGTGAGCCAGGCGATCTCGCCGGCGAAGCTGCCCGGTACCTCAAGCGCGATGAAGAACACCAGGGGGGCGGCGATCAGCGGAAAGCCGCCGATGACGCCCGCGACACGATGCCCCCAGCGCCGGCCAGCCTGACTGGCAAGCCACACTACCGCGGGCGCGGCGGCGAGCTTCAAGAGCATCATGCCGGGCCTGGCAGCGTGCAGGTGGAAATGCTGTCGCTGGCGAGTCTGCGCAAATGAACATGCTCGCTGCGACGAATCGCTTGGGTCGCGGGACCAATGATTGCGCCATACTTGTGGATTTTTTCGCTGGTTGCGATATCGCGTCGCGCCACCTTGTGTCCCGCCGCCATGCTTGCCGCAAGCGTTACTCGCGTGCCGTCCATTAGGAGTGCGCACCCTCGCGGGTTGGTTGTCGCCAACGCGAGGCAGTGGTCGTCGGGCCCGAGCAGAAGCAGGCGCGGGTCAGAACTTGCCATACTTGAGATAGGCCTCGACCGGATCCATACCACCGCGGATCGCCTCGCGGACCTGGTTTTCGGTGACGGCCACCTCTTCGGTCCTGGCCACCACGTCCTGCGCCATTTCCTGCGGGATCACGACGATACCGTCGCGGTCGCCCAGGATGAAGTCGCCGCTGCGGATGGTTACGCTGCCGATGGTCACAGGCTCCCCGAAGTGATCGGGAATCCAGCGTGCCACGATGTCGGAGGGTGTGAAAAAGGTATGAAACACAGGGAATTTCTGCTCGAGGATGAAATCGCAGTCGCGGCAGCCGCCGTCGACCACGTAACCAAGCACCCCCTTGTTCTTGAGCGTCTCCGCGGAGAGTTCGCCCATCATCGCGACCTCCTGATGATTGGGCTGACAGACCACGACGTGCCCGGTCGGCGCCTTTGACAAGACCGTGGTCCAGCCCAGCAAGGTTTCGTGGCGGGACCTGGTGCGGTCCATGCGACCAGAGACCGTCCAGGCCGGCCCGGCGACCTTGAGCGTCGGATCGAGCGGACGAATGGTCGGCGGCAGGACGCAGTTGTCGTGGCCGAGCGCGCGCAGGACGTCGTGCACTGCACCGGTATAGAGCGCGCCAAGCCGCGCGGTCAGAGTCGCTGTCTCAGTCAAGCCGCTTCCCCTTCCTGCATCACATCGGCAATATCTGCGAAATGCTCGCGCATCGCTTGTTCTGCGCCCGCGCGGTCGCCGCGCACGACCGCGTCATGAATGGCTTCGTGCAGGCGATGGCCTTCGCGTATCGAGCGATGGCCGCGTCGGTGTGCCTCGCTGGCCCACATCGAACCGCGCATCGGCTCGCGGATCGCGTCAAGCAGGAGTACATAGAGCGGGTTGCCTGCGGCCAGCGCCAGGGCGCGATGAAAAGCCATGTCGGCGTCGATATAGTGCTTGCGCGATTCGACCGCATCGCGCAGGGTGCGCACGATGCCGTCCAAACGCGCCAGGTCGACTTCGCCGCGTCGCAATGCAGCCTGGCCGGCGACGCCGATCTCGAGCGTGCGTCGAAACTCGAGCACCTCGGGCACGCCGATCTGGCGCGTTGCCAGCGCATTGGTCATGAAACCAAGAATCGGCGCGTCGTCCATGCGTGAGACGCGTGCACGGCGACCATTGCTGACTTCGATCAGGCCGGCGGCAACCAACTGGCGTCGCCCTTCGCGCACGATGCCCCGCGATACGCCCAGGCGGGCCGCCAGTTCGATCTCGCCGGGCAGCGCATCGCCGGGCTTCAAATGCTGCGCGAAGATCTCGGCGCGGATGTGCTCGGCGACTCGCTCGGCCAGGGTCGAGGCGACACCGCCGGACATTTCAGCTCTTTACGGCGCCCGCCGTCAGGCCGGAGACCATGTACTTCCTGAACGCGTAGTAGATCGCCGCGGGCGGCAGCGCGTAGACGAAGCCGGTCGTCATGAGAAGCTCCCAGGGCGAGTCGTCGGCCGACATGAAAAGGCCCAGCGCGACCGACAGCGGCACTTCCTTCTCGTTGGACATGAGCAAAAAGGCGTACAGGTACTCGTTCCAGGCAAGCAGCACCGCGTAGGTACCGATGGCGACCAGCGACGGCACCATCAGCGGCAGGTAGACCAGTCGAAAAAGCTGCATCGCGGTTGCGCCGTCCATGATCGCCGCCTCGTCGAGCTCGACCGGCAGCTTGTCGGACGCCTGCTTCAGGACCCAGATCGCATAGGGGCTCGCCAGGGCGACCATGGCGAGGATCATCGCGGTCTTGGTGTTCAGGAGGCCGTAGGTGCCCATGGCCTTGTACATGGGAACAGCGAGGAAGGCGGCCGGGATGAAGTAGGTCGCGAGCGCGAAATTCATGATCATGCGCCCGCCCCTGACCTTGAGGCGACTGATCGCGAAGGCCGCGGCGGTCGCGATCAGGAGCGTGAGGAGCCCGGTCATGAACGCGATCAGGACCGACGACCAGAGCTGGCCCCAAAAGTGGTTCAGGAAGTGGTGCTTCTGCTCGAAAACGAACTCGAAGTTCTTGAGCGTCGGGCTGTCCGGCCAGAGTTTGCCGGCGAACGCGCTGTCCTTGGGCGAAATCGCGAACAGGAACATGTGATAAATCGGCAGGATGGTCCACAGGAGGACCGGAATGCCGATCAGGATCAGGGTCGCCTCGTTGAGCCAGCGGCGCATCTATTTCGCCTCTTCGGGAGCCGCGGACAAGCGCCTGACCATGAACCACATGAGCGGCAGGACGAAGGGCAAGGCGACGACGATGGTCGCCATCGCCATGTCGAGTTGATCCAGGCGCAGGTAGCGGATGCCGAGGGTTGCCATGACGTGTGTCAGGTCGCCTGGCCCGCCGCCGGTCAGCAGATACACCGAATTGAAGTCGCCGAGAGTCCAGATCATCGACAGGATCACCGAGGTCAGGTACAGGGTGCGTAGCGACGGCCAGGTGATCCAGCGGAACTTCTGCCAGCCGGTGGCGCCGTCGACAGCCGCTGCCTCGTAGAGGTCGCGGGAGATCGCCAGGCGCCCGGTGATGAGGATCAGGGTCCAGAACGGCAGCGATTTCCAGATGTGCACGACCCCGGCCATCGAAAAGGCGATCCAGCGGTCGTTGAGCCAGTTGGGTCCATCCAGCGCGGTGAGCTTGAAGATGATGCTGTTGATGATGCCCCACTCGGGGTTCAGCATGAAGCGGAACGACAGGATGGTGGGTATCGACGGCACCGCCCAGGGCAGAATGAAGATCACCGAAAGCACGCGTATCCACGCACGCTCGTGGACGAAAAAACCGGACAGGAAAAGCGCGATCGCGAACTTGAGATTGACCACCACGACCAGGAAGATCGCGGTGTTGATGACGGAACTGAAGAAGATCGGGTCATGCCAAAGCTTTACGTAGCTCTGCGGGTCGCTACCCAGGTAGAGTCCGTAGACGACCGGGTAGACAACCAGGATCGCGAAGACCAGGACGTAGGGAACCAGCAGCAGCCAGCCGATCGTGTTCCACGACGCCGGCCGGAACGGCGTGACGCTGCCAAACGCCGGCTTCGCGGGGAGAGTTCCCGCGGTGCCGGAAGATGAAAGTACGGCTGCCATGTATCTGCCGGCGGGGCCGCTTAACCCCGCCGACTGCGCAGAATCAGCCTGCGACCGCCTTGATGCGCGCGATCATCTCGTCGACAGCGCGCTCCGGAGTCCACTTGTCATTGGTGACACGGCTCATCGCCTTGGCCCAGACGTTCTCATTGTTGAGGATCGTGAACTTGTAGTTGTAGACGAAGGGGAAAGGGCTGGTGCCGTTCGCGAACTGCCTGTGGACCGTCTTGCGGTGCACGTCGGACTGCCAGAAATCACGCGCCGCACCACCCTTGGTCACCGGGAACCAGCGACCCAGGGAGCCTTCGGTATAGGGAACCAGGTTGGAGTCTTCCATCATGAAGGCGACAAACTCCTTGGCCCGCTTGATGTTTTTGGCGCCCTCGAAGATGGTGCCGATCTTGACGGCGGCCAGATAGGACATCGGCGAACCGTCGACCTTCTTCGGCCAGGCGGCCGTGGCGATCAGGTCCTCGTAGTTCTTCTTGGCCTGCGCGCGCTGCTCGCCGGTGAGCGCTGTGTTGTTGCTGTCGTCGAGCCACTTGGCGGCGATCGAGATCGTCGCGTTGTGGGTCATGACGGTGGTCTTGTTGTGGAAGGCGACGTTATTGTCCGGATCCTTCCAGGCGTTCGACGACGGCGGCGAGCAGCCCTTGGTGTACAGGTCGGTGTAGTCCTTGAGGGCCGCGATTGCACCAGCGCGATTCTTCGCCTGGTCAATCACCAGTTTGCCCGCATCGTCGACCAGTCGGGCATTGTGGGCGATCAGGAACTGGTAGAAGCTGTAGAACGAGTCGGTCGAATCCACGCCCAGCGGATTGCCGATGCCGAAGGTGCGCTTGCCGGACTTCTGGCGATGCGCGGGCTGCACCTTGTCGCACCAGAAGTTCCAGTAGGCCTTCCAGTCCTGCGGGATGTCGCTGTCCTTGAAGCCGGCTTCGGCCAGCATGTCCTTCCAATACTGGATATGGATGGTCTGCTGGTAGACCGGGAACGCGTAGTAGGCCTTCTTTTTGGTTTTTTCGTTGTACAGGAAGGCCGTGGAAAGCGTATTGGGAAGGAACTTGTCCTTCATCGGTGCAAGGATGTCCGAGAGGTCGACCAGCTTGCCTTCAAAGGCCCATTTGCCCGCGGCCTGGAAGTCGTAGGTCAGTCCAAAGGACACATCGGGAACCGTACCGGCGTCGAGCGCTGCGACGGTCTTGGGCATGATGTCCTGCACCGCGAAGAGCGAAAGATCGACCTTGACCCCGGTCTTCTGCTCAAAGCGGAAGATCATGGTCTCCAGCGCCTTGTCCTCTGCGGGGTAGAAGCCCTTGGTAAACCAGACCGTCAGGCGTTCCTGCCCTAGTGCGGCACCCGAAGCCGCCGCCAGAACGACGCCGGACAAAACAGCCGCAACCGAGCGGCGAAGCAAACCCGTCATACTTGTCTCCTCAACGATTAAATTTGCGGCGCCTCAATCAGTCCTGGGGGCCGATGACCTGTCCAACAGGTCGCGAAGACTAGACGCCACCCTGCAGGCTGTCAATCACAGACCCGAGGATTTGATGTTGCGACGCAGCAATGCGTGCTAGTCGCTCATCCTGCCGGTGCTAATCGTGTACCGGCGACCACAGGGTAGTCAGGTCGCCCCGAATTCATCCAGCTGATGATGTTTTGCGCAGCCTTGCGCCGCAATTCGCGTTCCGACGACGCGGTATACCAGGCCGCGTGCGGCGTCAGGATTACGTTGCGGGCGGTCAACAACGGTGAATCGCGCGGGATCGGCTCGATAGGCAGCACGTCCAGACCTACGCCGTCAAACTTATCCAGACGCGCAATCAGCGCGTCGACGTCTACGACCGCGCCGCGTGCAGTGTTGACCAGAATGGATCCGGTTTTCATTCGATCCAGGAGTCGCGCACTGACAAGGTGACGGGTAGCTGCACTGAGAGGCACGTGGATCGACAGGAGGTCGGCGCGCTCGAAAAGTTCATCCAGTCCCACCGGGGTCACATAAGGCGCGAAATCGCCATCGATGCGATACGGATCATGCGCCAGCACCTGTCCGAACATGGTCTGCGCAAAATAGGCAAAGCGGCTACCAATTCGCCCGTAGCCCAGCACTCCCACAGTCATCTCCGCGAGGCGACGGGGCACGCCGGCCGAAAAGGCGCTCCAGGTGCCGGAACGAATGTCATTGTCGAAACGATTCAGGCGCCGGCTCAAGGCCAGTCCCAGTGACAGGGCGTGCAGGGCGACCTCGGAGGAACCGTAATCCGGCGAATTGGCAACCCAGACGCCGCGCGCCTGCGCATCCTGCGTATTGACGCTGTCGAAGCCCGCCCCGATGCGGCTGATGAGGCCGATCTCCGGGCGCGCATCGAGGACTGCCGCGTCGACCGGCGCATAGGTCACGAGCAGCGCCGAGCATCCGGCGGCCGCGGCGATGACCTCGCCGGTCGTCCTGCACTGGGCCACGGCGATCTCGATCCCTGCCGCTTCGAGCAGGTCCGTCTCCAGTTTCAGATCAGGGAAATTGTGGTCTGTAACGAGTATTTTCACGGCAGCTTGGGTAGAAAAAGGCGAGGCGCGAGACTAGCCGATTTACATTTGCTTGCAAACCGTCGCATACCGAATGATCCATGCAACGCGTTATTGCAAGTGCAACGCTAAACTGGCGAGGTGACCGTGCAGCAGAAAAAAATTCTCATCGTCGATGACGACGCGCGCCTGCGCGAGCTTTTGCTGCGTTATCTGGGTGAACAGGGTTTTTCGCCCCAGGCAGCGCCCGATGGCGCCTTCATGGACAAGCTCCTCAACCGCGAGCTTTTCGACCTGATCGTGCTCGACCTCATGCTGCCGCGCGAGGACGGTCTGGCCATCTGCCGGCGCCTGCGCGCGGCCGGCAACCAGACGCCCATCATCATGCTCACCGCGCGCGGTGAGGAGGTCGACCGCATCGTCGGCCTCGAGATGGGGGCAGACGACTATCTCGCCAAGCCGCTCAATCCGCGCGAGCTGGTCGCGCGCATCCAGGCGGTGCTGCGCCGGGCGCGCGAGTCCGGGCCGCCGGCGGCGCCTGCAGCCGAACCTGAAAGTGTCTCCTTCGGACCATACGTTCTGAATCTGGCCACGCGCAGCATGACCCGCGATGGCGAGCCGGTCACCCTGACCTCCGGCGAGTTCTCGGTGCTCAAGGTGCTGGTACGACATCCGAGCAAGCCACTGTCGCGCGACAAGCTCATGGAACTGGCGCGCGGTCGCGAGTACGACGTTTTCGACCGCGCCATTGACGTGCAGATTTCACGCCTGCGCAAGATCATCGAAGCCGATCCGTCCAATCCGCGCTACATCCAGACCGTGTGGGGATTCGGTTACGTGTTCGTCCCGGATCAGCCCGCGCCCAGCGCGTGAGGCGGGATGCCCAAGAGCCTGCTCTGGCGCACCTTCCTGGTCATCGTGCTGCTGCTGGCAGTGTCGGTGGCTGCCTGGGTGCAGATCTTTCGCATCTACGAACGCGAACCGCGCGGCCAGCAGGTGGCCATGCAGGTCGCGGCGATCCTCAACCTGACGCGCGCCGCGCTGGTAAGTTCGCGGCCCGAGGCGCGCGCCGCGCTGATGCGGGAGATCTCCAACTCCGAGCGCATCGAAATCTATCCTGCCGAGCCTGATGAGGCGTTGACCGCCCCGCCGCAGCTTCCCGGGGTCGCGCTGATGCAGACCCTGGTACGGGAAAAAGCCGGCGCAGAAACGCGCTTTGCGTTTGCCCGCAACGGGCTGCCCGGGCTCTGGGTCAGCTTTCGCATCGACGAGGACGAGTACTGGCTGCGCCTGCGGCGCGAGCGCATCGAGCGCAGTTTCCCGCTGCAATGGCTCGGCTGGGGAGCACTGGCGCTGGCTCTTGCGCTGGGAGGGGCTTTCCTGCTGGTGCGTCGCATCACGCGTCCTCTCGAAGCCCTGGCTGGTGCGGCGCGCACCGTCGGCGCCGGGGGCGCTCCGCCACGCCTGGCCGAGGCCGGCGCCAGCGAGGTGGTCGCCGTGACGCGAGCCTTCAACCAGATGGCAAGCGACTTGGCGTCCCAGGAAAAGGATCGCGCCATGGTGTTGGCGGGCATTTCGCACGACTTGCGAACCCCGCTGGCCCGCCTGCGCCTGGGGCTGGAAATGACCACCGATCCAGGCCTGCGCGATGGCATGGTCGCCGACATCGAGCAGATGGACCAGGTGATCGGCCAGTTTCTCGACTTCGCGCGCAGCGGCCACGATGACGCCGCGGCGTTGGTCGAGGTAGACCTGGTGAAGTTGGCAGACGACCTGGCGCGACATCACGCATCCGCGCAGCGAGAACTTGTGACCAGCGTGCCGGAAGGCAGCATGGTCCTGGCACGGCCCCAGGCGCTGCGTCGCGCGCTCTCCAATCTGATCGACAACGCCTTCAAGTATGCGAATTCGGAAGCCCCGGTTGAACTGGCGGTCGATGTCGATTCCTTCCGCGCGCGCATCGAGGTGCGCGATCGCGGTCCCGGCATCGCGCCAGGCGACATCGAACGCTTGAAGCAGCCTTTCGTGCGCAGCGACGCCGCGCGCGGCAGCGCCGATGGCGCCGGCCTCGGACTAGCCATTGTCGAGCGCATCGCCCGCACGCATGGGGCTGCGTTTGCACTTCTGCCGCGCGACGGCGGTGGCCTGATCGCGCGCCTGGATTTCCCGCCCCCTGTGAGGGCGCCGCGGCAGCCGGGGGCGGCGGCGGCCGACACAGGCTAGACGCCGGAGCTCCTCCCTGGATGCATGGCCGATGCAGGCCGGCGTTACTCGACCAGCGCCACGGCCTCGGCGGCGATTCCCTCGCCGCGTCCGGTAAAGCCGAGCCGCTCGGTGGTCTTGGCCTTGACGTTGACCGCATTTGGCGCCAACCCGCAATCTGCAGCGATATTGGCCCGCATGACGTCGACATGCGGCGCCATCTTAGGCGCCTGAGCGATGATCGTGCAGTCGACATTGACCGGCGCATAGCCGGCCTTGCGCACGCGCGCCACGACTTCGCGCAGCAACACGCGCGAATCCGCTCCCTTGAAGCTTGCATCAGTGTCGGGAAAATGGCGGCCGATGTCGCCCAGCCCGGCAGCACCCAGAAGCGCATCGGTGATCGCGTGCAGCAGCACGTCCGCGTCGGAGTGGCCATCCAGTCCGCGCTCGTAGGGGATGGTCACACCGCCTATGATCAGCGGGCGCCCTGTAACCAGGGCGTGGACGTCAAAACCTTGGCCGATGCGCATGAGCCCGTTGTGCAAGTTGGAGGAAGCTAGGCTCGATTATAGTTTTGCCTGCTGCGCCCGTCCCCTCGCGATGCACGCTCCACAAATACCCATCCTGCTCCTGACCGGCCCGTCTCGCACCGCCAAGGCTGCGCTGCTGGACCTGATGCTGGCCGGTTGCGCTGGCGAGCGCACGCTGGTCATAGAGAACGAGGCCGGATATCTCCAGTCGCACAGGCTCGTAGCGCACGGGCGCGATGGGGGAAGCGCAGTGCGAATTCGCCCCTGCGTCTGCTGCCGACCGGCAGCGTCCTGGACTGCCACGCTGCGCGACGCGACCTGGCGCTTCTCGCGCCACGGAGTGCGCCAGTTCGATGCAGTGGTTTTTGTTGCCTCGGCGCGCGCCGACCCCGCCGAACTGAAACGCGAACTTGCCACCGAGGCGCCGGCTGCACGATGCCTCGGCACCCTTCTGGCCGTCGATGGCACCTCCTGGCTCGACCGGCCCGACGGCGATGACGCTGCCCGCGCCGCATTGCAAGCCGCAGATTGGATTTGGACCGGCGAGGCGGGAGGCAGCGCTGAACGCCTCTACATGCGCATGGCCCGAGTTGATCCGCGGTCAAGTCGCATCCGCGCGGCAGATCTCGTGCAGCTCATGACAAACTGCGCCCCTTCGATCCTGCCTGCTGCGACCACATGAGCACACCACGAACGCCGACATCCCTGGAGTTCCACACCTTCCGTGCCCTGGCGGAGGGTCCGCGCCTGCTCGTGCTGGGTGCGGTGCACGGCAACGAGGTATGTGGTACCCATGCGATCCGCCGTGTAATCCAGGAGTTGGGGCGCGGCGAACTGTCGATTGAACGCGGCGCGCTCACCATGGTTCCGGTCACCAATCCACTTGCCTTCCAGCGCGTCCAGCGCAACGGTGAACGCAACCTCAATCGCGGCCTGCGCGTTCGCGAAGCCCCGGCCGACTTCGAGGATCGCATCGCCAATCATTTGTGTCCCCTGATCGCCGCCAACGACGTGCTGCTCGACCTGCACTCTTTCAACGCCCAGGGCGAGCCGTTCGCCGTGGTTGGTCCAGAGGACAACGACGGGCCGCTCGAGCCCTTCAGCCATGCTGCCGCCGAAGCGCGTCTGGCTGCACATCTGGGCCCGCGGCGCGTCGTCACCGGCTGGATGAGCGCCTATGAACGCGGCGTGCGGAGGCGGCGCGCCGCCCCGTCAGGCTATTCGCCGACACTGCTGGACGTCGATTACGGTGTCGGCACCACCGAATTCATGCGCCGCAGCGGCGGCTATGCTGTCACGCTGGAGTGCGGGCAACACGCCGACCCGGTAGCTCCGGCGCGCGCCTATCTTGCAATCCGCCAGACGCTCGCTCTCCTGGGTCTGGCGGACGTGGCACTGCAGGCACCGGCCTCCGAATTCGAGGTGCTTGCGCTGGAAGATGTCACCGATCGTCACGACCCCGAGGATAGATTCACGCGTACCTGGTCCAGTTTCGATCGGGTCGAACAGGACCAGGTTATCGGAGTGCGGCGCGATGGCAGCGAAGTGCGTTCCCCGGCGGACGGCCGGGTAGTATTCCCGAACACGAACGCCCTGCCCGGCAACGAGTGGTTCTACTTCGCCCGAGCGAGCCAGCGTCGCTTGCTGTGATCCGCCTGGCCTATCGAATCCTGGAGACCGTCATGAGAGTTCATCTGCGGCTGGCCACTGTCCTTGCCGGCGGCGTGCTGTCGGCCGCACTTGCAGCCGCCGAGCTGCCGATCTTCGACGCGCACATGCATTACAGCCACGACGCTTGGGAAATGGTGCCACCCAAGGTCGCCATCGACTTGCTGCGGCGTGCCGGGGTGCGCCGCGCGCTGGTCTCGAGCTCCAATGACGACGGCAACCAGAAGCTTTACGCCGAAGCGCCCGACATGATCCTGCCCTCGCTGCGCCCCTATCGCCTGCGTAGCGATGTGTCGACCTGGGTGCGCGACGATGCCATCACACGCTACGTGGAAGATCGCCTCAAGCGCTATCGCTATGTGGCCATCGGGGAATTCCATCTCTATGGGGCCGACGCGGACCTGCCAATTCCGCGACGCATGGTCGAGTTGGCGCGGCAGCACAATTTGGTGCTGCACGCTCATTCGGATGTCGATGCGGTCGAGCGACTTTTTCGCCAGTGGCCGCAGGCGCGCATCCTGTGGGCGCACTCGGGATTCGACGCGCCGGGAAAAGTGGCCGAGATGCTGCGCAAGCACAAGAACCTGTGGTGTGACCTGGCGTTTCGCAGCGACCACGGTCAAGGTGGAAAGGTTCATCCGGACTGGAGGGCCCTGTTCCTGGAATTTCCCGATCGCTTCATGGTCGGCACCGATACCTTCACGCCGGAGCGCTGGCCCTACGTGGTCGAGCATGCGCGCTGGTCACGCGAGTGGATGCGCGAGCTGCCCGCCGATGTCGCCGCACGCATCGCGCATCGCAACGGTGACGCGCTGTTCGGCCCGAATCCGATGAAAAGGCCATGACGAGTCGGGCACTCTGCGGCGCGCTTTTCTGCGCTTGCCTGCACGTCCCGGCCGCGCTGGCTTGCACAGCCCGGATCGAGGGCGGGCAACGGGTCGAGTCGACCCACTACGAATTGGCCTACCGACCGCAACCGGCGCCGGTCGTGGTGGGGCAGCATTTCGCGCTCGACGTGATCGTCTGCGCACGCGCCCCCCACGATCGGGTGGCTGAACTTCGTGTCGACGCGCGCATGCCGGAGCATCGCCATGGCATGAACTACCGGCCGAGCGTGACCGATCGGGGCGGCGGCGCGTTTCGTGTCGAGGGCCTGATGTTCCATATGCCGGGACGCTGGCAGTATGTCTTCGAGGTGCGCGATGCGCGTGGCACGGAGCGCCTGACCCAGGATCACTGGCTGCGCTGATGCGCGTCATTGCGCTGGCGTTGCTGGCCAGTCTCGCGGTCACCCCCGCCGCCGCAGGAGTGATCTTCAGCGCCGATGAAACGCGCGCCATTCTTGCGCATGGCCCGTGGCCGGCCCCCTGGCAGCCGGACGCGAGCAACCGGGTCTCGGGATCGGCGGCCGGCATCGACTATGGCCAACGCCTGTTCTTCGACCCACGTCTCTCGGCGAACGGAAAATTCGCCTGCTCAACCTGCCACGTTCCCGCGCTGGCCTGGAGTGACAGGCGCCGCATCGGCATGGGGCAGGTGCCGCTGGGACGCAACACGCCCAGCGTACTCAATGCCCGCCACGAACGCTGGCTGGGGCGCGACGGCGCCAGCGATAGCCTCTGGTCACACGCGCTCAAGCCGCTTACCGACGAGCGCGAGATGGGCAACAGTGTCGAGCGGCTTGCTGCCTTCCTGCGCGCAGACGCCGACATGAACTGCCGACACGCGCGCGCTTTCGGCGCGGTGCCCGCCGACGATCTGCTGCTTGCCGTGGAGATCGCCAAGGCATTGGCCGCATTCCAGGAGTCGCTGGTCACACCGCGCACCTCGTTCGACCGTTTTCGTGATGCGCTGGCCAAGGGCGACCGTGCCGGCATGGCGCGCTATTCCGACGCGGCCAAGCGCGGCCTCCGAATATTCGTCGGTCGCGGCAATTGCGCGGTATGCCATTTCGGGCCGACTTTTTCCAATGGCGAGTTCGCCGATATCGGAGTGCCGTTCTTTCTGGCGCCCGGCAAGGTCGACAGTGGCCGGCACGGCGGGATCGCCCGGGTGCAGCAGGACCGCTTCAACCGACTCAGCTCGTTTTCCGACGCAGGCAACCCGGCGGATGCAGTCGGAATCCGGCATTTGGTGCAGGAGCATCGCCACTGGGGGGAATTCAAGGTGCCAGGACTACGTGAAGCAGTGCGTACCGGGCCTTACATGCACGCCGGCAGCCATGCCACTCTGGGTGATGTTGTCAGGCACTATTCAGAGCTTGATGTCGACCGCCTGCACGCCGATGGCGAGCGCATTCTCAAGCCGCTCAATCTGAACCCGCGCGAAAGTGCCGACCTGGTCGCGTTCCTGAAGTCGCTAAGCGTTGCCCATTTGCCTGGTGCAAACAGGCCACCAACGGGTTCCTGCTCCTGAGGTCCGGGTGCTGGCGCGGATCAGGACTCAGTTCCGTGCCGCACTCGCGTTGCCAGCCCGTTGGCGGACCATTGCCGGCTCGGCATCACGTTCGGATAGGCCGGACTGACTCGCCTCACGGCGCCTGCGTCCGGATCTGCCCGACCTGTCCGACTTGCGCGCATCGCGCTTCAGCTTGGCCTTGAGCGCGAGATATCCGAGGTAGAGCAAAAAGACGGTGATCACATACGGCGCGATCTCGCTCAGCAATGAGGCTACCAGCGCCCGCGTGCGGCTTCCGTCTACGGGCGCGGTCGAAGTGAAGCGCGGCGAGTCCGTGGCTTCACCGTTGCCCTCGACAGCCCGGTTCGCAGCGGGCACTTCAGTGTTGCCAGAGGCAGAATTTCCCGAAGCTGCAGACTCCGGGACGTTCTGGCCGCTCGCAGGTTGGCTGAACCCGATGGATGACGCAGCCTGGCTCTGCACCGCCCCCGAATTCACCGCGGGCGGCGTGGCTCGACCGGGTGACGCGGCGGAGGGCCCCGACCCCGCTGCGGCGCCGGCAGCTGCACCGCTATTCGGGTTACCGTCCCTGCCAGTCGCGCGCGCCATATCCTCGGCGAGGAGCGAACGCAGGAGTTGCCTGGCACGTTCACTATCCTTGGCGGCATCCGGGTCGAACCTGTCCTGGCTGCCAAAATCGCCGCGCAGCACATCCACTCCTGACATCGGTGACGTCGAGGGCGCCGCAGCAGGCGATTGTGCATGCCCGGGTTTGGCCAGGAAAACACAAAGTGCCGCCAAAAGTGCCCAGGCGCACGCGCTGCCCTTGAGGTGCCGTGCCGTATCCAATGCCCGCTGACTGATTCGGTCTTGCAGATCCTGTACTTGGATTGCACCGGTTTCTGAACAACCCAGCAGTCTCGCCCGTAATACCAATAAAACTCTCATGCCACCCTATTAGCAAATTCCACGCCCACAATATATGATGTTGATTTTAAAAGACTTTTATAAACCGCAACGAGAAGGTGTAAACAATGCCGACAGTTTGGCCCGTCGCGCTAGTTCGGTCCACGCGCCCTCAGGACGGCCTCGGCCAACGCGAAATCGTCCGGTTGCGTGACCTTGAAGTTCTCTGCCCGCCCCTGCACCAGGCGTGGTTTGAGTCCAAGCGACTCGACCGCGGCCGCTTCATCGCTTGCTCCGGGCAATTGCGCGTAGGCTTGCCGCAGCAAACCGTAGCGAAACATCTGCGGCGTCTGCGCCAGCCAAAGACCTTCCCGGGGCGGAGTGGCATCAATCCGACCCGTTGCATCGGCGCGCTTGACCGTGTCGGCAACCGGCACCGCCAGGATGCCGCCGACCGGATCGTCGGCAAGTGCTGTCACCAGCGTGTCCACATCCTTGCTGCGCAGTCCCGGGCGCGCGGCATCGTGCACGAGGACCCAGTCCTCTGCCCGGGCTTCGTCGCCGAGGAACGCAAGTCCACCTTCGACGCTGGCAGCCCGAGTCGGCCCGCCGGCATTGATAAAACGCAATCGGGCGCCGAATTCCCGCTTGAGCGTATGCGCATGGGGTGAAGCGGGCCACTTGTCATCGCCAGCCAGGACGCAAACGACCAAGTCTATGCAGGATGCTGCAGCCAGGCTGCGCAGCGAGTGGCACAGCATGGGCAGTCCCGCCAGCGGCACGTACTGTTTGGGAATGCTTTGGCCGCTACGGGCGCCGATGCCGGCGGCGGGAACGATGGCGAAATGGCGTGTAGCGATGGACATTGCAATATCTGAAGTGGGCCGCGCCTATAATAGAGGCTTGCAGTCGGAAGTGCGCCCGCAGTGTGCGGTGCGAGGCGCCGCCGCCCCGTCGGCCCCGCGGCGCGATCTGGCTGCCCAGGTGCGCGTCACCGGTCAGTGACGCGCTTTGTTTTTTTGGCTAGCCCATCTTGCTAAGCACCCCTCCCTTGCCTGCGGCAGCGCTGCAACCGGCACCTGGTCGGCGTCTGCGCGTGCCGCTGCCGCGCGCATCCCGTGACGCGCACTGGCTCACGGACCTTGCACGCACGCGCAAAGCCGAGGCGTGCGGCATGCTCGTGATCGTGTGCGCGGATGCGCGCGAAGCCGCACGACTCAAAGAGGAGATGCCGGTCTTCGGGGACGACCTGGCCATCGCCCTCCTCCCCGACTGGGAAACCCTTCCCTACGACAGCCTGTCGCCGCATCCCGATCTAGTCTCGGAACGCCTGGAGACTCTCCACCATATCACCCGGGGCGCCATCGATGTTCTCATTGCGCCAGCCTCGACGGCGCTGGGCATGCTTTGCCCGCCGGCGTATATCGCGGCCAGGACTTTCATGCTCAAGACGGGCGATCGACTGGATGCGGCAGCGCTCAAGCAGCAGATGGCCAGCGCCGGCTACAGTGCGGTCCGCCAGGTTGTGAGTCCCGGCGAGTTCGCCGCGCGTGGTGGTTTGATCGACCTCTTCCCGACCGGCAGTGCGGTGCCCTATCGCCTCGACCTGGATGGCGAAACCATCGAATCGATCAAGACTTTCGATGTCGACAGCCAGCGCTCAATCTATCCGGTACGCGAAATCCGCCTGCTGCCGGCGCGCGAATTTCCTTTCGACGAAGCCGCGCGCACCGAGTTTCGCGGGCGCTACCGTGAGGTATTCGAAGGTGACCCTTCGCGCTCCACCCTGTATCGCGACATCGGCAGCGGCATAGCGGGCGCAGGCATCGAGTATTACCTGCCCCTGTTCTTCGAGTCCACGGCGACGCTTTTCGACTATTTGCCCGACAACGCCCTGCTGGTGCTGCATGGGCAGGTCGATGCGTCGATCGCCGAATTCCGCAAGGACACCGAAGAGCGTTACCGCTTCCTGCGTTCGGACACGGAACGCCCCATCCTGCCGCCGGCGCGCCTGTTCCTGGACGCCGAGGCGTTCTACCTGCGTCTGCGCGACTTCGCAGCACTTGCGGCAGCCGATGTGGATCCAGCGACTGCGCTCCCCGACCTGGCGGTCGACCATCGCGCCGATCACCCCCTCACCGCCCTCTGCGGATTTCTCGCGCGTCATCCGGGCCGCGTCCTGGTGGTGGCTGAGTCGGCAGGCCGGCGCGAGACCATGCTTGAGTTGCTGGCCACGGCGCAACTGCGTCCGGAGCCCTGCAAATCGTTTGCCGATTTTGTTGCGGGGTCGGCGCGCTTCGGCCTGTGCGTGGCACCGCTGGCGGCCGGGTTCTATATCGAGGACCACGCGCCGCCGCTGGCATTGATCACCGAGACCGAGCTCTACGCCGACACAGCACGTGTGCGGGCGCGTCGCGACAAGCGCCGCGAGACCGATGTCGAAGGCATGCTGCGCGACCTCTCCGAACTCAAGGTCGGTGATCCGGTCGTGCACCGCGAGCACGGCATCGGGCGTTATCGCGGTCTGGCCAATATCGACCTGGGTGACGGCGTCAATGAATTCCTCGAACTCGAATACGCCGACGCAACGCGGCTGTATGTTCCCGTCGCGCAACTTTCGGTCATCGGGCGCTATTCCGGTGCCTCCCCTGAAGACGCGCCCCTGCACCGCCTGGGTTCCGATCAATGGGAGCGCGCGCGGCGCCGGGCGGCCGAGGCGGTACGCGACACCGCTGCCGAGCTCCTCAACCTGTACGCGCGCCGCGCTGCGCGCCAGGGCCATGCCTTCGAGTTCAAGAACCACGACTACGAGGCCTTTGCCGCCGGGTTCGGATTTGAGGAAACCGCCGACCAGAGCGCAGCGATCACCCAGGTGATCGAGGACATGCGCGCTGGGCGGCCGATGGATCGACTGATCTGCGGCGATGTCGGGTTCGGCAAGACCGAAGTCGCGCTGCGCGCAGCCTTCGTCGCCGTCGCCGGCGGCCGGCAGGTGGCATTGCTCTGCCCGACCACCCTCTTGGTCGAGCAACATCACCAGACTTTCAACGACCGCTTCGCCGACTGGCCGATCAAGGTCGCCGAGCTGTCGCGCTTTCGCAGCGCGCGCGAGAGCGCCGCGGTGCTGGCCGGGCTGGCTGACGGCAGCATAGACATCGTGATCGGCACCCACAAGCTCCTGTCCAAGAACACCCGCTTCGCCCGCCTGGGGTTGACCATCATCGACGAGGAGCATCGCTTTGGGGTGCGCCAGAAGGAAGCCCTCAAGGCACTGCGTGCCGAAGTCGATGTCCTGACCCTGACAGCCACCCCGATTCCACGCACTCTGGCGATGAGCCTTGAGGGCCTGCGCGACTTTTCGGTGATCGCGACCGCGCCGCAAAAACGGGTCGCCATCAAGACATTCGTGCGCCGCGAAGGCGACTCCGTCATTCGCGAGGCCGTGCTGCGTGAACTCAAGCGCGGCGGGCAGGTCTACTTTCTGCACAACGAGGTCGAAACCATAGAAAACCAGCGCGAGCGATTGACGCGCCTTTTGCCGGAAGCGCGCATCGAGATTGCCCACGGCCAGATGCCGGAGCGGGAGCTCGAGCGCGTCATGCGTGGGTTCTATCAGCAGCGCTTCAACTTGCTCCTTTGCACGACCATCATCGAAACCGGTATTGACGTGCCCTCGGCCAACACCATCCTCATGCACCGGGCCGACCGCTTCGGCCTCGCGCAGTTGCACCAGCTGCGTGGTCGCGTGGGGCGTTCGCATCACCAGGCCTATGCCTACCTTTTGGTGGCCGGCGAGGATGCATTGACGCCGGCGGCCAAGAAACGCCTCGAGGCGATCCAGTCGATGGAAGAACTGGGATCGGGCTTTTTCCTGGCTATGCATGACCTGGAGATCCGCGGCGCCGGCGAGGTACTGGGCGAGTCGCAGTCCGGCGAGATGCTTGAAATCGGCTTTTCCCTCTACAACGAAATGCTGGTGCACGCGGTCACCTGCTTGAAGAGCGGCCGCGAGCCCGATCTCTCCGAACCACTGGGCGTGGTGACTGAAATCAACCTGCACGCGCCGGCGTTGTTGCCGGACGACTATTGCGGCGACATCCACGAGCGCCTGGTCCTCTACAAGCGCCTGGCCAACTGTGAATCGGCCGCGGCGCTGGATGCGCTATTCGAGGAGTTGGTAGACCGCTTCGGCACTCCGCCAGTCGCAGCGCGCACCCTGCTCGAATGCCATCGCCTGCGCGTCGTGGCAGCCGCAGCAGGCGTGCTGCGCGTTGACGCCGGGCCGCAGGCGATCCTCTTGCAGTTCCGGCGCGAGGCACCGATCGACCACGCGCGCCTGGTGCAGCTGATGCAAGGTGACCGCAATGTGCGCCTGGCCGGCCAGGACCGACTGCGGGTCACCGCGCTGACAGCGACCGCCGCTGAGCGCGCGCAGGCGGTGCGCGCCATCCTCAAGGCGATCTCATGAAGGCGTTATGGTCGTGCGGGAGTGGTCGCGCCAGAACTCTTTGGTGGTGGTTCGCGTTGGCTGGCGCCTGGATGGGAAGCTTTGCCTGCCCGATATTGGCCCAGAGTCCCGGCCCCGGACGCGAGGCACTCGAAGCCGGGGACTACCGCCGGGCCCTGTCCATCCTCGAACCGCAAGCGCGCCGTGGCGCTGCCGAGGCGCAATACCTGCTCGGCGTCATGCGCGAAAAGGGTCTGGGTATAGGCGTCGACCTGGAACGGGCGCGCCACTGGTACGGATTGGCCGCCCAGCAAGGCCATGCCGAGGCACGCCAGGCGCTGTCGCGGGCTGAGACGCCGGCACGCGCAGCCTCGACTGCACCGGCGCTACCACCTGTTGCTGCCCAGCCGCCGGCGTCGGTGCAACCATCGGAGCAGCAACCATCCGCTGCGCCACCACCAACCCTTGCGGGGCCATCTGCCGGCGACGCGCAGCGCCTGCAGGCGATGATCTCCGGAGCTGTTTCCGCGGACCGGGTTGCTGCAGCGCGGCACGCGAGTGCGCTCGCGGTTCTGGCAGAAGCTGGCGATGCCACAGCTGCGGTCCTCCTGGGTGAGTACTTCGAGTCCAACATTGCTGGCGCTCCGGATTACGGCGCGGCGGCGCGTTGGTACGGGGTGGCAGCAAGCAAGGATCAACCCGTTGCTCTCAACAACCTGGGCGCCATGTACTACGACGGACGCGGGGTGGTGCAGAGTTATGCAGAAGCGCAGCGCCTTTACCTGCGAGCCGCAGAGGCAGGTGACGCGGTTGCGCAATTCAATCTGGCCCTGATGCTGGGCCAGGGGCGCGCCGGGCCGGCCGACAACGCAGCAATGATTGCATGGTTGCGCCGCTCCGCGGCGCAACGCTATGCGCGTGCGAAGGCGCAGCTGGCGCGCTTTCACTACGAAGGCCTGGCGGTCGAACGCGACTGGCGTGAAGCGGCACGCCTGTTTGCGCTGGCGGCACGCCAAGGCCTGCCAAGCGCCCAGTATTGGACCGCGCGCCTCCTGACACGTGGCGAAGGTACGGCGCGTGACCTCGAACAAGCCGCGACCTGGTTGCGGCGCGCGGCCGAGGCCGGGATAGCTCCGGCCATGCATGAACTCGCCGTCGCCTACGAACTAGGGCTGGGCATCGTGTCAGACCCGGTACAGGCTGTCGCCTGGTACCGCCGGGCTGCCGAAGCAAATGTCGCCGAAGCGGCCACCCGGCTTGCCGCTGCATACGCAAAGGGTGAACTGGGACTTGGCCCCGACACGGGCGAGGCCGCGCGCTGGGCTGCCAGAATCCGTCCATGACAAGTGCTTACCTCGTTCTCCAGGCCGCACGCTTCACACCCGGCTTCCTCGATCGCTTGGCGAGCCTAGCCGGTGCCACTTCTTCTGAACGCTTGGGCAGCAAGGCCTGGCGGCTGACCGGCTCGCCCGACCTGCCGCCGGCGCGCTGGAAGTCCATTGAAACCATTTGCGATGCAGCACGCGTGGACCTGGCACGCATCGAGCGGCCGCGCGCACTCGCCGATTTCAGACTGGCGGTCATGGACATGGACTCCACCCTGATCACCATCGAGTGCATCGACGAGATCGCCGACATGATGGGCGTCAAACCGGCCGTCAGCGCAATCACCGAGGCCGCGATGCGCGGCGAGATCGAATATCCCGAGTCGCTGCGCCGCCGCGTGGGACTCCTGGAAGGCCTGCAAGCCGCAGCGCTTGAGCGCGTCTACAGCGAACGCCTGCGCTTGTCTCCGGGCGCCGAGACCCTCATCGACGGCTTGCATGCGGCGGGCATCACCACCCTGCTGGTTTCCGGTGGATTCACCTTCTTTGCCGACAGGGTCAAAGCACGCCTGGGCCTGAGCATGGCACGCTCCAATACGCTTGAAATAGTGGACGGGCATCTGACCGGACGGGTCATAGGCGATATCGTCGACGCGCAGGCCAAGCGCGCAGAACTGCTGGCTGCCTGCGCGCGCCTGGGCTGTAGTGCTTCCGCAGCCATTGCCATAGGCGACGGCGCTAACGACCTGGCCATGATGGAGGTCGCAGGGGCCTCGATTGCCTACCGCGCCAAGCCGGTCGTGCGCGCGCGCGCCACCTGGGCGATCAGCCACAACGGACTGGACGCGATCCTGCCGTTATTCGCGGCCTGAGGAATGCTGCACATCATCGCCATCGGCTGGCTCTGGGTCGCATTCATGATGAGCCTGACCGAGAGGAGTTTCGTGGCCGGGGTCCTGACGTTTGTCTTTTATGGCCTTGTGCCCTGCGGCTTGCTGCTCTATCTCCTGGCCACACCGGCGCGGCGCAGGCGGCGTGCCGCGCGCGAGCGCGCCGGCGACCCACCCGCCTGATTGACCTGGATCCGGGTCTGGCCCACTTTTCCGCTTCTGTTTGACGCTTGCCGGGCTGCCACGCGGCGAATAATCCCCTCAAGGTTTTGCCGGCCGCGCCGATAACGCGCTCCCGGCCAGGCCACCTGTCCACGAGGGGATACGCCATGTCGGAAGCCATCGAAACTCCTGCGATCGAAACCGAGCCCGGCGGCAGCGAGGCCGGCAGCCACAGCGCCGCCCACGCGCGCGCCGAACTGCGCGCGATCCGCGCCGCCTTTGCACGCGTCGAGGCCGAGGCCAAGGCCACCAGCGCAGCGCAAAACCGTGCGAGCGCCGAGGAGCGCGCGCGTGGCTTGGCCGAGGTGCGCAGCGCCACGGAGCGTGCGGCCAGCGCCGCTGCGATCGAGCGTGCGCGTGCCGAGGAAGCCGCAATCGAGGTGCAGCGCGCCCGCCTGGCCGCCGAGCAGCAGGCACGCGACGCCAGCGAGATGCACGCGCGCGCAATCGAGCGTGAAGTCGCCGAATTGAAGCTAAAGAGCGAAGCCGACGCCGCCGCAGCAGCGCTAGCCAGTGAGCGTGCCCAGGCGCAGAGCGAGGCGCGCGATGCCGCGAGCGCGCGCATTGCCGCCGAAAGCGCGTTGACTGAGGTTGCCCGCAAGGCCGCCGCAGAGGCGCGCGAGCATGCCGAGCGCGTGCGCTGCGAGATTGCGACGGCGCAATGCGACCAAGAGGCCCTGCAGGTAGCCGCCGCCGAACGTGCGGCCGCCGATGCCGCGGCCCACGCGGCGACCCGCGAAAGGGTGGCCACCGAAGCCGCCCTCAAGATACAGGCGCGCAGACGCGAACTCGCCGAGAAGAGCCGCATCGAGTCCGCAAGCGCACGAGCTGACGCCCAGGCCGAGGCAACACAGGCTGCGCAAGTTTGTGCAGCCATGGAGAAAGCCGCGTTGGCCGTCGAAATCGAACGCGCGGCCAACGAAACCCAGGCAGGCGAATCCCTGCGTGGGCGGCTTGCCGAAGCCCAGGCCTTGTCCCGCATCGCTGCTGCGCGCAGCGCGTCCGATGAAGTCGCCCTGGCGGCATTGCGAGAGCGTGTCGAAGCCGAAGCCGAGTTGCAGCAGGTCGCCCAGGCGCGGGCACAGGCCGACGCGCTGGCACAGGCGCGTGCCCGTGCGCGCGCCGCTGCCGAAGAGCGGCTGCGCTGCGCAAGCCAGGCTCGCGCCCAGGCCGAAAAGGAACTCCAGGACGCCATGCGTGCCGAGGCAGGCGCCCAGGCCCGGGCCGACATCAGCGCACGCCGCAAGTCCGAAGCGGCACTCGTCGCGGCACGCCAGGCCATGGCGCGCCAGGTCGCCGACGAGGCTGCCGCAGCGGCAGCCCTGCAGCGCGGTATCGACGAACAGTGTGCCGCCGAACTCGCGGCCGCACGTAGTGCAGCCGAGGACGCAGCAGCATCCCTGGCCCGAGCGCGCGCGGCGGCCGAGGCAGAGGCCCTCGCCCAGGCACGTGCACGTATCGCTGCCGAGAGCGCGGCCCGCGACGCTGCCCAGGCGCACTGGAAGGCGGAGCGTGAGCATGACGCCGCGGCCTCGCGCCGGTTGCGTGTTGAATCGCAGGCGGCGGAAGTCGGTCGCGCCCGACTTGAAACCGAGGCGGCTGCTCTCGCAGCGGCGCAGGCACGGCTCAATGCCGAAGAAGGCATGCACGACGCCTTGACCCGCCGCCGCGCCCGCGATGAAGAGGTGCGCGCGGCGCGCCTCAAGCGTGCCGCACTCGAAATCGACGCAGCCGGGAAAGCCGCGCATGCCATCGAGGCGGAAAAGCGCGCTACGTACGCCACTGCCAATCACGCTGCTGCCGCGGCAGAATTGCTCAGGACCGCTGCGGACCGCGAATTGCGCGAACAGCGCGCGACCGCAATCGCGCTGGCGCGCACCGCCGCCGAGACGCTGCGCGCCGAAACTCAGCAGTTGCGTGCCGAGGCCGATGCGGCGGCTTTGCGCGCCGAGCGCGAACGGACCGCCGCCGTCGCCGCCGCCGTTCGCATCGCGCGCGCCCGTCAGGCAGCCGAGGAGAGCTTGACGACGGCCCTGGCACAGGTCGCCGGCCACGAGTCCCGGCGTACTGAGGCCACGCAGGGCGCCGCACGCATTGCCCAGCAGTCGGTCGCCGCAGCCCGCGTGCGTGCCGAGCGCGAGCTGGCGTTGCTCAACGCTGCCCAGGCCAGACTTGACGCCGAGGCACGCGCCATCGCCAGCGCCGAGGAGCGTGCGCGCGCCGAACGAGCCGCGCACCTTGCCGCACTGGCGCGGCGTCGCAGCGACGCCCGCGCTGCGCGCGCGGCCGAGCGCCGGCGCATGGCCGAGCGGGAATCTGCGCGCCAGGCGCTGGATAGCGCCGAGCTTGATCGTGTGGTCGCCTTGGACAACGAGACCCGCAGCCGTGTGCGCCAGGTCCACCTCGATCAGGCGCGCACCCTTGCCGCCGCGCGTCGCGTCGCCTTGCGCGCCGAAGCCGCAAAGGCACGCGCCCTCATGGTCAAAACCCATGTCGAGCGCGAACGCGCTCGCGCCGAGGAAGCAGCCACCCAGGCCGCGAGTCATCTGGCCCACGCCGAGGCGACCCGGCAGCGCGTCGCCCAGGCGCGGGCCGCGGCCGACTGCGAGGCCGCACTTGCCGAACAACGCCTGGCTGAAAGCATCGACCGTGCGCGACAAGGCGCCGCCGTCCGCCAGGCCACGGCGCTGCTGGCCGCCGATGCACAAGCTGCCGCCGACCAGGCGCAGGAGCAGCAGGTGGCCGCCTTGGCCGCAGCCGCCAGTGCCGCACAGGGGCGCCGCGATGATTCGCTCAAGCTCGCCCACGCCGCGGCGGAACACGCCAGCGCCGATGCGGCCGCACGGGATTCCATGTACGCCAGACAGGCTGCGCACAGCGCAGCCGCACAAGCCGCCGCCGCTCGCAGCGATGCCGAAAGGGCGTTGCAGAAAGACCTCAAGGAGCGCCAGGCGGCCGAAGACCAGGCGTGCACTGCCGCGCAGTCGGCCGCTCGCGCCATGAAGCTCGCGCGAGTCGGCCTGCTGCATGCGAAGACGCGCGATGAAGAGCGTGCGCGCGCCGCGCAGGCTGCTACCCGGAGCGCGCTGGAGCTTGCGCAACGCCGTGCGCGCCTGCGCGATGCCGAGGCTGCCTGCCGGCAGGCCACCGATCAGTTGTGGCAGGTCCAGGCCGAACGCCAGGTGGCCGAGGATGCTGCTACGCATGCTGCGCGCCTGCGCCGCGAAGCCGAAGCCACCCTGCTTGCCGCCAGCCGTGAGCGCGCACAGGCCGAAGTCGCTGCCCGGGATGCTGCACAGTCGCAGCTGCGGCAGGCGCTCGCGGAACGACAGGCTATCGAAGAAGAGGCCCGGCAGGCACTGGCGACCCGTCAGGCCGCCGAAGCCGACGCCGGCAGCGCTGCGCGCGCGGCCGTTGATGCCGAACGCCTGGCTGAAGCCGGGCTGCGTCACGCACAGGCCCGCGACGAAGAACGGGCCCGTGCTGCGCAGGCCGCCACGAAAAGCGCACTGGAACTTGCGCAGCGCCATGCGCGCCTGCGCCAGGCCGAGGAGGCCACCCGCCAAGCGACCGATCAGTTGTGCCAGGTTCAGTCCGAACGCATAGCCGCCGAAGAGTCGGCCATACAGGCCGCGCACTCGCGTCGCGAGGCCGAAGCCGCCCTCATCGCCGCCAGTCGTGCACGCGAAGCGGCGGAAGTCGCCGCGCGCGACGCCGCGCAAGCGCACATGCAGCAGCTGCGCGCGGAACGCCAGGCCATTGAAGAGGAGGCCAGGCAGGCACTGGCCAAACGTCAGGTCGCCGAAGTGGAGGCCAGCGCCGCAGCGCGCGCGGCCGCGCAGGCCGAGCGCCTTGCCGAGGCCGGTCTGCGTCACGCGCAGGTCTGCGACGAGGAACGCGCGCGCATCGCGCAAGCTGCGACGAGGAACGCGCTGGAACTTGCGCAACGCCACGCGCGCCTGCGCGATGCCGAGGCGGCCTGCTTGCAAGCCACCGATCAGCTCTGTAAGGTCCAGTCCGAACGCCACGCCGCCGAGGCAGCTGGAACGCAGGCTGCGCGTCTGCGTCGTGAGGCTGAAACCACGCTGCGCACCGCCAGCGCGCAGGCCCGCGATGCAGAGGTAGCCGCTCTCAACGCCGTGCAGGAACGCCTAGCCGCCGAGCGTGAGGCTGAGGTGGCCGCCGCCAAAAAACGGGGTGCCGAAGAGCGCCTGCGCGCCGCGGCGCTCGAGCGAGCGCATGCAGACACACTCGTGCTGGCCGCCATAGACCAGCGCCTCGCCGCCGAGGCCTCCAACCTGCAGACCGCGGCGGCCCGGCGCGATGCCGAGGATGCGGCGGCGGCGGCCGTGGAGGCAGAACGCGCCAGTGCCGAAGCCGCGCGGCAGGAAGCGTTGCGCGCTACCCAGGCTGCCGTCGCAGCACGCGCCGTGATCGAGTCAACCCGACGCGCCGGGCGCCGCAGCCAGTCGCCGCGCAGAACCTGGCAACTTGCGCTCATGGCAGCCGGTTTTTGCGCAGCAGTAGCAGTCGCGGCATCGCCGTGGATGCAAGGACCGCACGCACACATGGCCACCACACACGATGGGACATATTCGATGTCGGGCTCGATGAACCTGCGCATGTCGACTACGCTCTCGGCGCTTCCCTGAGCAAAGCGGGTACCTGCGGGAGCGGCATTACAATGCCGCCACCCCAACCTGACTTGTCGCGCCATGCGCCCTTGGTCGTTGCTGCTATGCCTGTACCTCGGACTGCTCTCAAGCCAGGTGGCCGCGCAGGCAATCCTGATCGGCCAGTCGGTGCCGCTCAGCGGCTCCAACAAGGAACTGGGCGAGGAAATCCGTGACGGTGCCCTCGCCCTTTTCAAGCGCGTCAACGACGCCGGCGGGGTCGGCGGCCGGCGCATCGAACTCATCACCCTGGACGATGGCAACGACACCAAGGTCGCCGCAGAGAACGGCCGCAAACTCATCGAGGAGCGCGAGGTCCTGGCGTTGTTCGGCTACGCCAGCGCGACCTTGTCGCGGCCGGCCATGCCGTTCGCCGAAAAGTCACGCACGCCGTTCCTGTTCCCGTTCACCGGTGCCGACCCGATGCGGGTCTTCACCCGTGTCCTCTACAACCATCGCGCCAGTTACGCCGACGAGTTGGAGAAGATCGTCAATCACTATGCCGTCATTGGCGTACGTTCATTTGGCATCCTGTACCACGACGACGTGGTCGGCAAGGAGAATCTGGCGGCGGTCGAACGCGCTCTTGCCAAGCGCGGCTTCAAGGCCAGCGCGGCCATAGGCATAACGCGCGTCAAGCCGGACATCGCCGGCGCCGTGGCCGCGGTTTCGCGCAGCAAGCCTGACGTGATGATCACCACCACGCTGGCGCGGCCCAACGCCGACTTCATCAAGGGAGCGAGCGCCGCCAACCCCGGCATGCAATTCGTCAGCAATTCGTTTCCGGGACCAAACGTGCTCATGCGCATGCTGGGCAAGGAAGGCATAGGAGTGACCATCGCCCAGGTGGTGCCGCCGGTGACCAACCGCTCGATTCCTATCGTCGCCGAATATCAGGCGGCTTTCGAGAAGTTCTCCGGAAACAAGAATTTCGGCGCAACTTCCCTCGAGGCTTACATCGCCGCCAAGGTCACTGTCGAGGCGATTCGCCGCGCCGGACCTGCGCGCTTGACGCGCGAGTCGCTGATGAACACCCTCGATGCGATGCGCAGTTACGACGTCGGCGGTTATGTTGTCGGTTTCACTCCCGACAATCACAACGGCAGCAGCTTTACCGAACTGACGGTGATCAACCGCAACCTGCAGTTCGGGTACTAAAACCGCGGGTGGTCATGTGCCAGCCGTGGCCTCAGCCGTTGGCGACGTTGCGGTTGCGCCCGAAGGCATGCGCGACGACCCGATCTTCGCCGGCGGCGGCTGCATCCCGCCCGGCGATCTCGTTTTCAAGCTCCGCCAGGCGCGCGGTCAGGGCTTCGATCCGCGAGTCGATGGCCGCGCCGTGATCGAGCAGTCCGTTGAGCGCCTTGGCAAGCGGATCATCGTCGCCGCCAGTCACCGCGTAGGCCGAGAAACCCATCCTGGCCGCGGTTTCCTCACGCTTTTGCGCAGCCGATTCTTCAATGATGCGCGCCGGAATGCCGACTGCGGTCGCACCCGGCGGAACATCCTTGACCACCACGGCGTTGGAACCGACCTTGCCGCCCTCGTGCACGGTGATCGGACCAAGCACCTTGGCACCGGCACCCACGACCACGCCATTGCGCAGGGTCGGGTGTCGCTTGCCCTTGTTCCACGAGGTGCCGCCCAGAGTCACCCCGTGATATAGGGTCACGTCGTCACCGATCTCGGCGGTCTCGCCGATCACGACACCCATGCCGTGGTCGATGAAAAAGCGCCGGCCGATGGTGGCACCAGGATGGATCTCGATCCCGGTCAGCCAGCGTCCAAGGTGGGAAATGAACCGGCCCAGCCACTTGAAGCCGTGGGTCCACCACCAGCGCGCGATGCGATGCAGCACCCGGGCATGAAAGCCGGGATAGCAGGTGATGACCTCCCACACCGAACGCGCTGCGGGATCGCGGTCAAAAACGCTTTTGATGTCCTCGCGAATCTGGGCGAACATGGCAATACCCGAGGGAATTTGTCGGGATTCTACGCCGCGCAGGCGGCGCCTGCAATCGCGCGGGTCTCAAGCTGCCGTGGCCGCGATCTCTTCAGCGAGGGTTTCGACCAGTGCACCGTCCTCGCCCTCCACCATGACGCGCAACACCGGTTCGGTTCCCGAAGGCCGCAGCAGGACCCTGCCCCGACCAGCCAGGCGCGTTTCGGCAGCTTTGACAGCGTCACTCAGGCGGGTATTTGACTTCCATGCCTCGCGGTCGGTCAGCTTGACGTTTTTGAGCACCTGCGGGAAGAGTTTCAGCGCCGCGGTGGCTTCGGCCAGCGTGCGGTCAGCCTTAAGAAGAGCCAGCAGTACCTGCAGGGCCGAAACGATACCGTCCCCGGTCGTGTGGCAATCCAGGCACAGGATGTGGCCAGAGTTCTCTCCGCCAAACAGCCAGCCCTTCTCGTGCAGCATTTCAAGCACGTAGCGGTCACCGACCTTGGCGCGACCGAACGGGATGTCCAGATGCCCCAAGGCCTGCTCGAAGGCCAGATTGGTCATCAGCGTGCCGGCAACGCCGGCCACTCGCCCGCGCGAGGCGCGCTCCTTGACAATCAGGTAGAGGAGCTCGTCGCCGTCATAGACCCGCCCGGCGGCGTCGGTCATGATCAGCCGGTCAGCATCGCCATCCAGGGCGATGCCTATATCAGCATCATGCTCCCGCACCGCTGCCGCCAGCGCCTTGGGATGGGTTGCACCGACACCCGCGTTGATATTGCGCCCGTCCGGCTGGTTGGCGACCGTTACGACTTCGGCGCCCAGTTCGTGGAAGACGTGCGGGGCTATTGCGTACGCAGCGCCGTTGGCACAGTCGACGACCAGCTTGTAGCCGCGCAGGTTGCGCTCGTAGGGGAAGCTCGCTTTGCAGAATTCGATGTAACGGCCGGCCGCATCTTCAAAGCGTCGTGCCTTGCCCAGAGCTGCGGAATCGACACACCCCATGGGGCGTTCGAGCTCGGCCTCGATGGCCGACTCGACGATGTCGGGCAGCTTTTGCCCGCCGGCGGAGAAAAACTTGATGCCGTTGTCGTCGTAGGGGTTGTGCGAGGCGCTGATGACTACGCCAGCCTGCGCGCGCACCGCCCGGGTCAGGTATGCGACTGCGGGTGTCGGCATCGGCCCGACCAGCATGACGTCTACCCCCGCGGCGGCAAACCCGGCCTCGAGTGCGGCCTCGAGCATGTAGCCTGAAACGCGCGTGTCCTTGCCGATCAGCACCACCGGGTGCTCGGCGCCGCCGCCGCCCTGGCTCACCAGTACACGGCCTGCTGCGTAGCCAAGGCGCAAGACGAAATCCGCCGTGATCGGCGCGCTTCCGACCCGCCCGCGCACCCCGTCGGTTCCAAAGTACTTTCGACTCATGTTCGCTCGTCCGCTGTTCTTGTGGCACACCATACAGCCAGGGCGTCGCGCGTGGCCGCAACGTCGTGGACGCGCAGGATTGTCGCACCGTTCGCAGCAGCAATCAGTGCGGCGGCGATGCTTGCCGCCAGGCGCTCGCCGGGGTCGCGCCTGCCGGTCAACGCCCCCAGCATCGATTTGCGCGACAGCCCGGCCAGGACGGTCACGCCGTGCCGCGTGAGGCGCTTAAGGCCGCGCAGCAGGGCAAGGTTGTGCTCAAGGTTCTTGCCGAAGCCGAATCCGGGGTCAATGCAGAGCTGTGCGGGCGCCACACCAGCGGCGCTGAAGGCGGCAATCCGTTCTGCCAGCCACGCATCGACTTCGGCGCAGACATCGGCATAGGCCGGCGCCGCCTGCATGGTGCGAGGCTCGCCGGCCATATGCATGATGGCCAGGCCCACACCTTGCCCGGCCGCCTCCACGGCAGCGGCGAATGCCTGGGTGGCACGAAACCCGCGCACGTCGTTGAGCATGGCGGCGCCGCGCGCCACGACCGCATGCATGACCGCGGGTTTCATGGTGTCGACCGAGACCGGCCTGCCCAGTCCCAACACGCCGTCCAACACCGGCAGAAGGCGCGCGAGCTCTTCGTCTGCCGTGACCGGCGTTGCACCTGGGCGAGTCGACTCCGCGCCGATGTCCAGGATGTCTGCTCCCTCGGCGACGAGGGCTTGCGCGTGGGCGATCGCCGCTGCCGGTTCCAGGTGGCGACCACCATCGGCGAACGAATCAGGCGTGACATTGACGATGCCCATGACGGCTGGTCGGTCAGCGGGCAGGTGGTATCCGCGCAGCAGCATGGTCTGCATGGTTGCTCGCCAGTGAAAACGCCGGGCGAACCCGGCGTCGTCGTGACGTCTTAAGCCTTACGCGGCCGGCGCAGGCGGTGTCACCGGGGCGACGGCCGGTGGCGTACCCTTGGGCGGCTGCGGCGGCGCCGAGGCTGGTGGCTTGGGGGCGCGCGGGGCGCGTCCAGCCATGATGTCGTCGATCTGCTCGGCGTCGATGGTCTCCCACTCCAGGAGCGCCTTGGCCATCGCGTGCATCTTGTCGCTGTGCTCCTCGATGAGCTTCCTTGCCAGGGTGTACTGCTCGTCGATGATGCGACGGATTTCGGCGTCGACCTTTTGCATGGTGGTCTCGGAGACCTGCGTGGTGCGAGTCACCGAGCGGCCGAGGAAGACCTCGCCCTCGTTTTCGGCGTAGACCATCGGTCCCAGGAGGTCACTCATGCCGTAGCGCGTGACCATGTCGCGTGCCATCTGCGTGGCGCGCTCGAAGTCGTTGGAGGCGCCGGTGGTCATCTGGTGCATGAACACTTCCTCGGCGATGCGCCCGCCGAAGAGCATGGCGATCTTGTTGAGCAAGTATTCGCGATCGTAGGAGTAGCGGTCGCGCTCGGGCAGGCTCATGGTCACACCGAGCGCGCGGCCGCGCGGGATGATGGTGACCTTGTGCACCGGGTCGCACTTGGGCAGGAGCTTGCCGATCAGGGCGTGGCCGGACTCGTGGTACGCGGTGTTCTTCTTTTCCTCGTCGTCCATGACCATTGTGCGGCGCTCGGCGCCCATCATGATCTTGTCCTTGGCCATCTCGAAGTCGTCCATGTCGACCAAGCGCTTGTTGCGCCGTGCCGCAAACAGCGCCGCCTCGTTGACCAGGTTGGCCAGGTCCGCGCCCGAGAAGCCAGGCGTTCCGCGCGCCAGCAGGTCAGACTTGACATCAGGGGCCAGCGGCACCTTGCGCATGTGAACGCCCAGGATCTGCTCGCGGCCGCGGATGTCGGGCAGCGGGACCACGACCTGGCGGTCGAAGCGACCCGGACGCAGAAGCGCCGGGTCCAGCACGTCCGGGCGGTTGGTCGCAGCGATGACGATGACGCCGACGCCGGTCTCGAAGCCATCCATCTCGACCAACATTTGATTGAGCGTCTGCTCGCGTTCGTCGTTGCCGCCGCCCAAGCCCGCGCCGCGCTGGCGACCGACCGCGTCGATCTCGTCGATGAAGATGATGCAGGGGGCGTGCTTCTTGGCGTTCTCGAACATGTCGCGCACGCGCGCGGCGCCGACGCCGACGAACATTTCGACAAAGTCGGAGCCCGAAATCGAGAAGAACGGAACCTTGGCTTCGCCAGCGATGGCCTTGGCGAGCAGGGTCTTGCCAGTGCCGGGCGAACCCACCATCAGCGCGCCGCGCGGAATGCGCCCGCCCAGTTTCTGGAACTTGGACGGATCCTTGAGGAAGTCTACGAACTCGGCGACTTCCTCCTTGGCCTCGTCGCAGCCGGCTACGTCGGCGAAGGTGACCGAGTTGTTGGACTCGTCGAGCATGCGCGCCTTGCTCTTGCCGAACGAGAATGCGCCGCCGCGGCCGCCACCCTGCATCTGGCGCATGAAGAAAATCCACACGCCGATGAGCAACAGCATCGGGAACCACGAAATGAAGATCGACAACAGCAGCGGCTTTTCTTCCTCGACCCGCACGTCGAACTTCACGTTGTACTTGACCAGGTCGCCGATGAGGCCGCGATCGAGGTAGGTGATGTTGGTACGGACGCGCTTGTCCTCGACCGTGGTCGCGATGATGGTGCGATCGTCGATGACCGCACTCTTGATCTGCCCGGCCTTGACCTGGTCAAGGAAGTCCGAATAGGTGAGCGAGGCCGCATTGACTGCCGCTCCGCCGCCAAACTGCTTGAAGACGGTGAAGAGCACCAGGGCGATGACCAGCCAGACCGCAATCTTGGAAAACGTGTTGTTCAACGCGACTCCTTGGGATGTACCCCGGGGTCAAGTCTTGGAGCCCGCACCGCGCGAACCCGAACCGAGACCCATTACGACTCCATTATTCTAACCGTTTCAAGTACTTGCCGGAGCAACTCGACGCAGTCCTTTTGCAATCAGATACAACTCCGGGCTGCGGTCGCGCGACGATTTGGGCTTGAACGACGCCACACTCAGGAAATCAGCCTTCAAGGCCTTGAAAAACTCGGGGAATCCGGCGCCCTGAAAGGTTTTTACGACAAATGCCCCGTCCGGATTCAGGAAACGAGTCGCGAAATCGTGCGCCAATTCGCACAAGTACATGGTCTTGGCCTGGTCTGATACCCCGATTCCGGACATGTTGGGTGCCATGTCGGACAATACAAGGTCGCATTTACCCGTACTGCCCAGCGCCGCGACCACGGCTCCCACCCCGTCATCGGTCGAAAAGTCCGTCGTGACCACCTCGACCCCCGCAAGACCGGTCATGGGAATCAGGTCCACGGCCACGACTTTTCCGCCGCGTCCCACCTTGGGTGCTGCGATTTGCGACCACCCCCCGGGACTGGCACCCAGATCTACCACGATCATGCCGCGGCGGATCAAGCGGTACTTGGCATCGATCTCCTCGATCTTGAAGGCCGAGCGCGAGCGCAGGCCGAGTTTTTTCGCCTGTTGCACGAACGGATCGGTGACGTGCTCGTGCATCCAGCGGTTGGACGACACCGAGCGCGTCGGCTTGACGTGCCCCTTGGCCTTGCGTTCCATGCCTAAGCCCTACAATTGCATCATGAGAATCGAATTATCCGCCGCAGAACGTCGCGAGCTCAAAGCCCGCGCCCACCACCTGGACCCGAAGGTCATCATCGGCGACGCCGGCCTGACCCCGGCGATCGAGCGCGAAGTCGATATCGCGCTCAGAGCCCACGAGCTCGTCAAAGTGCGCGTCGCCGGTGATGACCGAGAAATGCGCCTGAGCGCCGCCACGGCACTCGCCGACTCCGCCTGCGCGGCACTGGTCGGCACCATCGGCAAACTCCTGATCCTGTACCGACCCCGGCCGCCCGAACCGCCGCGCGAGATTGTGGTGCCAAACCGCCTGCGCGGCAGCAAGAAGCAGGTCGGCAACCGCATCGACAGCGGCCCTCCCGGGACGGCCGCGCCGCGCAAGGCGCCGGCTAAACGAAGCGCATCCCGGTCTTCCCGCACGCCCGCCGGACGAACAGCCGCGCCGCGCAATGCGCCGGCCAAACGAAGCCAATCTCGAGGTCTTCGTACACCCGCCGTCCGGGCGACCGCGCCGCGCAAGGCTGCCGCGAATGGAAGCGACTCTCGAGGACCTCGTACGCCCGCCGTCCGGGCGACCGCGCCGCGCAAGGCTGCCGCGAATGGAAGCGACTCTCGAGGGCCTCGTACGCCCGCCGTCCGGACGGCCGCGCCGCGCAAGGCCCCGGCTAAAGGAAGCGAATTTCGAGGATCTCGTACGCCCGCCTTCCGGCGGGGGCGTTGAACTCGGCGCTGTCGCCTTCGTACTTGCCGATCAGCGCCCGCGCGATCGGCGAAGACACTGAAATCTTGCCTTCCTTGATGTCGGCCTCGTCCTCACCGACGATCTGATAAATCACCTTGTCGCCGCTGGCGGAGTCCTCGAGTTCAACCGTCGCGCCGAACACCACCCGCTCCTCGGCCGCGAGCAGCTTTGGGTCAATGATCTGCGCAAACGAGAGCTTGCCCTCGATCTCGGCAATGCGCCCCTCGATGAAGCCCTGCCGCTCCTTGGCCGCGTCGTAATCGGCGTTCTCGGACAGATCACCCTGCGCGCGCGCCTCGGCGATGGCCTGGATAACCGCCGGGCGCTCGACCGACTTCAGACGCTGCAGCTCGCCGCGCAGGCGCTCTGCGCCGATGACCGTCATGGGGACTGATTGCATGGAATCGCCGATGCTGGAGGTGCTCGAAGGATGCGAATGATACGCGGCTAAACGTGTCTCCACCAAGTTTGACGGGACTTCGGTCGTTGTTGTGACTGCTTCAAAGTGAAGAGATCCAGATTCGCCATAAGGGTTCCGGGGATTGGCACCGTGAAGATGCCGGTCATTACTGGTCGAACGGGATCAGTTGACGAACGGCAAACTGCCCGGTCCGCGCGATACGAGATCATGCAGCCCGCGCAAATCGTACGGCGTCAACTCCCGCGGTGCCGCCAGACCCAGGCAGACCGCCCGCGCACCGGAGATGGTCGTGTAGTACGGCACACGTCCCTGCAGGGCCGAGAGTCGGATCAGGCGCGAATCGGCGATCACGCTGCGACGTGACTCCGTGGTGTTGATGACCAGCACCACCTCCCGATTCTTGATCATGTCGACGATGTGCGGGCGGCCTTCCTTGACCTTGTACACGGGTCGCACCGGCACGCCGGCGGATTCCAGCGCGGCGGCGGTGCCGCGCGTGGCCACCAGGCCAAAGCCAAGCTCGGAGAGCTTGCGCCCTACTTCCACCGCGCCGACCTTGTCGGCATCACGCACGGAGATGAAGACTGTGCCGGCCTGCGGCAGGCGCACGCCGGCTGCCAGTTGTGCCTTGACGAAGGCTTCGCCAAAGCTTTCCGCCACCCCCATGACTTCGCCGGTGGATTTCATTTCCGGACCAAGCAGCGGGTCGACGCCGGGGAACTTGGCAAACGGGAATACCGCTTCCTTGACGCAGTAGTAAGGCGGCTGGATCTCGTCGCTTATGCCCTGGTCATCCAGCGATCTACCGGCCATGACGCGTGCCGCGATCTTGGCCAGGGCTAAGCCGGTCGCCTTGGAAACGAAGGGCACCGTGCGCGAGGCTCGCGGGTTCACTTCCAGCACGTAGACCTTGTCGGCCCCCTCCTCGCGCTTGATCGCGAATTGGACATTCATCAGTCCAACGACGTTCAGGGCCTGTGCCATTGCGGCGGTCTGCAGGCGCAGCTCGTCCTGCAGGTCGTCGGACAGCGTGTAGGGCGGCAGCGAACAGGCCGAGTCGCCGGAATGGACACCGGCTTCCTCGATGTGCTCCATGATGCCGCCGATGAAGACGCGCCTGCCGTCGGCGATGCAGTCGACGTCAACTTCGATGGCGTCGTTCAGGAAGCGATCCAGGAGCACCGGCGAGTCGTTGGAGACCTTGACGGCCTCGCGCATGTAGCGCTCCAGGTCTTCGCGCTGGTGCACGATCTCCATGGCGCGCCCGCCCAGCACGTAACTGGGGCGCACCACCAGCGGATAGCCGATTTCCGCGGCCAGGTCCAGGGCATCGGCTTCGGTGCGTGCGGTGCGGTTGGGCGGCTGGGTGAGTTTGAGGCTCTCGATCAGTTTCTGGAAGCGCTCGCGGTCTTCCGCGATGTCGATCGACTCCGGCGTGGTGCCGATGATCGGTACGCCCGCAGCTTCGAGTGCGCGCGCCAGTTTCAGCGGAGTCTGGCCGCCGAACTGCACGATCACCCCGACCGGCTTTTCGATGGCGACGATCTCGAGCACGTCTTCGAGTGTCACCGGCTCGAAGTACAGGCGATCGGAGGTGTCATAGTCGGTCGAGACGGTCTCGGGATTGCAATTGACCATGATGGTCTCGAAACCATCTTCGCGCAGTGCCAGCGATGCGTGCACGCAGCAGTAGTCGAACTCGATGCCCTGGCCGATGCGATTGGGCCCGCCGCCCAACACCATGATCTTGCGCCTGTCCGTGGGCGCGGCCTCGCACTCCTCTTCGTAGGTCGAGTAGAGGTAGGCGGTGGCGGTGGCGAATTCGGCCGCGCAGGTGTCGACGCGCTTGTAGGTCGGCCGCAC
>JBJXGS010000045.1:0-2796 GCA_046160545.1 Burkholderiales bacterium
GGGATCGGGCAGGGCGCCGCGGCATGGATGGCGATGGCAAGCGAAGACAGGTCGTAACGCCGGCGCGCCTCGGCGGGCAGTTTCAGCATGCGCACGAACATGGTCGGCACGAGCTGGGTGTGGGTGATGCGATGCTTCTCGACCAGGCGCAGGAAATCCTCGGCATCGAAATGCTCCATGACCACACAGGTGCCGCCCAAGCGCATGGTGGTCAGGCACCAGCGCAAGGGCGCGGCGTGGTAGAGCGGCGCGGGCGACAGGTAGACCGTGTCGGGGCCCATGCGGTAGAGGTTCTGGGAGATGTTGATGAGCGGATTGGTCGCGTCGATCTGCGGCACATCCGGCGGCGCCCAGACGCCCTTGGGCCGGCCGGTCGTGCCCGAGGAGTACAGCATGTCGCCGCCAGCGGTTTCGTCGGCGATGCGAAGAGCCGGCATGGCCGCGACCGCTGCCTCGTAGGACTGGTGGCCCGGTGCGACCCCGTCGATCATCAGGCGCAGCGCCACGCCCGGCGTCTGCGGCAGCAGCCGCGCGGCCAGGTCGGCCATGGCGCGCGAGGTGACGATGAGTCGCGCTTCGCAGTTCTGCACGATGTAGGCCGCTTCGCCCAGGGTCAGGCGCGTGCTCATGGCCGTGTAGATGATGCCGGCGCGGTGCGCGCCGAAGCACAGCTCGAAATAGCGCGGATGATTCTCCAAGAGGATCGCGATGTGGTCGCCGGCCTTGAGTCCGCTTGCGCGCAGGAGCTGCGCGAAGCGGTTGGAGGCGTCTTCGAGCTCGCGGTAGGTCATGGTCGCGCCGCTGCCGGCCATGACGAAGGCGGGCTTGTCGGGCGTGCTGCGGGCGTGGATGTGCGGATGCATGGAGTTGGTGTGGCGTGCTTGCGCAGCCCATTGAGCCGCGCCGGCAGCCAGCGGGGTCAGCCGAGTTTGATCGGCAGGCTTCTCACCGGCCGGCCGGTGAGCTTGCGCAAGGCGTTGGCCACCGCCGGGGCGATCGGCGGGGTGCCCGGTTCGCCGACGCCGCCCGGGGCGGCGGCCGAAGGCACGATGTGCGTCTCCACTACCGGCGCTGCGCCTAAGCGCAGCATTTCGTAGTCCGGGAAATTCTTCTGCTCGACCGCGCCGCCCTTGATGGTGATCTCGCCGAAAAGCGCCGCGGTCAGGCCGAAGACGACGCTCGACTCCATCTGTGCGGCGACGATATCGGGGTTGATGACCGTGCCGCAGTCGATCGCGCAAACGACGCGGTGCACGCGCGGCACGGAGCCGCGCTCGGTCTTGACCACACTCACTTCGGCCACCTGAGCGACGATTGCGCCAAAGGACTGGTGCAGGGCGACCCCGCGCGCCATGCCGGCGGCAGGCGGCTTGTCCCAGCCGGCGCGTTCGGCCGCCAGGTTCAGCACCGCGAGATGGCGCGGGTGCCTGGCCAGAAGCGAGCGGCGCAGCGCCACCGGGTCCTTGCCCGCGGCCGCGGCGACCTCATCCATGAAGGTCTCGCCAAAAAAAGCGTTTTGCGAATGCCCCACCGAGCGCCAGAAGCCCAGCGGCACGGCGTTCTTCACCAGCGCGTGCTCGACGCGATGGGTCGGGAATTCGTAAGGCACGTCGGCCGCGCCCTCGGCGCTGGTCTTGTCCGGCCCCATGGCCGAGAACCCCAGGCGTCCGACCAGGGAATGGGTGACCGAACCGCTGGCCATAGTCTGCTGCCAGGCAACGATGTTGCCCGCGCCATCGATGCCGGCCTTCAGGCGTGCCATCGCTGCCGGCCGGTACATGTCGTGCGCCATGTCCTCTTCGCGGCTCCACGCCAGCTGCACCGGACGACCGCCGGTGGTCTTGGCGATCTCGACGGCCTGCACCACCAGGTCCAGTTCGGCGCGCCGGCCGAAGCCTCCGCCTAAAAAGGTCGAGTGCACCGTGACGTCGTGGCTTGGAACACCGGCCACCTTGCCGGCGATCCAGCGTGCCAGCGTGGGCGCCTGGGTCGGCAACCAGATGTCGACCTTGCCTTCGTGCACCCGCGCCGTGCAATTCTGCGGTTCCATGGTCGCGTGGGCGAGGTAGGGCACGCTGTACTCGGCCTCGATGGTGCGCGCAGCGCGGTCGAAGCCCGTCGCCAGGCCTCCCTGGCTGCGGTAGCTTGCGGCCGTGCCGCTGTCCAGCGCGGCGCGGAAGCTCGCCATGATGCCGGCGCTATCCAGGCTGGAGTTACGATGCGCCTCCCAGGTGATGTCCAGGAGGTCGGCGGCGCGCTTGGCCTGCCACCAGCCATTGGCCACTACCGCGATGCCCACCGGGGCGCCAGCGGCCTGGTTGACCACCGGCACTACGGACCTGACCCCGGGCAGGGTGTCCGCGCCGTTGACCACGAACTTGCTCCAGTGGGCACCGAAGACCGGTGCCATGCGAATGGCTGCGTAAAGCAGTCCTTCGGGGCGTACGTCGGTGCCGAAATCGGCTTCGCCGGTCACCTTGGCCGGCACGTCGGTGCGCGGCAGGGACTTGCCGATAAGCGTGAAGTCCTTGGGGTCCTTGAGCCGCGGCACGCGGTTGGGTGTGAATTTGGCTGCCGCTGCGGCCAATTCGCCGAAGCTCGCCTTCCTGCCGGAAGTGTGGTGCACATAGCCGCGTTCAACGCGGCACTCTTCGGGCGGCGCACGAAAACGTGCCGCCGCGGCGGCCACCAGCATTTCGCGCGCCGAAGCGCCGGCCACGCGCATGGGATGCCATGCATCGCGCACGCTCGTGGACCCGCCGGTCACCATGAGGCCGAGCTCGCGCCCGATCTTGC
>JBJXGS010000046.1:0-7156 GCA_046160545.1 Burkholderiales bacterium
GGCACCAGGGCCAGCACCTCGCGCCCTGACGGCAGCCGCAAGGTGTAGAGGAACTGCGCGCCGCGAAACGATTTGCGCAGCACCTCGGCCTTGAGTGGCGCGTCGTCGTCATGAATCACATCGTCGGGACGCAGCAGCACCTCGACCGCGCAGCCCTTGCCGCAGGAGTCGCAACCCTGAAGGCAGGGCATGGGGACATCGCTGTCAAGGTCGCCGAACTCGATCGCCACGGTGTTGCCGGCCAGCACCTTGCCGGTCACGAACACACCCTGGCCGATGAAATCAGCGACAAAGCGCGATTGCGGCCGGTGATAGAGCTCGTAGGGCGCCGACCACTGCTCGAGGCGCCCGGCGTTCATGAGGCCGATGCAGTCGGCGATCGCGAAGGCCTCGTGCTGGTCGTGCGTGACCAGGATCGCGGTGGTGCCGGCGCGCTTCAAGATCTCGCGCAGTTCCAGGCTCAAGCGTTCGCGCAGTTCGGTGTCGAGGTTGGAAAACGGCTCGTCCAAGAGCAGCAGTTCAGGCCGCGGCGCCAGCGCGCGCGCCAGAGCTACCCGCTGCTGCTGCCCGCCGGAAAGCTCGTGCGGGTACTTCTGCGCACTGCCTTGCAGTCCGGTCAGGGCCAGCAGTTCCTGCACGCGCGCCGTACGCTCCTGTGAACTCAAGCGTCGCAGCCCGAATTCAATGTTGCGCGCCACCGAGAGATGCGGAAACAGCGCGTAATCCTGGAACACCATGCCGATGCGGCGATTTTCCGGTTCCAGGGTATCGCCGACGCGGCTGATCGTGGTGCCGTCAAGAATGATGCTGCCGCGGACAAGGGGTTCGAAACCCGCGACGGCGCGCAAGACGGTGGTCTTGCCACATCCGCTCGGGCCCAGGATGCAGCCGATTTCACCGCGCTTGAGCGCAAACGAAACCTCGTGCACCGCGGCAACGCCCGCATAGGCGACACCGACGTGATCGAGGGTGAGCAGTGGCCGGACTGGGTTTTGCATGGCGAATGTCCCAGATGATTATAATTCCTATTTGCATTTACTTGTCATGGGCACCCGCAAGAGCCTCAATCTCGCTGCCATCCTGCTGGCATTGCTGGTGCTTATGCCGCTTTTGGCGGTCACGGTCATCGCGTTTGCCGGCAGCGGGGATGCGGCGGGACCGAGCGCCTGGTCACACCTGGTCGAGACCGGGCTGGCGCGCTACGCGTTGAACTCCGTCGCATTGCTCGTGCTCGTGGCGGTTGGCGTAATTGCGGTAGGGGTGGGGGCAGCCTGGCTTACCGCCTTGTGCGAATTTCCCGGGCGCGCCTGGTTGGAAGTGGCGCTCATGCTGCCGCTGGCGTTGCCCGGCTATGTGATCGCCTACGCCTACACCGACTTCCTGCAATTCTCCGGGCCGGTGCAAAGCGGCCTGCGCGGGCTGTTTGGCCTTGATGGCGGGCAGTGGAAAGCTGCCGGATACTGGTTTCCGGAGGTGCGCTCGCTACCGGGAGCGGCGGCCATGTTCGTGCTGGTGCTCTATCCCTACGTTTACCTTCCCGTGCGCGCAGCCTTTGCCGCCGGTGGCGCCAACCTGACCGAAGCGGCGCGCACCCTGGGCCGCGGGGCGTGGGCGGCGTTTTCGACGGTGGCAGTGCCGTTGGCGCGGCCAGCGATCGCCGCGGGCGTGGCCCTGGCGCTCATGGAGACCCTCGCCGACTATGGTGCGGTTGCGCATTTCGGTGTCGACACCCTCACATCCGGGATCTACAAGGCTTGGTTCGGACTGGGCGACAAGGCCGCTGCGGCGCGATTGGCGCTGCTGCTGCTTCTGGCAACCCTGATGCTGGTAAGCCTTGAGCGCGCGACGCGCGGGCGCGCCCGCTTCGCGCCGGGCGGCGCGCCGGCATCGCGGGCCCTGTTTCGATTCACCGGAGCGCGCGGCGTCGCGGCGGCGCTTGCCGCGTTTCTGCCCGCACTGCTGGGATTCTTCGTGCCGGTGGGCATACTTCTGCGCTTGGCGTGGCTGGAAACGGAAACGGTCGAATGGGCGCGCTTTGCGGTCTTTGCAGGTAACAGCATCCAGGTTGGCCTGCTGGCGGCGCTGTGCGCGGTCGGTGCCGCGCTGACTATCGCCTACAGCGCACGTGGCACCCCGCGCATGGGCGTGGTTGCGCGCATCGCCTCGTTTGGCTATGCGGTGCCCGGAGCGGTCATTGCCGTGGGTGTGCTGGTGCCGCTGGCGGCTTTCGACAACGCCCTGGATGCGATGCTGCACAAGCACCTCGGCATACGCACCGGCCTCCTTTTGACCGGCAGCGTTGCCGCGCTGGTGTTCGCCTGCGTGGTGCGTTTTCTGGCGGTAGCGCTCAACAATGTCGACGCCGGACTGGCCCGCGTGACGACTTCGATGGACGATGCCGCGCGCGGCATGGGGCTTGGTCCCGGGGCGACCCTGCTGCGTGTGCATGCGCCGTTGATCGCGCGCAGTCTTTTCATCGCCGCGCTGCTGGTTTTCGTCGACGCGATCAAGGAATTGCCGGCTACGCTTGCGGTGCGCCCATTCAACTTCGACACCTTGGCCACCTATGCCTACACCCTGGCCAAGGACGAGCGCCTCGGCGAGGCGGCGTGGCCGTGCCTGGCCATCGTGCTGGCCAGCCTGGGCCCGGTGGTTTTGGTCGCGCGCACCCTGCGCGCGAGGCCGCGCTCCGTAAGTGTGACCAATAGCACGCGAATCGCGCACGCTTAACCAGCCTTAACGATTGCCCCAGCATCGTTGACGATTGCGCCGTGGCGGAACGCGATCTCGCGCGTTAGTCTCCCTATCAAGAACAGCCCGCGCGAGCAGGCGCAACCGACGGAGAGATGTGATGATGGAACTGGACATCGGACAAGACCGCGAAGCGCGGGACCGAATTGCGCGCCTGGAAGCGCGCGTGACCCAACTGGAACGCGCGCTTGCCAATCTGGCAACCCGTATCGGTGCCGTTCCGGCGCCGGCAAACCAGGCCGCGCAGCAAGCACGGCCGGCCATGCCGGTTCGCGCCCCGGCCGCACCGCCTGCGATCACGCGTTCAGTGGCGGCTTCCCCGCAGACGCCGCTCGATCGTGCCGAGACGCGTGTGTCGTTGGACCGGCTCGGGATCACCGCGGCGTTCGAGCAGCTTGACGCACGCCTGGCAGAAGCAGCTGCCCAGGAATCCGCGTTCGTGAGCGGCCGTGGCAGCGACGCGCCGGTCATCCAGATCGACGAGAGCCTGATCGATGCAGCGTCGGCCCGCGCGCCGGCCGAGAAGCTGGACGTGCGCTGCGGTATGGAGGAGCTCTACCCCAAGATCCTGGCCCGCATTGCGATGACCTGGCGCTCCCCTGAGTCGGTCGAGTACCTGAAGAAGCTCATCGTCGACGAGCGCGGCGGCCGCGCCGGCTTTCCTATGGAAGTCATGAGCGAGCTGTTGATGCTGTCCTCCGTACTCGAAGCCGGGCCGGGCAGCGACCGCTGGGCTGCCAACGCGCGGACGATATAGCGCATTCCGGAGCGCCCCAGGGCGTTCAGGCATCCGCGCAGGCGCGCTCCAGCAGGCGATCCATAAACAGCTCGCATTGCGCGAGTTGTTCCAGGTCGCAGTATTCATCGGGCCGGTGCGCCTGATTGATCGAGCCGGGGCCGCAAATGATGGCCGGAAAGCCGGCTTTCTCGAATAGCCCGGCCTCGGTCGCGTAGGCCACCTTGGCTGTCTGCGGGTTGCGCGCCAGCGCCATGGCAAGTTGCGTCACAGCGTGGGTGTCGCCCAGATACGATCCGGGCGCTTCGGAGGTGGTGGTCATCTCGATGCCGGCTTCCGGCGCTACCTTCTTCATTTCCGGCTCCAGGGCCTCTGCATAGCCCTTGACCTCGCGTTCGATCGCGTCCGGGTCGACGCCTGGCAGGTAGCGGAACTCCCATTCGAAGACACACTCGCGCGGCACGATGTTGCCGGCGGTGCCGCCGCGGATGGTGCCGGTCGAAAGCGTCGTAAAGGGTACATCGAAGCCGTGGTCGCGCGTCTCGGTCTGGCCCATGCGGTCGGCCAGGTGGCGGATCTGTGTGATCAGGCGCGCCGCGTATTCGATCGCGTTGACACCCAGCGGCGTCAGCGCAGAGTGTGCCTCGCGGCCGTGCACGCGGCAGCGGTAGGAGCGCTTGCCCTTGTGGGCGACGATGACCTGCATCGAGGTTGGCTCGCCGACGATCACCCCGGCGGTGCGAAACCGATCGCGCTGCAACTGCTCGATGAGCCCACGCACGCCGATGCAGCCGATCTCCTCGTCGTAGGACAGCGCGAATGAGATCGGCATGCGCAGATCAGCCTTGATGAGGCGCGGCGCCAGCGCCAGAGCCATGCCGATGAAACCCTTCATGTCGCAGGCGCCGCGCCCGTACAGGCGGCCGCCGGCCACGGTGGCCTTGAACGGGTCCGTGCTCCAGGCCTGGCCGTCGACCGGCACGACATCGGTGTGACCCGAAAGCACCAGCCCGGGCACGTCACCCGGATCGCGCGCCCCGCGGATCGTGGCGAACAGGTTGGCCTTGCGCGCGGTCGCGTCGTAGACCAGTGTCGATTCGACGCCCAGCGAGCGCAGGTGATCGCGCACCCATTCGATGAGCCCCAGATTGGATTCGCGGCTGGTGGTATCGAAGCTGATCAGTCGTTCGATCAGGGCCAGGGATGCGGGGTGGACAGCGGGAATCGTCTCGTTCTTCATGCGGTGCCTCCGTCGTTCAGGTGGCAGGCGGACAGGCGTGCCGGTGCGATCTCACGCAACAGCGGTGCCTCGCGCTGGCAGCGCGGTCCGGCATGCGGGCAGCGCGGATGGAAGTGGCAACCAGGCGGCGGTGCCAGCGGCGATGGAATTTCCCCGGAAACCGGTGCGTACTCGCGCTTGCGCCGCTTGAGCGAGGGAACTTCCGAGAGCAGGGCGCGCGTGTAGGGATGGTTGGGTTCCTCGTACACCGCGGTGGTCGGCGCCGACTCGACCACGCGACCCAGGTACATGATGACCACGCGGTCCGAGAGGTGGCGCACCACCCCCAGGTCGTGGCTGATGAAGAGGTAGGTCAGGTTGAACTCGCCGCGCAACGCCATGAACAGGTTGAGCACCTGGGCCTGGATGGACACATCGAGGGCGGCGACCGCCTCGTCGCAGACGATGAATTCGGGCTTGACCGCCAGTGCGCGCGCGATGCCGATGCGCGCCCGCTGTCCGCCGGAGAACTGGTGCGCAAAGCGCCGTGCCATCGCGCCGTCCAGGCCAACCTTGGCCAGGAGCTCGGCCACATAGGCATCGCGCTGTCCGGCCGACACCAGGCCGTGCACCACCGGAGCCTCGCCGACGATCTGCGCTACCCGCATGCGCGGATTGAGCGACGCGTACGGGTCCTGGAAGATCATCTGGATCTTGATCTGCGTGGCGCGCCCGGCGGCGCTGTCACGCCCGCTCAGCGGCGCGCCGCGCCAAAGGCGTGTCCCTTCGGTAGGGGAGTGCAGGCCCACCGCGATGCGTCCGAGGGTCGACTTGCCGCAGCCCGATTCGCCGACCAGGCCCACGACCTCGCCGGGCGCGATCGCCAGATCGACGCGGTCCACCGCGTGTACCACTTCTTCGGTAACGCCGGCACCGAACAGGTTGCCGATGCGCGCGGCCATGTCCAGCGGCTTGACGAAGCGCTTCGAGACACCCTTCAATTCGATGAGAGGCGTCATTGGGCGAACACCATGGGCTCTTCGTGAGGGTGGTGGCAGCGCGCCGTGTGGTCACCCGCGGCGGCAGGGGCGGAGCCGGCCGGCAGCATCGCGGGTTCAGTGGCGCAGGCGCCGTCGGCACGCGCGCAGCGTTCGCGAAACGCGCAGCCCGGCGGGATCGAGAGCAGCGACGGGGTCATGCCGGGAATCTGCGTCAGCGGCCGGCCGCGCGGATTGACCGCGGGGACCGAGCCGATCAGGCCACGTGTATAAGGGTGGCGCGGCCGGTCCAGCACCTCATCGACCGTGCCGTCCTCGACCACGCGCCCGGCGTACATGACGCAGACGCGGTCGGCCAGCCCGGCGATGACCGACAGGTCGTGGGTGATCCAGATCAGCGCGGTCCCCGAATCGCGCGCCAGCTTCTGCATCTCAAACAGGATCTGCCCCTGGATGGTCACGTCCAGCGCCGTGGTCGGCTCGTCGGCGATGATGAGTTCGGGACGGTTCAGGAGCGCCGTGGCGATGGCGACGCGCTGGCGCATGCCACCGGAGAACTGGTGCGGATACGACAACAGGCGCTCGTCGGGAGAGGCGATACCAACCTTGGCCAGTGCCTCGCGCGCGCGCTCGAACGCGGCGGCGCGCGAGACATCTTCGTGGGCTACGATGGCCTCGATCATCTGCGTATCGATGCGCAGGACCGGGTTCAGGGTCATCATCGGGTCCTGGAAGATCATCGCCACGCGCCTGCCGCGCAGGCTGCGCATGCCCTCCGCGTCCAGGGTCGAGAGGTCGGTGCCGCCCAGGACGATGCGCCCGCCGACCACGCGACCGGGCGCATCGATCAAGCCCATGATCGAATAGCCGGTCATGGACTTGCCGGATCCGGACTCGCCGACCAAGCCGACGATGCCGCCCTTGGGCACGGTGAAAGAGACTTCGTTGACCGCCTTGACGACGCCGGCCTTGGTGAAAAAGTGCGTCGACAGGTTCTCCACCACCAGGGCCGCGCTCATCTCTTCAGCCTTGGGTTGAGCACGTCGCGCAGGTGGTCGCCGACCAGGTTGATGCTGACGATCAGGAGCACCAGCGCGACGCCGGGGAAAAAGCTGATCCAGTACTTGCCCGAGAGCATGTAATTGAAGCCGTTGGCGATCAGGAGGCCCAGCGACGGCTCGGTGATCGGCAGCCCCAGTCCGAGGAAGGATAAGGTCGCTTCCAGCGTGATCGCGGCGGCCACTTGCACCGTGGCGATGACGATCAGCGGCGGCATGCAGTTGGGCAGCAGGTGGCCGAAGACGATGCGCGCCGGCGGCAGGCCTAGCACCTGCGCCGCCTCGATGTACTCGCGGCGGCGCTCGACCAGCGCCGCGCCGCGCACGGTGCGCGCGTAGTAGGCCCATTGCACCGTCACCAGCGCAGTGATGATCTTGCCCAGGCCCTGGCCCA
>JBJXGS010000047.1:0-19032 GCA_046160545.1 Burkholderiales bacterium
TTTTCGGCAAGCTTGACGTGTCGGCCGACCTGGCCTACGTGTTCAACGGCACCGCATCCACACCGACGATACCGGGCTCGCGGCGCGGCGACGCAAAACTGCACTTCGCACTTTTCTACAGGTTCTAGGCTGACGTAGAATCCGGTTTTCGCCCCCGTGCACCTGCTGGATCGTACAGCAGGGTTTTTTGATCCGCCGCCATGGCCGAACCCGACCTCTCATTCAAGACCCACCGCTTCCGTGCCGAGCGCTGTTACGTGCGCACCGCCAAGGGCGACGAGATGGTCAAGCGCAAGGAAGGCGCCACCCCGCGCACCCTGAAGCTCATGGCGCTATGCGACGAGTCGCGCATCTTCTCGGACCTCAAGGCCGAGATGGACATGCCCTCCGAAGACCTCGAACTCTGGCTGGCGGATCTGTGCAATCGCGGTTTGCTCGAGCCCGGCGTGGCGCGGCGCCGCTAGGCCGGCGCATCACGTTCCGAGCAGCACGGGCTCAATCCGGCAATGTGAAATAGAAGGTCGCGCCGTGGCCGGCCGTGGCTTCGCCGCGCACCGTGCCGCCGTGGCGGGAAATGATGCGCTTGACGGTAGCCAGGCCGATGCCGGTCCCTTCGTACTTCTCGGCCGAATGCAGGCGCTGGAACACCGAGAACAGCTTGCCGGCATACTGCATGTCGAAGCCGACACCGTTATCGCGCACGAAGAATTCGGGCTTGCCATCGGGTCCGTTCGCCCGGCCGAATTCGATGCGGCACTCCTGCGCATCGCGGCTGTACTTCCAGGCATTGCCAATCAGGTTGTCCAGCACCAGGCGCAGGAGCCCCGGGTCACCCAGCGCGCGCAGGCCGGGCTGAACGTGCCAGTCGACCGCGCGTCCCGGCGCGCTGCGCGCCAGTTCCTCGCGGATTTCGTGCACCATCACCGACAGGTCCACAGACAGCTTGTACAGGTCGCGCCGCGACACGCGCGACAAATTGAGCAGGTCGGAAATCATCGAGCCCATGCGCTGGCTCGCCGAGCGGATGCGCGCGGCGTAGGTGGCGGCGTCGCGATCCAGGTTGGCGTTGTTCTCGACCAGAAGCGCGGAAAACCCGTCGATGCCTCTGAGCGGCGCGCGCAGGTCGTGCGCCACCGAATAGGTGAAGGCCTCCAGCTCGTTGTTGGCCGCGGTCAGTTCGACGGTGCGTGCAGCGACCCGCTCTTCGAGTTCGACGTTGATCTGCTTGATCTCGCGCTCGACACGCGAGCGTTCGGAGACGTCGTTGGCCAGGACGTGAATCGCGCGCCGGCCATTGAACATGAGGTCGTGGGACGTCAGTTCAACCTCGATGGTGCGGCCGTTCTTGCGCCGGTGGCGCCGCGTGCCTTGCCCCAGGGCGGCGCCGGCGCGCTGCCCGCCGAGTCGATCCAGGCGCGTGCGATCCTCATCAAGGCGGATGTCCTGCACGGTCATGGCGCGGAATTCGTCGCGGCTGTAGCCATAATGGGCGACAGCGGCATCGTTGACATCCAGGAAACGCAAGGTTTCGACGTCGTACACCCACATTGGCTGCGGGTTGGAGGCGAACATCGAACGATAGCGACGCTCGCTGTCATGCAGGGCCGACTGTGCTTCGCGAACTTCGGTGATGTCCTCCGCGATGCCGACCATGCCAACCACCTGCGCAGCCACGCGCAGCTCGGCGCTGCGCACCTGCCACCAGACGATGCGTCCACCGGCGTGCAGGTAGCGGCCCTGGCCGCGGTACGGTATGCCGGCGCCGGCGGCCTTGTGCCATTCGGCAGCGACCAGGTCGCGATCCTCGGGGTGGATCGCCTTGATCCAGCCCAGGCCGAGCGCTTCGTCGGCCGACAAGCCGAGAATGCGCAGGTAGGCCGGGTTGCAATAGATCGTCTGCCCGTCAGACTGCGCCAGAAAGATACCCACCGGCGATGCCTCGACCATGGCGCGAAACTTGGCCGCGCCTTCACGCAGGTCAGTCTCGCGACGTGCCGTGGCCTCGGCCATGGAATTGAAGGCGGCCACGGCCGCGCCGATCTCGCCTCCTTGCTTGAGCATCGACCGATGGGTCGAGTCGCCGCCGAAATGCGCGAGGTCGCCGGCGAGCCTGCCAAGCGGACGCGCCATGTCGGTACCAATATGCCACGCGATCAGAGTGGCTAGCAGGAGCGCGAGAGCCAGCCACACCAGTGAGCGCATGAAGTCCGCATGGATTTGCGCAAAGGCCCCGCGCGCCGGGATGTTGATGTGCACATGCCAGGGCGCGGCAGACATGGAGGCATGCGCGGCCAGCCACTCCGCGCCGTCGCGCGCGGTGCGCACAGCAACCTCCGCACGTCCGCGTGGATCCTGGTCGGCGCTGGCGTCATCGAGCTTGCGTCCCACCCAGGTCGCGAATTCACGCGTGTGCGCCAGCACCACCCCGCGCTCGTCCAGGAGGCTGATCACCGCGCCCGAGGGCAAGCCGGTGTCATCGAGCAATTCCTGCAGCCCCGACAGGCGCGTGGACAGCGACACCACTCCAACGGCATCGCCGCCCTCGCCAACGATGCGTCGCGCCAGGCCGAGCGACCAATCGTCGCTGCCGAAGACACGGGTAGGCTCGCCGAATGCCAGCCCGGTACCGGCTAAGGCAGCGCGAAAAAAACGCCGGTCGGCGATCGATCCGCGCGCGCCGTTGGTATGCGCGATCGGCATGCCGTCGGGGCCGCTGATACGCAGCCCCTCGAAGGCTGCCGGCAACTCGGCGATCAACGACAGGAGCAGCGCACGCGCCTGGTCGGGGTCGGCACGCCGTGTCGAGAGCGAACGCGACAAAGTGGTCAGCATCGCGTCGACCTTGACGATGCGATCGTCGATGCGCGCGGCGACCTGGCCGGCCCGATGGCCGGCTCGCTCGAGGATCTCGGCTTCGGCGACCAGGCGCGCACGCCATGCCTCCGAGACGACGATCATCGCCAGCGGCAGGGCGGCAACGCCCACCGCAAGCAGTATCCGGGTGCGGATCGACAGTTGACTCAGCAAGCTTCAACCCGGCTTGGCCGGGACGAATACGAATCAACCGCTAATTATGCGCTTGTCATTGCCTGCGTGCCGACCAGGCACCCTTTCACTCAGCGCGCCTGAGTAGACGCAGCGTGCAGCATGTGCAGGGTGATCTTGCGTACTTCGGCCTTGCTCGCCTCGATGTGAGAACGCAGCAGCAACTGCGCGGCATCGACCTTGCGCTGCATGATCGCACGCAGGATCTTGGCGTGCTCGGCATAGGTCGCATCGATGCGTGCGCCCTGCGTGAAGTCGAGCCGGCGGATGATGCGGATACGCTCGGTCACGTCGTGGTGCACACGCGCCATCTCGGCGTTGCCAGCGGCCACAACCAGCGCGCCATGAAAGTCCTCGTCGGCCGCGGCCACCGCGCGGCCTTCGCTCATGCGCTCGGCCACCGGCACCAGCCAAACCTGCTTTAGCGCATCGAGTCCGGCAATCTCGGGTCGCTCGCACAGGCGGCGCACTGCTGACAGTTCGAGCACCACGCGCAAGTCATAGAGATCCTCGAATCGCTTGAAGTCAAACGGCCGCAACCGCCAGCCGCTGCGAAACATGACCTCCAGTACCCCCTCGGACTCCAGCCGATAAAGCGCCTCGCGCACCGGTGTCCTGCTGACTTGCATACGGTCAGCGACTTCACTCTCGGTAAAGCGGTCGCCCGGCAGGAGCTTGAAATCGGCGATCTCGCGCTTGAGTTCGGCATAGACCCGCGCGGCGAGTCCCGCGCGGTCGGCCGCCGCATCGACGCTCCTCAGGCGGGCTGTGGCTCTCATTGAAGGTGACAGGCGACGCGCCGGCCCGTGCCGGCATCGCGCAACTCGGGCAATTCGCTGTGGCAACGCGCAAACGCCTGCGCGCATCGACTGGCGAAGCGGCATACCGTCGGTGATGGGTCGATCGGGCTTGCCACTTCCCCGCAAAGGCGGATGCGGTCGGCCGCAGGGCGACCCGGCCCACGCGGAATGGCTGACACCAGCGCACGGGTATAGGGGTGGCGCGGCGCGTTGAAGACCTCTTCGGCAGGCCCGGACTCGATCACCCTGCCAAGATACATGACCACCACACGATCGCACAAAAGTCGCACCACGTTCAGGTCGTGCGAAACGAACAGATAGGCCAGGCCGCGCTCGCGGCGCAGGCGATCCAGGAGCTTCAGGATCACCGCCTGCACCGACACATCCAGCGCCGAAGTCGGTTCATCCAGGATCAGCAGTTCCGGGTCGGCCGCCAGCGCGCGTGCGATGCCGACGCGCGCCTTCTGACCGCCGGAGAGCTGGTGTGGAAAGCGCGCCAGCAGCTCTGGCGCAAGCCCGACGGCGTCAGCCAGTTCAGCGACTGCGCGCGCGGTGTCACCGGGGGCGCGATCGCCGCGCACCAGGCGATCAAAGGATTCGCCTATCGTGTCAGCCGCGGTGTAGCGCGGATTCAAGCTATCGGTCGGGTCCTGGAAGACCATCTGGATGCGCGAACGCTCGGGCCGCAAGGCGAATTCGCGTGCCGGGATCGCGCCGATGTCACGCTCGCCAAAGACCAGCGCACCCTCGCTGGGATCGATCAGGCGCGCGATCAGGCGCACCAGCGTGGACTTGCCACAGCCCGACTCGCCGACCAGGCCGACGGACTCACCGCGACCAATGGCCAGGTCGACGCGGTCAACCGCATGCAGCAGCGCGCCGCGGCGCCCGGCACTGGCGACCGGGTAGCGCTTGCAAAGGCCCACTGCTTCGATCAAGGCCGCGTTCATGCCGATGCCATCGTCGCCGGCATCGCCGTTCCCTCACCGGCGTCTGCATCCCGCAGCGGGTGATGGCAGGCCACGGTCTGGCCCTTGCCGGCGCCCACCGGCGGAAGCGGCGCGTCGCAGGTGGCGGTGGCACGTTCGCAGCGCGTGCGAAAACGACATGCCGGCAGGTCGCTGCGCCGCAGATCCGGCAGATTGCCGGGAATCGCCGCCAGCGCATCAAGTTCGATTTCCGCTGCCGGGGTGGCGCGGATCAACTGCGCCGTGTAGGGGTGACGCGGGGCGGCGAAGAGAGCCGCCGTCGGTCCTTCTTCGACCACATGCCCGGCGTGCATGACCGCGATGCGATCGCAATGATCCGCCGCCAGCGCCAGGTCGTGAGTGATGAATAGTGTCGCCATGCCGGTCTCGGCCGCGCGCTCGCGGATCAGGTCCATGATGCCGGCCTGCGTGGTCACGTCCAAACCCGTGGTCGGCTCGTCAGCAATCAGGAGCGCAGGCCGGCAGGCCAGCGCCAGGGCAATGACCACGCGCTGGCACATCCCGCCGGAGAGTTCGAAAGGATAGGCCGCGTAGCGCCGCTCGGGGTCGGGAATATTGACCTGGCGCAACGCCTCGATGGCGCGCGCCCGTCGATCGACCTGGCGCACCGTCGCGTGACGTGCCAGCACATCCTCGATCTGCGCGCCGACCCGGCGAATCGGATTCAAGGCCGTGCGCGGGTTCTGGAAGATCATCGAGATCTCGCGACCGCGAATTTCCGCCAGCGCGCCCTCCCCGGCATGCAGCATGTCCAGCCCGCCGAATACCGCGCTGCCCCCGGTTACCCGGGCAGCGCGATCCGAGATGCCCAGCATCGCGTAGGACAACACAGACTTGCCCGAACCCGATTCGCCCACCAGGCCTACTGTCTCGCCCTTGCGAATCGACAGATTGACGTTCTCCAGGGCATGCACCACGCCCGAGCGTGTGCGAAATTCCAGGCCGAAGCCGCGCACATCCAGAAGCGGAACCTGGTTCATCAGGTGCGCCGCCGCGGGTCGATGATGTCGCGCAGCCCATCGCCCAGGAGGTTGAAGCAAAAAACCGCCAGCATCAGCGTGAGCCCTGGAAAGAGGGCCACCCACCACTCGCCGGAGACGATGTAGGTCGCACCTTCGGCGACCATGATGCCCCACTCCGGGGTCGGCGGACGCACTCCCAGGCCGATGAACGACAGGCCGGCTGCGTTCAGGATGGCCCAGCCCATGTTGAGCGAGACCTGCACCATCACCGGCGGCAGGATATTGGGAAAGATGTGGTGCGAAAGGATGCGCCACTCGCTGTTGCCGGCCAGGCGCGCGGCCTCGATGAAGCCGGCGTCGCGGCGCACATTGGCCTCGGCTCGCGCGACCCGTATGTAGAAGGGCAGATTGATGATCGCGGTGGCATAGACGATGTTGGCAACCGTGTTGCCGAGCGCCGCGACGATGCCCATGGCCAGCACGAACAGCGGAAACGCCATGATGGTGTCCGCCAGCCGCACCACGATGCGGTCCCACCAGCCGCCGAAGTAACCGGCCGCCAGGCCCAGTGCGATGCCGACCACGAACGACAGTGCCACCGCCGAGATGGCGATGCCGAAGTCCAGCCGCGTTGCCACGAGGATGCGCGACAGTATGTCGCGCCCGAGCGCGTCGGTACCGAACCAGTGCGCCGCCGACGGCGGGTTGAGCGCGACTGCGGTGTTGGTGGCCAGCGGGTCGTATGGCGCCAGCCACCCGCCGAAGAGCGCGACGAAGACGAAGGCCGAGAAGAGCACAAAGGCACCCAGGGTGACCGGGTTCTCCGCCAGCACGTAGCGCACATGCGCGAGGGAAGCAGTGTTCATGATCTCAAGCCTCGATGCCCACGCGCGGATCGATCAGCCCGTAGAGAAGGTCAATGGCCAGGTTGAGCAGCACATAAAGCACGCCCATGGTCAGTACAAAACCCTGGATGGGCGCGTAGTCGGACGCGGTCAGCGACTCGATCGCATAGGAGCCGATGCCGGGCCAGGCGAAGACTTTCTCGACCAGCACATTCGAGCCGAGCAGGAACGAGAACACCATGCCCAGCGTGGTCACCACCGGCAGCAGCGCGTTGCGAAACGCATAGGTGATGAGCACCGTCGATGGCGCCAGCCCGGCGGCGCGCGCGGTGCGGATGAAGTCGGAAGAAAGGACGCCCAGCATCGAGGCCCGCGTCATGCGCGCCAGCGGCGCCAGCACGAAGAGCCCCATCGTGATGGCCGGCAGCGCGATCTGGCGCAGGCTGGCCAGGAACACATCCCATTCGCCGGTGAGAAGGCTGTCGATCAGGTACATGCCGGTCAGTGCCTTGGGCGGCGAGAAGACCGGGTCCAGGCGCCCGAGTGGCGCGGGCGCGATGCCGAGCAGGAAATAGAACACGTATGCCAGCAGCAAGCCGGTGAAAAAGGTGGGCAGCGAAACCCCGGCGGTGGTCACCAGGCGACAGGTCTGGTCGATCCAGGAGCCCGGGCGGGTCGCGGCCATCACCCCCAATGGCAGCGCCACAGCCACTGCGAACACCAGCGCGGTAAGCGTCAATTCCAGCGAGGCCGGCAGGCGCTGTACCAATTCGGTGGCGACCGACTGCCCGGTGGAAAGTGACTGTCCCAGGTCACCGCGCGCAAGCTCGCCCAGGTAGCGCATGAATTGCGCCAGGAGCGGCTGGTCCAGACCGAGCTTCTTGCGCACCTCCTCGACCGCCTCGGGAGTTGCCGCAGCGCCGGCGAAAAACGCAGCGGGGTCGCCGGGGAGCGCGCGCGTCAGCAGGAAGGTCACCACGACCACGCCGATCAGGTTGGGCAGCGCGCCGATCAGGCGCAGCAGGATGACGCGTGCCATGGTCAGAAAGTTCAGGCCGGAATCAGGCTGACATGCGCCGAAACCACGCGCCACCCGTCCGCGGTACGCATCCAGGTCTGGCTCTGGCGCCCGACCTTGCCAGCCGCACTCTCCCGGCTAAAGAGCGTGTTGGCGGTGGCCAGGTCGCGCCCGTAGGTGGTGATCACGGTGCGCGAGATGGTGCGCGTCAAGCCGGCCGGCGAGCGGCCCGAGCGAAACGCCGCGATCTCGTCGTGGCCGTACAGGTTCTCGGCGATGCCGTAGCGAATCGTCAGGGGCGATTTCCAGAACAGTTCGTCGAGCACCGCGACATCGTTGGCGTTGAGTGCCGCCTCGTAGCGCATGAAGGCGGCATTGACTTCGGCCAGTACATCGGGAAGGTTGATCTCCTGCATGGCATGCATCTCCTCTTTAGTGCGGTGCGCCGGGCACCGGTGGCGGCGCTGCCACGACCACGCGATTGTCTTCGAGCCAGGCGGCGGCTCGTAGCGCTTCGGCCTCGCGCCAGGGCTTGGCGATGATCTGCACGCCGATCGGCAACCTGCCCGGCAGGCACACCGGCACGGTCACGATGGGCAAGCCCAGAAACGAGAGCGGCTGGGTCAAAAGGCCCATCGAGGGCCGCGCCGGCACGCGCGTGCCATTGATCTCGAAAGTCTCGTCGCCGATCGGCGTGGCCGCCAGCGGCGTCGCTGCCGCAAGCAACAGGTCCACGCCTTCCAGCGCCGCCAGGGTGCTCTTCAGGAACCAGCGCCGAAAGCGCTGCGCCTGCAGCAGCCACGCGGCCGGGGTCAACGCGTTGGCGAGAAAGCGGTCACGGATCAAGGGGTCGAAGTCCGACGCCCTTAGGCAGAGGTCGGACAGGTGCAGCTGGCTGCCTTCGGCGGCGGTGATGACGAATGCGGCCGCGCGCGCGCGGGCGACCTCAGGCAGGTCGATGCGCGTGCCGGCTTTGAGGGCGTCGGCCACCACGGCCAGCGCCTCGCGCGCATGGGCCGTGGCGTTTTCCTCGAAATAACCGGCGGCCACGCCGACGCGCAGGCCCGCGCGGCCACGGCTCAAGGCCGGCGCGGCTGGTTCAATGCCGACCGGCGCCTGATGGGCGTCCAGCGCATCAGGCCCCTGCAGGGCGTCGTAGACCGCCGCCAGGTCGCGCACGTCGCGGGCAAAGGGCCCCACGTGGTCGAGGCTGGCAACAAACAGATAGGCGCCGCGCCGCGACAAGCGGCCGTAGGTGGGCTTGAGGCCGAAGATTCCGTTCAACGACGCCGGCACGCGGATCGAGCCGTTGGTATCGGTGCCCAGAGTCACCGGCACCATGCGCGCGGCCACCGCGGCCGCCGACCCGCCCGACGAGCCGCCGGCAATGCGCGAGGTGTCGTGCGGGTTGCGGGTCGCGCCGTAATGGCTGTTCTCGGTGGTGAAGCCGAACGCGTACTCGTCCATGTTGAGTGCGCCGACCAGCACCGCACCGGCCGCGCGCATGCGCTCGACCATGGCGCTGTCGCGGCGCGCGGGCGGTCGGTCGCAATTGATCTTCGAACCTGCGAGGGTGACCACGCCTTCGATGTCGAAGAGGTTCTTGACCGCGTAGGGGACGCCGGCCAGCGGCGGCAGGCGCGCGCCGACGCGCCGTTGCGCATCGATAGCCGCAGCCTCGGCGAGCGCGCGCTCCGCAGTCACGCAGGTGAAAGCGTTGATCTGCGGGTCGCGAATCTTGACCGCCTCGATTGCCGCCTCGGCAAGCGCGACCGCGGTCGTGCTGCCGTCGGCGACCGCTGCGGCAGCCTGCAATGCCGACAGGGACGCCAGCGAGCTCACAGGCGCCACACCGGGCCGGGCTCGTCCTCAGGCTCGAGCACGAAATCATTGACCACGCGCGCCACCGTGTCGAGGCGCTCGAAATTCGCGATCACCCCGGGCCTGTGCTCAGGAGTGATTGCAAGCCCCAACGCAACCCCGGCGGCGTCCACGTAACGCTCAATCTCTTCTCTGGTCATTGCGTTTCCTTGCGCTGTCAAAGCTTGGAAATCTGCCGATAGTCGGGCTCCAGGTGGAACCAGTACAGGTAACCCTGCACGTTCTTCTGCATCGCCACGTCCTGCAGCGGCTGAAAGAGCGGGATGCGCGGCACCTCGTCGTAGGCCAGCTTGAGCATGGCCTTGATCTCACCATCGTAGATGGCCTTGTTCTCGGCGAAACGCGCGTTGGTGATCATCTTGTCCAGCGTCGGGTTCTTGTAGCTCATGGTGTTGAAGACCGCGTCCTGGCTGTGGTAGCACCAGAAGAAGAAATACTCGGCAAAGTTGAGCCAGCCGCCGAAGCGGTTGATGATCATCGGCATGTCTTTCTTGAGCAGCGCCGCACGCCAGTTGGCCCCGGGAATCTTGTTGATCGTGGCCTTGATGCCGATCTGGCCCAGGCTTTCCTGGATCAGGATCGCCATGGGCTCCGAAATCGTGCCATTGCCCAGGTCGAAGGACAGCGTGGTCTCGAAGCCGGCTTCCATGCCGGCCTCCTTCATGAGCGCACGCGCACGCGCCAGGTCGGTCTTGTAGCCAGTGGGCTGCGGCCATGCCGGGGTCTTGACGTCGTTGGCTGCGGCGCCGTACATCTTGGCGCCACGCCCGTACATGGCCGAGTCGTAGAGCTTGTCGTAGGGCACCGCGTAGGCGATGGCCTGGCGCACCTTGACGTTGTTGAACGGCGGCCGGCTGGTGAGCATGCCCAGATACCAGATCGAGTTCTCGATGGGCAGCGAATTGACCTTGACGTTGCCGCCCTCCTTGGCCACCTCGGAGAAGTCCTTGGGCGGCAGGCTGTAAGTCATGTCGATGTCGCCCTTGACCAGGAGCGCACGGCGGTTGCCGGCGTTGGGCACGTCGCGCTGGATGACGCGCCGGATCTTGGGCGCGGGGCCGGACTTCCAGTCCTCGTTGCGCATGTAGATGATTTCCTGGCCCGGCTTCCAGGACTCGACCTTGTAGGCGCCGCCGCCGGCGATATTGTTCTTGGTCCAGTTGAGGCCCCAGGGGTCCTCGCGGGTGGCGTTTTTCTTGACCAGTTCCGAGTTGAAGATCGATGGCACCGGCACGGCCATGTCGTTCATCGCGAGCTTGTCGCGACGCACGAAGTCGACCCGGAAGGTGTGATCATCGACGACCACGAACTGTTTGGGGTCCTCCAGGGAACCGGCCTTCATCTGAAACGTCGGGAAACCGCCGACACTCACCGCGCGGTCGAAGGACCACTTGACATCCTTGGCCGTGACCGGCGTGCCATCGTGGAATTTGGCGTCGCGGCGCAGTTTGAAGGTGACCGAGTTGCCGTCCTTGGCAATGGCCCAGGATTCGGCCAGTTCAGGCTCAAGCTTGGTGTAGTCGTACATCACCTGGCCGTCAGGCAGCTTCTTCTTGCCGTAGGTCATGAGCCGGTCGTAGCACATCCAGGACACCGCGTAGCTGGGGCGGTTGGCGCCGACGGTGTGGATGTCCAGCGAGTTGGGGCCGAACTCGTTGGCCACCACCAGCACGTCCTTGGGGCGTGCCTGCGCGCGCGCTTCGACGACCCACAGGCCGGGCAGGCCGGCAGCGCCGGCGCTATAGGTGGCGGACTTGAGAAACTGGCGGCGTTGCATGGAGAACCTCCGGGTGAAGTGAAATCAGGCGCGGGCGGCGCAAAAAGCGCGCCATCCGCCGAAATCGGATATGTCGAGGGCGCCGTCGAGCGCATAGGGTTCGCAGACGAAACCCTTGACCGTGCTGCCGTCGGCAAGGGTGAGCGTGCCGATGCCCAACGGAGCGGGAATCTCGGCGACGAACGATGCGAAGGTGACGGTGGGCATGTCCCACACCTCCAATGCAATTGCCGTGCCGCCTCCCGGCACGCGCTTCAAGCCGGGCTTGGGCGGCACCGTTCCGGCAAGCGCATACAGGCGGTAGTCGCCGGACGTCATCGCCTCACCCACACACACGGCGCCGCGGCTGGTCAGTTGTCCGTTGAGCGGCATGCCCGAAAGATGTGCACCCACCACGGCCAGGCGCATCCAGCCTGCCGCCACGGGCGGCCATGCCGGGGCCGGCGATGCCACGTCGCGCTCCGCCATGGGCCTGCCTGTCGCTCCCAGCGGCAGCTGTGACTGCGCATGCCAGCGCCGGCCGAATTCGACCAGCGCAGCCTCGCTGAAAGCCGGCGCGATCGCCGTCACGCCGAAAGGCAGTCCGTCCGCGCGCAGCGACGCCGGCAACGCGAGCGCGGCCAGGTCGAGGAAATTGACAAAATTGGTGTACACCCCCAGCTCGCTGTTGCGCGCCACTGGTTCGGCCAGCATGGCCGCGGCGGTGTGGATGGTGGGCGCGGTCGGCACCAGCAGGAAATCGATGTTCTGCCACAAGGGCCGGGTCAGGCTGCGCAGCTCTTCCAGACGATAGGCGCCGCGAAACGCGTCCAGGGCCGAGTAGCGGTCTGCCTGGGCGATGACTTCACGCACCGCCGGGTGCAGCGCCGCCGGGTTTGTGCGCATGAGCGCCTCGGTCGCCGCCATGCGTTCGGCCACCCAGGGTCCCTGGTAGAGCAAGGCTGCTGCCTCGGCAAAGGGCGCGAAATCCACCGGCACGATTTCGGCAGGCCAGCGGGCCAGGCGCTCGAGCGCGGCGGCGAACGCAGCTTCCTGCACGCGATCGCCAACAAATTCCAGGGTCCGCGGCACGCCGACGCGCATCCGCGCGGGGAATGCGACCGTCCCCGGTTCGCGTGCGCGCGAGTAGGCATCGGCAGGATCGACAGCGGCGGAAACATCAAGCACCGACTGCGCGTCATCGACCTCGAGCGCAAAAATCGAAACGCAATCCAGGCTGCGGCAGGCCGGCACGACGCCGTGCGTGGAGATGATGCCGCGCGTGGGCTTCAAGCCGACGATGTTGTTGAAACCGGCGGGTACCCTTCCCGACCCCGCCGTGTCAGTGCCCAGCGCAAAAGGCACCAGCCCACGCGCCACCACCGACGCCGAGCCGGACGAGGAACCTCCGCTGATATAGCGCGCATCGAACGTGTTGGGCACCGCGCCATAGGGCGAGCGCGTGCCATTCAGCCCGGTGGCGAACTGGTCCAGGTTGGTCTTGCCGAGCGGCACCGCCCCGGCCGCGACCAGGCGTTCGACCACCGTGGCATGTCGCACCGGGCGATAGGCGAAGGCAGCGCAACCCGCGGTGGTCTCCATGCCGGCCACGTCGATGTTGTCCTTGACCGCGAAGGGCACGCCGTAGAGCGGCAGGCTGGCCCCCGCGGCGCGACGCTCTGCCAACTGCTGCGTGGCAGCGCGCACACTCGCGTGATCGGCCAGACTGATCCACGCCGGATCGCCGGTCATCCCGGCAAGCCGCGCTGCCAGAGCGCCCAGCACGTCGGCCGGCTGCGCACCCGCCGCATACAAGGCGCGGTAGTCGGACAGTGTCAGCAGAGCGGATGGATCGGAGGGCACGGGAACACCATCATGTATACATGATGGAACACAGCAAGCGCCATGCCAGGCCGCTGGCCGCCCGATTCACTCCGGGACGGTGCCCGCGCGCCGCCACCGCATGCGCCGGCGTGGTGCGCCGACGCCCCTGCGCGCACGCTTAGCGTGCGATCGGAGCCAGGTTGCCCAGGAAGAGCCGCGCAACCGCGGGCCAGGAGAATTGCCGCGCGTGTTGTAGCGTCTTGTCGCGCGGAATCCGCAGTGCGCGCAGGGCCGCGGCGCGCAGGTCGCCATCAAGAGCGCCCGCGCCCGAACTGCCGATCACATCCAGCGGCCCCGCGACCGGAAAGGCCGCCACCGGGACACCGCAGGCCAGTGCCTCGAGCAGCACCAGACCGAAGGTGTCGGTGAGGCTGGGAAACACGAATACGTCGGCACTGCGGTACCAGGCAGCCAGGTCGGCGTGGTCCTTGGCACCCGCAAAGGTCACCTGCGGGTATTCGCGCCGCAACTGGGCAAGCTGCGGCCCGCCGCCCACGACCACCTTGCGTCCGGGCAGATCCAGGTCGAGAAAGGCGCGCAGGTTTTTTTCGACCGCGACCCGGCCGACATAGGCGAACACCGGCCCGTCACCCGGGCCGATGTCGGCACGCTCGCCGTCGGGCGAGAAACGCCCCAGGTCGACGCCGCGCGGCCACACCGTGGTGTTGGCAAAGCCGCGCTCGGCAAGTTCGTTGCGGATCGACGCGGTAGGAACCATCACCCGCACGGCGCGTTGGTGAAAGCGCCGCAGCCAGGCGTAGGTGAAGGCGCGTGGAATCGGCGCGCGCGCGCGCACGTACTCCGGAAACCGCGTGTGGTACGAGGTCGTGAACGGCAGTCCCAGGCGCACACACTGGCGCCGCGCGGCGATGCCCAGCGGCCCCTCAGTGGCGATGTGCACTGCATCGGGCCGCAGGTGCTTGAACACCCGCCCCACCCCCGCTCCGGGCAGGAGCGCCAGGCGAATTTCCGGATAGGTAGGGCAAGGCACGGTGCGAAAGGACGCCGGGGTGATGAAGTGCACGTCGTGCCCGAGCACGCCGAGTTCGCGCGCCAGGGTGGTCAGCGTGATGACCACGCCGTTGACCTGCGGGGGTGCTGCATCGGTGACGATGAGAATCTTCATGGGACGACCCTCCTTGCGCTGTGAAAGATCCGTTGGGGCGCGCGCGCAAGCCCATGCCACGGCAGGCGCCACGGCCAGGGTCAGACCGGCACCCGCACTTGTTGCGTATCGCGCACAGCCAGGCTCGCGCGCCGCGCCGCGTGACTCCAGTCGATCAGCACCAGCTCGCCGCTATGGGTCTCGCCCAGGGCGGTCATGCTTTCGACCCAGTCGCCGTCGTTGCAGTACAGGATGCCGTCGATGTCCCTGATTTCTGCCTTGTGGATGTGTCCGCACACCACGCCGTCGAAGCCGCGCCGGCGCGCCTCGAAAGCCAGCGTGCTTTCGAAGTCGCTGATGTAGCTGACCGCGTTCTTGACCTTGTGCTTCAGGTACTGCGACAAGGACCAGTACGGAAAGCCCATCCGTACCCGCACATGGTTGAACCAGTGGTTCAGCTGGAGGATCAGCGTATAGGCCGTGTCGCCCAGGCGTGCCAGCCATTTGGCATGGCGGATCACGCCATCGAACAGATCGCCGTGGATGACCAGGAGCCGCCTGCCGTCGGCAGTGATGTGGACGGCCTCATCAACGACTTCGACGCCGCCGAAAGAGAGATCAACATAGTCGCGCAGCGGCTCGTCGTGGTTGCCAGGCACGTAGATCACGCGCGCGCCCTTGCGCACGCGGCGCAGCAGTTTCTGCACCACGTCGTTGTGCGCCTGCGGCCAGTACCAGGACTTGCGCAGGCGCCAGGCGTCGATCACATCGCCGACCAGGTAGAGGGTGTCGGATTCGTGAGTGCGCAGGAAATCGAGCAGGCAATCCGCCTTGCATCCGGCGGTGCCCAGGTGCACATCGGAAATCCACAGGGTGCGGTAGTGCCTCGCGAATTCGTCCGGCAGATCGGAGGGTCGCAACGATCAGGCAAGGGGCTTGGTCATGCCTGCATTTCAACCCCGCCGCATTGCAGCAAGGTGACGCTGCGATGAAGTTTGCGTTACTTTCGCGCGCGCTTCTTGCCGATCGCGCGGCGCATGCCCTTTAAGCGCACCACACCGGGCAGGCTCGGGCGCGACAGATCAGCCAAGAGGCGCGTCTGCGCGCCAGGCGCGCCGGGACGGTGCGCGTAGTCGCCGGAGGCGTCGAGTTCCCAGGCGCCAGCGTCGCGCCGCAGGTACGGGGCCAGCCCTTCGTCAAATACCCGCCGCGCGAGCTTGGCATCAAGCACAGGGAAGGCGGTCTCGACGCGACGAAACAGGTTGCGATCCATCCAGTCGGCCGAAGAGAGGTAGACCAGCGGCTCGCCGCCGTTATCGAACCAGTAGATGCGACTGTGCTCGAGAAAGCGCCCGATCATGGAGACCACGCGGATGTTCTTCGAAACTCCCGCCTCGCCCGGCACCACCGCGCAGGGACCGCGCACGATGAGGTCGATCTTCACCCCGGCTTCGCTGGCCGCGTACAGGGCGGCGATCACCTGCGGTTCGAGGAGTGCATTCATCTTGGCGACGATGCGCGCCCCGCGACCGCCCTTGGCATGCTGGGCCTCGCGGCGGATCGCCGCGATGACGTTCTCGTGCATGGTGAACGGCGACTGCCACAGGTGCTTCAGGCGCCCGGCCTTGGATAAGCCGGTGAGCTGGCGAAACACCTCGCTGACCTCGCCGGCCAGTTCGGGCTGCGCGGTGATCAGGCCGAAGTCGGTGTACAGGCGCGCCGTGCGCGGGTGGTAGTTGCCGGTGCCCAGATGCACGTAGCGCTTGAGGCGCCCGCCTTCGCGGCGCACCACGAGCAGCATCTTGGCGTGGGTTTTGTGACCGACCACGCCGTAGACGACGTGCGCGCCGGCGTCCTCCAGGCGCGCCGCCCAGTTGATGTTGGTCTCTTCGTCAAACCGCGCCATGAGTTCGACCACGACCGTGACTTCCTTGCCGCTCCGGGCAGCGCCGATCAGAAGCTCCATGAGCTCGGACTCGGCGCCGGTGCGGTAGATGGTCTGCTTGATCGCGACCACGGCCGGGTCGGCGCAGGCAGCGCGCAGAAAGTCCAGAACCGGCTCGAAGGACTCGAATGGATGGTGCAGCAGGATGTCGCCGGCGGCGACGACCGCGAAGACGTCATCGGCATCGGCCAGGAGCGCGGCCCGGCTGGGCTGGAACACCGGAAAGCGCAGGTCCGGCCGTTCGACCACATCGGCCAGCTGCATCAGGCGCGCCAGGTTGACCGGTCCGTCGGCGCGGAACAAGTCGGCTTCAGTCAAATGGAACTGGCGCAACAGATAGTCGACCACTTCGGCCGGACAATCCTTGTTCACTTCAAGGCGCACGGCGTCACCGAAGTGGCGTTGCGGCAACTCACCCTGCAGCGCCTGCTTGAGGTTGGTCATCTCCTCTTCGTCGACGAACAGGTCGCTGTTGCGCGTGACCCGGAACGGATGGCTGGCGCGCACCTCGATGCCGGGGAAGAGTTCGCCCACGAAGCGCATCAGGAGGGTCGACAGGAGGATGTAGGCATGCGGCCCGAAACGCTGTGCCGGCAGCGCGATGATGCGCGGCAGGGCACGCGGCGCCTGCACGATCGCCAGCCGCGCATCGCGGCCGAAGGCGTCGCGCCCGGCCAGCTCCACTGCCACGTTCAGGGACTTGTTGAGGATGCGCGGAAACGGATGTGCCGGGTCAAGCCCGATCGGGGTCAGCACCGGCAGGACTTGCTCTTCAAAGTACTCGCGCCCCCAGGCGTCGAGCTCGGCGGTCCATTCGGGCTGGAACAGGAAGGTCACGCCGTTGGCGGCCAGCGCCGGCAGGATGGCCTCCCCCAGCAGCGCGTACTGGCGATCGACCAGCGCGCGCGCGCGCGCGCGCACCGCGGCGATCACCTCGCCCACCGGCATGCCGTCGGCCTCGCGATGGGTCGGGTCCGAGTGCGCCTGCTCGACCAGGCCGGCAAAACGGATCTCGAAGAACTCGTCCAGATTGGATGAAACGATGCAGACGTAGCGCAGGCGCTCGAGCAGGGGCGTCTTGGGGTCGGCCGCCATCGCCAGAACCCGCTCGTTGAAACCCAGGATGCCGAGTTCCCGATTCAGGAGCGGCAGCGGCCTCGACTTTTCACGTTTCACGTCCACCGCCACACTATGTTCGATTCTCATGACAGTTTAGTGACTTGACCCCTTCCGTGCCATTTGGCGATGCTTGGCACGCACTACAAGGGTGCCGGACTTGACCTGGGTCAAGTGTCATCATCGACCCGATGCGCCACAGCCCTGTCATCACCCTGTCAACTTGCACCTCTAGCGTGCGTCCGAGAGCGGGCATACCCTAGCCCGCACCAGGAGCGCGCACTGGAACCCAACCTCACTCTCGCCGCCCTCGACATCGGATCGAACAGCTTTCGCCTCGAACTCGGGCGCATCGCCGGGAACCGCATTGTCGTCATCGACTCGCATCGCATCGCCGTGCGCCTGGCAGCCGGACTGACCGCCGACAAGCTGCTCGACGACGCGGCCTGGCGTCGCGGTCTCGAGGCCCTTGGCCGCTTCGCGCAGCGCCTGGCGGCCCTGCCGCAGGTGCGCGTGCGCGCGGTCGGCACCAATACCCTGCGCGTGGCGCGCAACGCTCCGGGATTCATCGCCGCCGGAGAGCGGGTCCTGGGGTACCCCATCGAGGTCATCGCCGGACGCGAGGAGGCACGCATGATCTTTGGCGGGGTCGCGCACGCCGCCGCCGACAGGCTGACTGGCAACGCGCGCGACGAGCGCCTGCTGGTCGTCGACATCGGTGGTGGTTCAACCGAGATCTCGGTGGGCACCGGCGACGAGCCGGACCTGATGGAGAGCCTCTATGTCGGCTCGATCAACTCCACGCTCTCGCACTTCCCCGGCGGCTACATCGACGAGTACACCTTCAAGCAGGCCGAACTAGCCGCACGACGCGAGATCCAGGTCGTCTCCGCCGCGGTCCGCGCGAGTGGCTGGAGCGCGGCCACGGCCTCCTCCGGAACCGCGCGCACCATCGCGCGCCTTCTCGCGGAGAACCATGGCGGGGACGGCTCGATCACGGCGGCCGGGCTGCGCTGGCTGCGCAAGCGCGTCGTCGCGCTGGGCGCGATCGAACGCCTCGAATTCACCGGGCTCAAGGCCGAGCGCGCGCTCAACCTGCCCGGGGGTCTGGCGATCATGACCGCGATCTTCGAGGAACTGGGCATCGAACGCATGACCGTGTCGCCCAACGCCCTGCGCCTTGGCGTGCTGGTCGATCTGATGCATCGCCTGGCGCCGGACCAGGCGCCCGCCGACAGCCGGGAGGGGACGGTCATCGACTTCGAGGCACGCTACGCCTGCGACAAGGTCCAGTCGGCGCGTGTATCGACCCTTGGCGTCGCGCTATTCGGACAGGTCGTCGGGAGCCAGGCCGACCCGCTGGCGGAGACAGTGCGCGAGATCGACTGGGCCGCGCGCTTGGCCGAGGTCGGCTTCTCGATCGCCCATAACGGCTACCACAAGCATTCCTCCTATGTCATCGGCAATGCCGACATGCCGGGATTCTCGCGCGACGAGCAGAAGCGTCTGGCCTTCCTGATCCTTGGTCACGCCGGCAAGCTTCCCAAGATCGCGCGCGCAGCCGCGCCGCGCGAGCTGTGGCTGTCGATGGCCTGCCTGCGTCTGGCCGCACTGATGCACCGCGGCCGCCGTGAGGTGGAGCAACCGCCCCTGGTACTGCGACTTGATGGCAGACGCCTGAAAATC
>JBJXGS010000048.1:0-107211 GCA_046160545.1 Burkholderiales bacterium
GCGCTTTTCGGCCATGACGATGCGCACCTTGCGCACGAACGGACTGCTGTTGGAGCCGATGAGTTTCATCTGGAAGGACGCGACTGCGGAACGCAGCGGGCGCGATTATAACAACCGCCTTTGCGCCGAGCGCGGCGATAGAATGCGTGTTGCCGACGCCTTGCGCCGCATCGATCCATGCCTGCCCCACTCGATTCCCTGTCGCCGCTCGACGGCCGCTACGCGGCACGCCTTGACCCATTGCGCGAGCACTTGTCCGAGTTCGCGTTGATGCGCGCGCGCGTCGAAGTCGAGGTCGCCTGGCTGGCCGCTCTGTCGTGCGCGGGGTTGCCCGAGTTGCCCGCGTTCACGCCCGCGGTAGCCGATGCGCTCGCCGCGCTGGTAACCGGATTCGACGCGGCGGCGGCGGCACGCATCAAGGCGATTGAACGGGTCACCAACCACGATGTCAAGGCGGTCGAGTACTTCATCGCCGAGCGCATGGCGGGGTTTGCCGATTTTGCAGCGGCGACCAACTTCATCCATTTCGCCTGCACCTCCGAGGACATCAACAACCTGGCCTGGGGGCTCATGGTCAGCCGCGCGCGGCGCCAGGTGTTGCTGCCGCGCATGCGAGGCGTGCACGCGTCCGTGCGCTCACTGGCGCATGGCGAAGCCGACACGCCGATGTTGGCGCGCACCCATGGCCAGCCGGCCACGCCGACGACCCTGGGCAAGGAAGCGGCCAACGTCGCGGCCCGACTGGCGCGCGCGATCGCAAGCTTCGAGCGGGTCGAGTTGACGGCCAAGATGAACGGCGCCACCGGCAACTTCAACGCGCATCGCGTCGCCTATCCAGCCCTCGATTGGGAGGCGCTGGCGCGGTCAGTTGTCGAAGGCCTGGGCCTCGGCTTCAATGCGCACACCACCCAGATCGAGCCGCACGACTGCCTGGCCGAACTGTTCGATGCCCTGGCGCGCGCCAATACTGTCTGCCTGGACTGGTGTCGCGATGTCTGGGGCTACATTTCGCTGGGGTATTTTCGCCAGAAACTGAAGGACGGCGAGGTCGGTTCCTCGACCATGCCGCACAAGGTCAACCCGATCGACTTCGAAAACGCCGAGGGCAACTTCGGACTCGCGACCGCAATCCTGCGCCACCTGGCTGACAAGTTGCCGGTGTCGCGCTGGCAGCGTGACCTGACGGATTCGACGGTAATGCGCAACATCGGGGTGGCATTCGGACATGCGCTGCTGGCGCTCGATTCCCTGGCCGCAGGCATGAACAAGCTGACCGTCGATCGCGCCCGCCTGGCTCTTGATCTGGATTGCAACTGGGAAGTCCTGGCAGAAGCGGTGCAGACTGTCATGCGCCGCTACGGCGTGGATGAACCCTACGAGAAACTCAAGGCGCTGACCCGCGGCAAGGCCATCACGCGCGAGGTACTGGCGGCTTTCATCGATGCGTTGCCCATCCCTGCTGGCGCCAAGGCCGAACTCGCGGCGCTGACTCCGGCGACCTACGTGGGTGCGGCTGCCGAACTGGCGCGGCGCGCCTGAGTCAGACCAGCATGACTCCTGCGCGCGCCGCGATCCTGGGTGCGTTCCTGGCTTTGGGTTTTTTGCTGCCGCATGGTCTCGTGTTGGCGCAGCCGCAGGCACCTCGGCCTGACGCCGGACGGCCACTCGCCGCCGATACCGGACCCATCATCCGTCCCGACGTGCAGGAAGGCGACCAATGGGTCTATCGGCGTACCGGCGATGGCGCCCCGCGCGCGTTGCGGCAGACCATCACGCGCCGGGTCGTGCAGGGCATCTCGCTATTGACCGAGGTCTCCGACTCGGCCGACACGACGGTCACTGTCTATGACCGCAGCTGGGGACTGATCGGCAGTGGCTTCAACGACTACCGGCCGCCCCTGGCCTATTACTCGTTTCCGCTGTACGCGGGAAAGCGCTGGGGCATCGACTCCGAGGTCAGCAATTTCGGCGCCGGGCAGACCGGACGAATGCGTGGCGAGGGGCGCGCGGTGGCCTGGGAGGAGATACAGGTGCCGGCCGGGCGCTTCACGACGCTGCGCATCGAGGTGCGCATCGAGACGACCGACCCCGGGGATGCGGCCCGCACCTTGACGGTCAGCGAGACCCACTGGTACGCGCGCAACGTGCTGCGCCCGGTGCGTGTAGTGTCCGAGTCGCGCGTCGGCGCGGAGGCTGCCCGCAGCGAAACCATCGAGCTGGTCTCCTACCGCCTCGAGTAGCCCGCGCTTCTGCGGCGCGCCAAGGCAGCCGAAACGGACCGGCATGGAATATGGCCGCGCCCCAAGTGTTATAAACAGTCTCGGCGATTCCCTCACCCAGGAGCTTGTGGGGATGGCGAGGGCCGCGATCTTTCCCTGAGTCTTTTAACCCGGAGAAATTCTCATGAAGAAGGTATTGTTGGGCGCTGCCCTGATCGGCGCGGTCGTTGTCGGAACGGCGCAGGCGCAAGTGCCGGCGGATCGCTCGGTCAAGTTCCGGCAGAGCCATTTCGTCGTGCTTGGCGGTGCGGTGGGCCGCATCGACGCGCACATCAAGGGCACACGTGCCTTGGACCCGGCTGCGCTTCAGGCGTCCGCGATTGTTGCCGACCAGATGGCGCAGTTCGTCTTCAATGGTTTCCTGCAGGGCACCGAACAGGCGGCCCCCACGCGTGCCAAGCCGGAAATCTGGAAAGAGTGGGACAAGTTCAAGAAGCTGGAGTCCGACATGCAGGGCGCCACGGCCAAGCTGGTCGAGGCCTCGCGGTCCAACGACGCCAAGGCGCTGCAGGCTGCCTTCGGCGGGGTCGGGCAGAGCTGCAAGGCCTGCCACGACGTCTATCGGACTCAGTAACCCGTAGCTGGGAAGCAAAAAGCCGGGCGGTGCGCCCGGCTTTTTTACGACCTGTTTTCCCGTACGCGGACTTGCGTGCCCCTAGGAAGGCGGGCAAGGACGCCGCCGGGACGCCGTCCGCTTCAGGGGGACGCCGCGTTGACCAGCCAGTAGACCCCCGCGGCCGAAAGCGCCAGAAGGATCACGGCTACTAGCGGGCTGCCGAAGCGCGACTCGGCGACCTGGCCGGCGACGCGCTTGAAGCCGGTCAGCATGGGTCTGACGAGGTTCTCGCGGTGATAGAAGTAGTAAAACGCAATCGCCAGGATGTGCAGCACCACCAGCGCGATGATGATCTTCTCATTGAGGTGGTGCAGGGAGGTAATGCGGTCCGATATCGCCTTGGTGATCCACGGCACAAGCGGTGCTTCGTAGAACGAGTCGTCGTTGACGAACAGGCCCGAGACAGCCTGGAACAGGAGCGCGGCCAGTAGCGCCAGCACCGACAGCGCGCCCAGTGGGTTGTGCCCGACGCTGGGCTTGTGGCCGGCGCGGTCGAACATTGCCTTGAAGGCTGCCAACACGGCCGCGGGCCCGCGCACGAACGAGGCAAAGCGCGCGTGGGTGCCGCCGACAAAGCCCCAGACGATGCGAAACGTGAGGAGCGCCAGGATCGCGTAGCCGCTCCACATGTGGTACTTGAAGGCGGCTCCGCCGACCTTGATGGTGACAAACGAGGTCACCACCAGGACCAGCAAGGCCCAATGGAAAAAGCGCACACCCAGGTCCCAGACCGGGATGTCACGCTCTTCGCCGTCGCGGCGGGGTTCCTGCGATTGATTGTCCATGGCCTGGTCCGGGGCGGAAACGCTGACGCGCTCAAGGCGGCAAATCTAGCCGCCCGGGCCCGCCTTGTCCAGTGCAGGCAGGCGGGTCAGACTACCGCGCCGTCGGTCGGGCCGCGGTCGGGTGTCGGCGGCTTGATCAGGTCTTCGCGCGAAATCCCCAGCCACATGACGATCGGACTTGCCACCAGGACCGAGGAGTAGATGCCGAAAAGGATACCGATGGTCAGGGCCAGTGCGAAGTAATGCAGGGTCGGTCCGCCGAAGATCAGCATGGTTGTCACCATCATCTGCGTGCTGCCGTGCGTGATGATGGTGCGCGAGATGGTGCTTGTGATCGCATGGTTGATCACCTCGGGCACGGACATGCCACGGCGGCGGCGAAAGGTCTCGCGCACGCGGTCGAAGACGACCACCGACTCGTTGACCGAGTACCCCAGCACGGCCAGGACCGCCGCCAGCACCGAGAGCGAAAACTCCCACTGGAAGAACGCGAAAAAGCCCAGGATGATGACCACGTCGTGCAGGTTGGCGATGATGGCGGCGACCGAGAACTTCCATTCGAAGCGCATCGCCAGGTAGGCCATGATGCCCAGGCATACCACCAGGAGCGCGAGCGCGCCGTCGGTGGCGAGTTCGCGGCCTACCTGCGGGCCGACGAACTCCACCCGCGTGATGGCGCCACCCGCACCGCCGGGCGCGACGGCGGCAGCCTCGAATTTCTTCTGGTCGAATGCGGGCTTTCCGGTCTGCGGGTCGACCCCGGCAAAAGCGGGATTGGTCGCGTCCTTGAGAGCCAGGCGAATCATGACGTCGCGCGAGGTGCCGAAATTCTGCACCTGCGGCTCGTGCACACCCAGGCGATCCAGCGCGGTGCGGATCTCGGCCAGTTTCGCCGCTTCGGTGTAGCGCGCCTCGATGACCACCCCGCCTGTGAATTCGATCGAGAAGTTGAGTCCGCGCAGCACCAGGAAGGCCACCGCGAGAACGAAGGTGGCAAACGAGATGATGTTGAAGATCAGCGCATACCGCATGAACGGTATGTCGCGACGGATGCGGAAGAATTCCATTGTGGTGACTCCGTGCGCTCAGGCCTTGGCCGGCGGCTTGGCGTCGCCGCTACCGGGCTGCCAGACTTCGCCAATCGATACCTTGGCGAGCTTGCGGCGTGACCCGTAGACAATATTGACGATGCCGCGCGACACCACCACTGACGAGAAGATGGATGTGAGGATGCCCAGGCAGTGCACCACGGCGAAACCACGCACCGCGCCCGAGCCGAAGATCAACAGCGCCAGTCCGGCGATGAGCGTGGTGACGTTTGAATCCAGGATGGTGCCGAAGGCGCGGTCGTAGCCGGTCGCGATCGCTGCTTGCGGCGTTGCGCCGCCGCGCAGTTCCTCGCGGATACGCTCGTTGATCAGCACGTTGGCGTCGATCGCCATGCCGAGCGTCAGTGCGATCGCGGCGATACCGGGCAGGGTGAGCGTTGCCTGCAGCAGCGACAGGAGCGCAATCAGGAACAGCAGGTTGGATGCCAGCGCGACCACCGAGATCAGGCCGAAGATCACGTAGTAGCCGATCATGAACACCGCGATGGCGGCAAACCCGTAGAGAGTCGAGTTGAACCCCTTGGCGATGTTCTCGGCGCCCAGGCTCGGGCCGACGGTGCGTTCCTCGATGATCTCCATGGGAGCAGCCAGCGCGCCGGAGCGCAGCAGCAGCGCGACATCGCTCGCTTCCTGCGTGGTCATCGCGCCGCTGATCTGCACCCGTCCGCCGCCGATTTCCCCGCGGATCACCGGCGCGGTCACCACCTCGCCCTTGTTTTTCTCGACGAGCAGGATCGCCATGCGCTTCCCGACGTTCTCGCGCGTGAGTTCCTTGAAGATGCGCGAACCCTGGGAATCGAGGGTCAGGTGCACGGCCGGTTCCTGGGTCTGGCCGTCGAAGCCCGGCTGCGCGTCGGTCAGGCGGTCGCCGGTCAGCATGACCTGCTTGCGCACCATGATGGGCACTGCGCCGCGCCGCGTGTTCTCGGTGAAACGCTCGCAGCCGAACGGCACCTGCCCGGCTGCCGCGGCCGAGGTTTCCTCGGGCGACTCGCAAACCATTCGCAGCTCGAGTGATGCAGTACGCCCAAGGATGGTCTTGACCTGTGCCGGATCCTGCACGCCGGGCAACTGCACCACGATGCGGTCGGCCCCCTGCTGTTGAATCACCGGCTCGGCCACGCCCAGCGCGTTGACACGGTTGTTGAAGGTGGTGATGTTCTGCTTGATGGCGTTTTCCTGAACCCGACGCTCGGCCTCGGGTTTGATGGTCGCGCTCAAGCGGAATTCGCCATCCGTAGCGGCCTCGGCCAGTGCCAGGTCCGCGAGTCCGTCGCTGATCACGGCCTTGGCGCGTTCGCGCGTGACGTCGTCACGGAATTTGATCGTGATGACGCTGCCCTGGCGCTCTATGCCGGCATGGCGCACGTTCTTGTCGCGCAGCAGCGTGCGCAAATCGCCGGTGAGGGCATCCAGGCGCTTGGTGAGCGCCGCCTTCATGTCCACCTGGTACAGGAAGTGCACGCCGCCGCGCAGGTCCAGGCCCAGGTACATGGGCAGGGCGCGCAGCGCGGTCAGCCACGCGGGCGAGTTCGACAACAGGTTGAGCGCGACGGTGAAGCTCGGGTCGTCCTTGTCCGGGTTGAGTGCCTTCTCGAGAACGTCCTTGGCCTTCAATTGCGTGTCGGTGTCACGAAACCGCGATTTGATGCTGTTGGTGTCGGGAAAGACCCCGCTGGTTTCGACTGCGGCCTGCTTGAGGGCGGCTTCGACCCGCTGGCGAACCGCATCGTCGATCTTGACGGTGGCCTTGGCGCTGGAGACCTGCACCGCCGGCGCCTCGCCGAAGAAATTCGGCGTCGTGTAGACGAGTCCGAGGATCAACGCCAGGGCGATGATCACGTAGGTCCAGAGCGGATAGCGATTCATGTATTTGAGACCGATGGGCGAGCGACGGCCGCCGGCATCAGATGGCCTTGATGGTGCCCTTGGGCAGGAGCATCTGCACGGCGGCGCGTTGCACCACGACCTGTGTGTTGTCGGCGATCTCGACGGTGACGTAGGACTCGGTGACCTTGATGACGCGACCGAGGATGCCGCCGGCGGAGACCACTTCGTCGCCGGTCTTGATGGCGTCGATCATGGCGCGATGCTCCTTTTGCCGCTTCATCTGCGGTCGGATCATCATGAAGTACAGCAGAACGAACATCAGCACGATGGGCAGGAGGCCCATCATTGTGTCGCCGGTGCTCGCTGCAGCGGGCGCTTGGGCATAGGCGGAAGAGATCAACACGGCTTGGCTCCACTAGGAAAAATGGCCGCATGCGAAGTGCGGGCAACCTGAAATTCTAGCACCCGGGCGCGGAATGTCCGGTGCCGCGGTGGTGCCTTGCATGAAAGCGCCAACTGGCACAACTCGCAGACCCGCCCGCCAAGCCTTCAGTGGGCGCCACGCGCACGATCGGCCGCGAAGCGTTGACGGAAAGTCGCGAAGGTTCCGGCGACGATGGCCGCGCGCATCTCGCGCATCAGGGTGGCGTAGTAGAACAGGTTGTGGATGGTGTTCAAGCGCGCGCCGAGAATTTCGTTGCTGCGGTGCAGGTGGTGCAGGTAGGCGCGCGAGAAGTTGCGGCACGCATAGCACGCGCAGTCGGCATCCAGCGGCCGCGTATCGGCGCGATGCGCGGCATTCTTGATCTTCAGGTCGCCATAGCGGGTGAACAGGTGGCCGTTGCGCGCGTTGCGGGTCGGCATGACGCAGTCGAACATGTCGATGCCGGCGGCGACGCCGGCGACCAGGTCCTCGGGAGTGCCCACGCCCATCAAGTAGCGCGGCTTGCCCGCCGGCAGGCGCGGTGCGGTGTGCGCGAGCACGCGCAGCATGTCCTCCTTGGGTTCGCCCACCGAGAGTCCGCCGATGGCGATGCCGGGAAAGCCGATTTCTTCGAGTGCCGCAATCGAGGCGTCGCGCAGGTGCTCGAACATGCCGCCCTGGACGATGCCGAAAAGCGCGTTGCGGTTTTGCCGCGCGTCGAACTCGCTTTTGGAGCGACGCGCCCAGCGCATCGAGAGCTGCATCGATTCGCGCGCCTCGGTCTCGGTGGCGGGCCGGCCGTCGATGCTGTACGGCGTGCATTCGTCAAAGGCCATGACGATGTCGGAATCGAGCACCGTCTGGATGCGCATCGACTCCTCAGGTGTCAGGAACAGGCGATCGCCGTTGATCGGCGAGGCGAAGCGCACGCCTTCCTCGCTGATCTTGCGCAGTTTTCCCAGGCTCCACACCTGGAAGCCGCCAGAGTCGGTGAGGATGGAGCGATTCCAGCCCATGAAACGATGCAGCCCGCCGTGCGCGCCGACGACTTCCAGCCCCGGGCGCAGCCACAGGTGAAAGGTGTTGCCAAGGACGATGCGAGTGTCCATGCCGGCCAGTTCGTCCGGGCTCATCGCCTTGACCGTGCCGTAGGTGCCGACCGGCATGAAGACCGGCGTGGGTACCGAGCCATGATTGAGACTGACCACGCCGGCGCGAGCGCCGTCGTCGCTTGCGATCAGGTCAAAGCGCAGTCCGCCCTGCACGGGCGGGTGTGTATCCGGAACCGGGTTCAGAACTTGATGCGACCGGTCAGGGTCTGCCAGTACATGACCCAGTCCCCGGCTAAGGAGTAGAAGGGGTACTTGAAGGTGGCCGGACGGTTCTTCTCGAAAAAGAAGTGCCCGACCCAGGCGAAGGCGTAGCCACTCAAGATCGCGGCGATAAGCCAGCCGGGGCGGCCGGTGGTGGCAAACGTCGCCAGGCAAGCCAAGGCACAGGTCGATCCCGCGAAATGCAGGCGCCGGCATGTCCGGTTGGCGTGTTCGGACAGGTAATAGGGGTAGAAATCGGCAAAATTGCCGAATTTGCGGTCGGTGGACTCGGTCATGGCGAGGGGCGGCAGGGACGGGAAAACGGCCGGTCGGCGCATTATCGTTGGTTGCGCCTGGCAACGGTAAACAAAGTTCAACAAAACGTGCCTTCTCGGGCGTGGCCCGAGGGCGCGTTTCCTCTAGTATTCCTGCCTTGACATGACCCGACGCGCAAACCTGCGAAGACTCCCTGCCGCCCGGCATTCCGGGCGGGCCATGGCGCGCGCCCTGGCCATTGCGGTATTCGTCATGGGCGCCGGCGGCGTCGCGAAGGCGACCCCGGAGAAAGCGGCGCGCTACTACGAGGACGCACTCAAGCGCTTTGACAAGGATGAACTCGACGCCGCTGTCATCCAGTTGAAGAATGCGCTCAAGGAGGACAAAGGCAACCTTGCAGCACACCTTCTGCTGGCCAAGGTGCTGATGCGCAACAGCGAGTACAAGGCGGCAGAGGCCGCCTTCGAAGAGGCGCTCAAGCAGGGCGTCAACCGTGCCGAGGTCGTCATCCCGTTGGCGCGCATCTACCTGGCGCTGGGGCGTCCGGAGATGGTGATCAGCCGCATCCTGCCGGCCGGACTGTCGCGCGATGTGCAGGTCTCTGTGCACACTGTGCGCGGCACGGCGTATTTCGAGATGGGCAACGCGCGCGCCGCCGCGCAGGCTTTCCAGGAGGCGCGCATTCTCGACCCGGGTTCGGCCGTGCCCTTGATCGAGGAGGTGCCGACGCTGCTCGGCACCGGGCAGCGCGAGCAGGCGCGCCAGCTCGCATCCCGGGCCATCCAGCTGGCGCCGAACAATGCGGCCGCCTGGAACATGCATGCTTCGGTGCTGCACGAGGCGCTCGATGTGGCCGGGGCGCTGGCCGCCTACAGCAAGGCGCTCGAAATCGACGGCCGGCATACCGACGCACGGGTGGCGCGTGCGGCGCTCTTGATCGACATGAAGCGCGATGCCGACGCCGAAAAGGACTTGGCGACCCTGGTCAAGAACGCGCCCGATGAGCCGCGCGCCGCCTACCTGCGCGCGCTGCTCGGATCGAAAAAAGGCGACGCAGGCGCAGTCAAGAAGTCATTGACCGAGGCCGCCCACGTGATCGATTCGATGCCGCCCGGATGGATCAGCGGGCGCGAGCAGCTGGGCATGGTCGCCGCGCTCGCGCATCACGCGCTGGGCAATACGCAGAAGGCGCGCGACTACCTGGAAGTCATCGTTCAGCGCAATCCGCGCCACCTCCCGGCGCGCAAGCTGCTGGCGTCCATCCATGTGCAAAGGCGCGACTATGCGCGTGCGCTGCCGCTCCTGGAGGCGCTGCAAAAGGCCCTGCCGGACGACCCGCAGGTCCTGTACCAGTTGGGTAGCCTGTACATGGGGCAGCGCCGCTACGCGCAGGCGACCGATTTCCTCGAGCGTGCCTCGGCACGCCTGAGCACCGCGGACGTGGTCCGCACGCTCGGCTTCAGCCAGATCGGGCTGGGGCGCGACGAGCTCGGTCAGGCCAACCTGGAAAAGGTGTTTGCGACCAACGCCGGCGACGCCGATGCCGGCACCGCGCTGGCGATGCTCTACATGCGGCGCGGCGAGGCCAAGCGTGCGCTGGCGACCGCCGAAGCGATGGTGAAGAGTAACCCGGGCAACCTGACCGCAGTCAACTTCCTGGGCACGATCATGGGCGCCACCGGCGACCGTGCCGGCGCGCGTGCCGCCTACGCGCAGGCGCTTGCCCGCGACCCGGCGTTCCGGCCAGCGGTGCTGAATCTGGTCAAGCTCGACGTCGCTGAAGGCCGCTTCGACACCGCCCGCCAGCGCCTCAGCGAAATCCTGTCCAAGCGCGATGGCGATGTCGATGCCCTCTATGAACTGGGCCTGGTCGAGCAGCGTGCCGGCAAGCCGGACCAGGCTGCGCGCCACTTTCGCAAGGCGATGGAATCGCAACGCCGCGACACACGTGCCGGAATGGCATTGATCGAACTCCTGACAGCCCAGGGGAAGGTCGACGATGCGGTTGCCGCCGCCAAGGAGATGGCGTCCAAATTTCCTGATGCCATCGGCGTGCAGATCGCGCTGGCGCGCGCTTACATCGTCATGGGCGACCACGGCAGCGCGAAAAGCGTGCTGCACGGCGCCACCCGTTTTGCCGAGTTCGACCCTGATCTGCAGGTATCGATCGGCCGCCTGCAGCTGGCAGCTGGCAATGCGGAAGGAGCGGCATACAGTGTGCAAAAGGCCCTGCAGGGGCGGCCGGACGATGTGCAGGCGCTGGTACTACTGGTCGATGTCGAGCTGAGACGCCGCAGTGCCGCCGGTATCGATGCGGCGGCGAAGCAACTCGCCACGCGCCATCCCAACCGGGTTGAAACGGCCCAGGTGGCCGGTGGCATCGCACTATCACGCAACCAGTTTCCGGCCGCCATTGCGGCGTATCGGACCGCGCTTTCGCGCCAGGAGTCGACCGGCAACGCGCTCAATCTCGCCAACGCACTGATCGCTTCCGGCGATGTGACCAAGGCGGCGGTTTTTCTGGACGAGTGGGTCAAGAAATTCCCCAAGGACCAGGTCGGGCTGCGCACGCTGGCGGAAACCCAGTTTCGCGCCGGGCAACTGCCGGCGGCACGCCTTTCGTACACCCGCGCTTTGGCGGCCGAGCCCGACAACGCGGTGATGCTCAACAATTTCGCCAACCTGCTGTTGCGCCTGGGCGATGCCGGTGCCCAGGCCGCCGCCGAACGCGCCGTCAAGCTCGCGCCGGGGAATCCGTCCTTCGCCGACACACTCGGCTGGATCCTGGTGCAAAAAGGCCAGACCGAGGCCGGTTTGCGCTATCTGCGCGAGGCGCGTTTAAGGAGTCCCGACAACCCCGAAATCCGCTTTCATCTGGCCTTCGCACTTTCCAAAGTCGGTCGTCGCGACGAGGCCAAAACCGAGCTTGCAAGCGCCCTGAGTTCCCCGGCACGGCTGGAAAACACCGCCGAGGTGACCAGCCTGAAGCGGGAATTGGGCCTCTAGAAGTGTCGAAACTTCTTACACTTGACCGCTCGCGATTCGAGCGTATTTATGTAAGCGATTGAAAATCAAGTGATTTTTATTTCTGGCCCCAACCTTGCTTATATTCCGTCAAACGAGCATCAGGACTTTCCCATGAAAAACCAGATCAAAGTCGCCGTCGCTGCATTCACCCTCCTCGCGTCCGGTCAAGGCATGGCTGCCGTGACCTGGACCCTGGCTGGCGGGGCTGCCGGAAGCTACTTCAACGGTGATTCCTGGAGTATCGCTACGGCGAACATCTCGGGGACCAGCGCCGGTGGAACGGCCAACCTGGGTGTGACTGCCTACGCGAATACCCAGGGAGCGGACAATTCGGTAGCTGCCAACTCACAAGGCGTGCAACTGCAGACCCGTACCTCCAATATCAACGGCAGTGGTCTCACCGGCGGTATCCAGAACTACGGGTCGAGCGGCCTTGGCATCATCAACCTGGACGCCTGCGGATCTGTCAGCGGCTGCGACGCCAACGAAGGTGCCAACGGTGAACACGCGATGGACAACCATCAGCGTTACGAGATGGCGTTGCTGAGCTTCGGCAAGGCCACCAACCTCACCAGCCTGCAGATTGGCTGGAATGCCACTGACGACTGCGGAGCGGTCGGCGCTTCGACCTGCACTTCGGCGATGCACGACTCCGACATGTCAGTCCTGGCCTACACCGGGGGCGGCAATCCGCTGACCAGCCTGTCCAGCAATCTGACCTGGACCCAGTTGCTTTCCAATGGCTGGTCGTTGATCGGCAACTTCTCCGATGTTGGTGCCCAGACAGACAACACTACCAGCCTGCTTGCCAGCGCTTCAAACAGGAACGGTGGTACTGGCAGCAACAATATCTACTCCTCCTACTGGATGGTTGGGGCGTACAACCCCCTTGCCAATCCCGGAGGCACTGGGCCTTTCTCAGTCGATACCGGTTCTGGTCAGTACGTTGACGGCATGAAATTGCTCAAAGTCGTCGGCGAGACGAGCCCCGGCACAGGCGTGCCTGAGCCAGGCTCCCTGGCGCTCTTCGGCTTCGCTGCGGCGGGTATCGTCGCGATGCGCCGGCGCCAGAAGGCCTGATCGGCTTTAACTTCTGCCAAAACCAGACGGCACCTGCGGGTGCCGTTTGTGTTTTGGCACGGTGTGTCCTTACGGCTGGCGCCGCGGGAGCGGCTACTGGGTTCCAAGAACCCTCGAGGCGAGCTATCCAAGCAAAGGCAAACGGGCCTGGTACTTGCCATTTGCGCCACGAGCCTTCCGCGCTACACGTGATGCAGGTGGTAAGGGCGCGGACGCGCGCCAAGTGATCCAAGGCGCGCCGAGCCCTTGCCAAACAGCGTGGGGAGCGCCACAGAGCGGACAGGACGCCTGGCCCCGGAGGGCATGCTCATCAGAATGATGCCCGGCGCGCGCGGCGTGCAGCCGCGCTCCAGGTGCTCCTCAATGCGCCAAATGGTGCGTCCCTGCGATCAGCGCGACGCCTGCGCTGACCATCACTATCTGCCAGCCTGATGATTCCGTCTTCGAGCGCCGGTGCATCCAGGGGATCAGGTCCGCCACTGCGATATAGATGAAGCTCGCTGCCGCCAGCACGACTACGAAGGGCACCAGGTTCGTGGCTGCGTCGAGGGCGAAGTAGCCGAGCACGCCACCCACGACCGAGGCCAGGCTGGCCAGCGCGTTGTAGAGGAGCGCCCGCCGGCGTGAGTAACCCGCGTTGACCAGCACGATGAAGTCGCCCGCTTCCTGCGGCACTTCGTGTGCGACCACCGCCACGGTGGTCATCAGGCCCAGCCACGGGTCTGCCAGGAAGGCCGCTGCGATGAGGATGCCGTCGGCGAAGTTGTGCAGCGAATCTCCGATCAGGATCAATAGCCCACTCTGGCGCGCCTCGTGGGCGTCGAAGCCGTGCTCATGGTCGTGACCGTCGTGCTCGTGGTGATGGCTGTGGCGCCACAGCGCGAACTTTTCGAGGAGGAAGAATGCCAGCACCCCTGCCAGGAGCGTCGCGAACAGCGTATGCGGATCCATGCCAGATGTGAACGCATGCGGCAGCAGGTCAAGGAACGCCGCCCCGAGGAGGGCGCCGGCCGAGAAGCTCACCAGGCGTGGCAGCAAGCTGCCCAGAGCCTGGTAGGCGATGAGTGAGGCGAAAAGCACCGACAGGATGCCGCCAGCCGCGGTTGCGGCGATAATGAACGCGAGGGTCACGGCACGGTTAAGCGATGCGAGAGGGCGGGATTATCCGACACTTTGAATTTGCAGACGCAATTGGATTGCGAAAACCGGGTCGCGTGCAGTTTTCCTGCGCCAGCCGTGTGCAACGCCTACGGTCATGAAGCCGCCTTCGGCACTAGCCGAACTCATCGACTCCTTGCGCGTCTTGCCGGGTGTCGGACCAAAGTCTGCGCAACGCATGGCCTTTCACCTCTTGCAGCACGCGCGTGACGGTGCCGGGCGCCTGGCGCGTTCGCTCGACGCCGCGGCCGCACGCATCCGGCGCTGCGCGATGTGCAACACCTTCACCGAAGACGAACTTTGCGAACTGTGTTCCGCGGGGCGCGACGGGCGTCGCGATGCTGCGATGTTGTGCGTGGTCGAGAACCCAGCCGACTTGGGCATGATGGAACAGACGCACGCCTACAAGGGCCTCTACTTCGTGCTCATGGGTCGCATCTCGCCGCTGGATGGGATCGGTCCGGCCGAAGTGGGCTTCGAGCATCTGATGGCGCGCGTGTGCGGGGGCGACATCGTCGAGGTCGTGCTGGCGACCAACTTCACCCACGAGGGTGAAGCGACCGCGCACTTTCTTGCGGAGGCCATCAAGGCCCGCGTGTCCGGCGTCCGGGTCACGCGACTTGCGCGCGGGGTACCGGTGGGCGGCGAGCTCGAGTATGTCGATCCGGGCACCATCGCCCATGCGCTGCAGGACCGGCGCGAATCGTCCTGAGGCCAAGAGGCGCGACGCGCCGATTTTTCCGTCTGCTGCCTGCCCTCAGCGCCGCGTTGCGGTTTCGATTTCTTCTGCGACAGCCTGCGTGACCGCGTCACGCACGCTGTCGCTAATTGCGGCCTCCAGGCCGGCGCGCACCCCGGCAACGGCAGCGTCGACCACCTCCGGCATCACCGCGGTGAGGCGCTCGGCCAGGAGCGCGTCGATCGCGTTGGTGATGCGGCGCAGGACCCGCTCCTCGATGTCCGCGGCAAAAGCTGCGGCCGCTGCAGGCGGCACCTCGAGCTCCGGGAAGAGAAGATGCGAATCCGGTCCGGCCAGGTCCGGTTGGTCGATTGCCGCGACACCAGGAGGCAGTTCTGTCGGAGCGACCACTTCGGTCAGTACCGGAATGCCGTCGTCTTCGCGCGGGTCCTGGTTCATCCGGCTCCCCCTGGAGTGCTGACCGGCAGCGACCCTATCGGATGCATATTTCGCCGCGCGGCGCTCCGTTGCAACTGACGGGCAGGAGCGCTCATGTGCGGGCGGCCAGGTCGATATTGTCGATGCGATAGCCGCGGTCTCGGTAAAAGCGGGCCCGCTCGCGCGCCCGGGCGCGGTCGTCCATGTCGTCGCGTGCGACGATCTCCAGCAGGCGGTCAAAGCGGCTGAACAGGGGCGGTCGCTCCTCATCCAGATTCATGAGGATCTCGTGGTGCGGCTCGGCCTCGGGATCCGCTGACAGGAGCACCGGCGTTTCGTCCGCGTGCGCCGCGCCTGCCTGGCAATGCGGCAGGAATCCTGTCGATGGCGTGGTCCACAGGAGTGCGTCGAGATTCTTCAAGGTCTGGGCGTCGCGCGAATAGATCAAGAGGCGCTTGCCGCTGTCGCAGGCCTTTTGCGCCAGGCGTCGCGCCACGGCAAGCTTGTCTGGCGCGTTGAAGTAAAAGCTGATCTCGGTCATGGCGTCATGCGCGTCGCCGCTATGATGGCTTACGCTTCGGCGCGTCCGAGCAGGAATTGCACCAAAAGCGGCACGGGCCGCCCGGTCGCCCCTTTTGCCGCTCCCCCCTTCCACGCGACGCCGGCGATGTCCAGGTGGGCCCAGTCGAACTTCTTGGCGTAGCGAGACAGGAAGCAGGCGGCTGTTACGCTGCCGGCCGGTCGGCCGCCGATGTTGGCCATGTCGGCGAAATTCGACTTCAGTTGCTCCTGGTAGTCATCCCACAGCGGCATGTGCCAGGCGCGGTCGTGCGCAATCTCGCCGGCGGCCAGCACTTCGCGCGCCAGCGGGTCGCTGTTGCTGTACAGACCCGCGGCCACGTGCCCCAGTGCGATCACGCAGGCGCCGGTCAGGGTGGCGATGTCGATCACCGCCTGCGGGTTGTAGCGCTCGGCGTAGGTCAGCGCGTCGCACAGGATCAGGCGACCCTCTGCGTCGGTATTGAGAATCTCCACGGTCTGGCCCGACATGGTCGTGACGATGTCGCCGGGCTTGGTGGCCGCGCCGCCTGGCATGTTCTCGGTCGCGGGGACAAGGCCCACGACATTGAGCGGCAGCTTGAGAGCGGCGATGGCCTTGAAGGCGCCGAATACCGAGGCAGCACCGCACATGTCGAACTTCATCTCGTCCATGCCTTCGCCGGGCTTGAGCGAGATGCCGCCGGTGTCGAAGGTGATGCCCTTGCCGACCAGCACGACGGGCTTGTCGTCCGGCCGGCCGCCGCGATGGTTGAAGATGATGAACTTGGGCGGCTGGCGCGAACCGTTGGCCACCGACAGGAACGAACCCATCCCGAGCTCCTCGCAACGGGCGCGGTCGAGCACCTCGCACTCCAGCCCCGCTTCGCGCGCCATCGCCTGAGCGCGATCGGCCAGGTAGGTCGGCGTGCACACGTTGCCCGGCAGGTTGCCCAGGTCGCGCGCGAGAGCGACGCCGCCGCCCACGGCTTCTCCTTCTTGCATGGCCTTTTCGGCAGCGGGCAGCTCGTTGCGCCGCTCGACCATCAGGGTCAGCTTGCGCAAGGGGCGGCGCACCTCATCCTTCTTGCTCTTCATCGCGTCGAAGCGGTATACCGACTCTGCGCCGATCATCGCGGCGTGGCGCACCCGCCAGGCGATGTCGCGCCGCTTGACCGCAATCTCGGTCAGATAGATCGTGCCTTCGAAGGCACCGGTCTCATCCAATGTCTTGACCGCGGCGCGCACGGCTTCGCGATACTCGCGGTCGCGAAAGTCCTTCTCGCGGCCCAGTCCGACCAGGAGCACGCGGTCTCCGAGGATGCCCGGCACGTTGTGCAGGAGGAGTGTGCGGCCCGCCTTGCCCTCCATGTCGCCGCGTCGCACGATGTCGGAAATGTAACCCTTGCTGGCGGCGTCGAGACGCTCCGCTGCTTGCGAAAGCTTGCGCGGCTCAAACACGCCAACGACGATGCAGGCGCTGCGCTGCTTTTCGGGACTGCCGCTCTTTATGCTAAATTCCATGGGCTCCCCAGACGCTGGGTCGGTGAAATAGCTTGTGATTATGACGCGCTTTTCGCGGAATATCCAAGTTTCACCCGTTTCCTGCAAAATCCGATGATCTTCAGCCGCGCGCTGCGGCGCGAGTTCAACCAGGTCGCCGGGGCGGTGTTCGTCACGCTATTCACCGTGCTGGCGACCACCCAGTCGATCCGACTATTGGGCAACGCCGCGACCGGACGACTCGCATCCGAAGCCGTGTTTCCGCTGCTCGGATTCTCGGCCCTGGGTTACCTGCCGGTCCTACTTTCGCTTACGGTATTCCTGTCGGTCCTGCTGGCGATCTCGCGCCAGTACCGCGATTCCGAGATGGTGGTCTGGTTCGCCAGCGGCCAGCCGCTGACCGCGTGGATCAGGCCGGTCCTGGTATTCACGCTGCCGTTCTTTGTGATCATCTCGGCTTTGAGTTTTCTTGTGTCGCCTTGGGCGGTGCGCGAAGCGGAGCGTTACAAGGCGCAGCTCTCGTCCCGCGACGATGCCGCGCGCATCGCTCCCGGGACCTTCAAGGAATCCAGCAGCGGCGAGCGCGTTTTCTTTGTCGAGAACGTCGCCGGCGACGCAACGAGCGTACAGAACGTCTTTGTCAGTTCCTTGCAGCATGGGCGCATGGGGGTCATCGTCAGCCGTCGCGGCTCCATCCAGATCGCCGCGAACGGCGACAAGTTCATGGTCATGGAGGGCGGCCGGCGCTACGAGGGCGAGCCAGGCAAACTCGACTTCAAGATCATGGAGTTCGAGCGCTACTCGGTGCGTGTCGAGCAGAGCGGGCGCAGCGCCACCCCGGAATCGAGCCCCAAGCAGCTGGCCACCACGCAACTCCTGGCCGAGCGCACCAATCCGAACAAGGGCGAGTTCCTGTGGCGCATCGGCGTGCCATTGTCCACGCTCACCTTGGCGCTCCTGGCGATCCCGCTGGCCTTCGTCAATCCACGCGCGGGTCGCTCGGTCAACCTGGCCTTCGCCTTCCTGGTCTACCTCTTCTACAGCAACTGCATCAGCATCACCCAGGCCTGGGTGGCGCAGGGCCGGGTGGGCTTTCATTCGGCCTGGTGGCTGGTGCACGTGGCGATGGCAGCGCTGCTCCTGCTCCTGTTCTGGAGACGGCTTGCGGTCGGCTCCAATCTCCGCTCGCTGGTGCGCGCATGAAGGTGCTCAGCCGGTACCTGGCGCGCGAGATCCGCGCCGCGACCTGGCTGGTGCTGCTGGCCTTTCTGGGGCTGTTTGCATTCTTCGATCTGGTCAACGAACTCGCGGATATCGGCAAGGGCGACTACCGGTTGGGGCACGCTGCGATATTCGTGCTGCTCTCCGTCCCGGGCAACATCTACGAACTCATGCCCATCGCGGCCTTGATCGGTGCCGTGTACGCGCTGGCCCAGCTGGCCGCGCATTCCGAGATCACGGTCATGCGCGTCTCGGGGCTCTCGACCCGGCGCGCGGTCGGCACGATTCTGCGCGCCGGCCTCTTGTTCGTGCTCATCACGTTTCTGCTGGGCGAATTCGTCGCGCCGCCGGCCGAACGCGCCGGGCAGGCCATGCGCTTGAAGGCTCTGACTTCGGTGATCGCGCAGGAGTTCCGCTCCGGACTGTGGGTCAAGGATGACCTGCGCTTCCTCAACGTGCGCGAGGTCAAGCCCGATACCAGCCTTGTGGGTGTGCGCATCTATGAATTCGACCGCGACTACCGACTCACTTCGATCAGTTTCGCCGAGCGCGGAGAGTATCTGCCGCCCAACAGCTGGCGCCTGACCGGCGTGACGCGCACGCACATGGCCGCCGGTGACCGGCCTGCAAGAATCGAGTCCGTCGCCGAATACGTGTGGACCTCAGAGCTCAACCCCGACATCCTGGGTGTGCTCCTGGTGCAGCCTGACAAGATGTCGATTGTGACCCTGTACCAGTACACGCAGCACCTGGCCGACAACAAGCAGAAGACCGAGCGCTACGACATCGCGCTGTGGAAGAAGCTCATTTACCCGCTGGCGGTGCTGGTCATGATGGTGCTGGCGCTACCCTTCGCCTACCTGCAGGTGCGCTCCGGCGGTGTTTCCTTCAAGATCTTCACCGGCATCATGCTGGGGCTGGTGTTTCACCTGCTCAACAGCCTCTTCGCCCATCTCGGGACGATCAACACCTGGCCGCCCTTCCTCTCGGCGGTCACACCGTCGGTCATGTTCGTCCTGCTGGCTCTCATCATGCTGTGGCGGGCCGGGCGCGCCTGAGCTGAAAGCGCTTCAGGTCTTGCTGCGCGGTACGCGGCCCATCAGGTAGAACTCGTCGTTGGGCCGCATGCCGGTCAGGTTGGCCATGCGGTTGGACAGCCCGAAAAAGGCCGAGATGGCGCCGATGTCCCAGATGTCCTCATCCGAAAATCCGTGCGCGTGCAGGGCGGCGAAGTCCGTCTCGCCGATGCTCGCGGACTCGAAGGCGACCTTGATCGCGAAATCGCACATGGCGCGCTGGCGCGGCGTGATGTCGGCCTTGAGATGATTGGTCGCGACCTGGTCGGCCACCAGGGGCTTCTTTTCATAGATGCGCAACAGCGCGCCGTGCGCCACCACGCAGTACAGGCACTGGTTGCGTCCCGAGACGGCGACCACGATCATCTCGCGATCACCCTTGGTAAGGCCGCCACCTTCCTTCAGCATCAGCGCGTCGTGGTAGGTGAAGAACGCGCGCCACTCGGCCGGCCGGTGCGCAAAGGCCAGGAACACGTTGGGAACGAAACCGGCTTTCTCCTGGGTTTCGAGAATGCGCGCGCGGATGTCCTCGGGCAGGTCCTTGAGCTCGGGAATGGGATAGCGGCTGATCGGCATTGACATTGCATGCTCCAAGTAGCGACACCAGGCAGGTGCCGACGAATTTACAGTAGTGCGTGCGCGTCCTCGATCAACGCGGCGACACGGGTGTTGAAGCTCGGCTGCGAAAAGCGGGCCAGATGTGCCTGCGCCTGGCGCGCATCCAGACGCGGCGCGGCGAGCGCGCGCTTGAGCACCGCCGCGAAGTCGGCACCGCCGTCCTCGCGCGGGTCGCGGTACAGGTAGCCGGTTTCACCGTCGGCGACCGTCTCGGTGAATGGCGGTGCACGCACCGCCAGTACCGGGGTGCCGAGGGTCTGCGCCTCGATGAGGTTCAAGCCCAGCGCTTCTTTTTCCGGAAGCCCGGAGAGCAGGAAATCGAGTTGCGGGTAGATCGCCTCCGGATGCTGCACGCGTCCCCAGAAGCGGGCGCGCTCGCGTAGCGGCGCAAGCGCGCGCTTCAAGTCGGTGACCGAACGATAGCCGCCGTTGCCAAAGACTTCCACGCGCGCGTCGGGTAGCGCCGCGATCGCGGGTGCGATGTGGGCGAACAGCCGGTCGAACTGCTTGATCGGGCCGATCGCCGAGATAATGCCGAGCGTCGGCGCCCCCGTGCGCGCAAACGGTTTCGCGGGGTGCAGCGCGAAGCGCAGCGGGTCGAACCACGACAGGACGCGGTCGCGCCACTTGCGCTGGTCCCACGAGTAGAGGAGGCCAGGGCGCAGGGTGTCCGGCCGCGCGGTGTCGAAGCGTTCGAACTCGGCGACGCCGTACAAGGGCTCGGGGAAGGCGGCGGTGATGCCGACTTGAGGCAGGGTCGACAACACGTGTTGCGACACGGCGTAGACGCGGTGATAGCGCGCCAGGGCACCGGCGCGCCGACCCGCTAGAGGCATGTGGCAAAAGCCGGTCAGGAGGTGATGCGGCAGGACCGCGTCGACGAATCCGTCGCTGACCGGCGCGTGGGTCACAAGCCAGGCGCGTTGCGGCAGGCGCGACACAATCGCCGCATCGGATTCGACCGGTTCGATGCGAGCGCCAAGGGCGCGCAGCGCGCCCCAGTGGCGCGCCCGCGGATGCGCGTGCAGTGTCACCTGGCAACCGTTGGCGGCGAGTGCGCGCACAAAAAAGATCGTGTACACCTCCGCACCCAGCAGGTTCTCTTGCAGGTTGACGACGTGGCAATGCATCGTCAGGGCGCGAGCAGGCCTTCGCCGGCCGCGATCACCGCATCGATTGACAGCGCGTCCATGCAGGCAGGCGCCGCGCAGCGGTCGGTGCTGCGCTGGCAGCGACGCACCCAGGCGATCTCGCGTTTGAACAGGGTGCGCTGGTCGCGGCACGGGAAGCCGGGTGCGATGACAGCCTCGAAGCGGTGCTGCCGCCAGAAGCGACTGGCGCCGAAGAGCACGTCCGAGCCGGGGCCGAAGAGGCACAGGGTCGGCGTGCCCGTGATGCGCGCCAGGTGCACTACGCCCGTGTCCGGCGCAACAAGCAGCGCCGCGCCAGCGAGCAGATGCCACAGTTGCGCCAGGTCCAGCTGGCCAGCAAAAGACTGATAGCCTTGCTGCGGATCGATTTCGGCAACCAGTGCCTCTTCTCCCGGCCCGGCCGACCAGACGACTTCGAGCGGATTGGCGCGCTTGGTCAGGTGCTCCGCGAGCGCGCGCCAGCGTTCGCTATCCCAGCGGCGCAGCGGCGATCCGGCCCCCACATGGAGTACCGCGTAAGGCGCGCGTGGCGATTCGAAGGGTGCGCAGGCGGGAGCCAGCCAGTTGCGCGCATCGAAGACCTCGTCACCGTCGCCGGCCAGTCCGGCAAAGAGGTCCGCCAGGTGGGTCGGCGTGGCAGGCCATGCCACCAGTTCGTCGACCAGGTGGTTCTTCCAGCCCGGAGTGTCGCGCGCGAAGGCGACCACCCAGCGTGCGCCGGCAGCGCGCGCCAGGAGGGCGTGGCGGTTGTCGCCCGGCACGTAGGCCAGGTCGAACGGGCCGCGGCGCGTGATTGCGCGCGCATCACCGGGCCGGCGTGGATCGAACGGCAATGCTTCGACTCCCCACGGGCGCGTGGCATACAGCGGCAGGCAGGCCGGCGCGACGGTGAACACGACTTCAGCGCGCGGGTGCTGCCGGCGCAGGCGCGCCAGCAGCGCGCCAAGCATCAGTGTGTCGCCCAGGAGCAGGTGGTGGGCCACAAGAATGCGCTCGATGCGTGCCGGACGCGCCCGCTGGCCAAAGCGCAGCAAGGCGCGCGGCACGACATGCGCCCGTGTGGCCAGGCGACTCATCGCGCCGCTGCCCGGCTGAACACTGCCTGCATGGCGTCGAGCATGACGTCCGTGCCGTGCCGCTCGCGCACCAGCGCCGCCGCGCGTTCGCCGAGGGCCCGCGCCAGGCCTGGGTCAGCCGCCAGGCGCGCGATCGCACCCGCCAGCGCCGCGGCGTCCTGCTTTGCGACGACGAGCGCGGTCTCGCCGTCACGCGCCACCTCGCCGATCGCACCGGCATCGGTGGTGACAATGGGCAGCGCGCAGGCACCGGCCTGCAGGATCGCCTGCGGAACGCCCTCGTTGGCGTAGGAGGGCAGGGCGAACACATCCAGGCACTGCAGCCAGGGCACCACATCGGCCTGGTTGCCGGCAAAGCTGACGCGCGCGCTCACCCCGGCCCTGCTGGCGCGTTCCTCCAGTGCCGCGCGCTGCGGCCCGTCGCCTACTATCACCAGGTGCGCATCCGGCAGCTGCGCCAGCGCGTCGATCAGATAGCGATGACCCTTCCAGCTGCGCAGTGTGGCGACGATGCCAATTAGGAGCGGCACAGCCGGCAGGCCCAGGCGCTCGCGCACTGCACGGCGCGATTCGACCGACGTCGCCGGGACAAAGCGGCCAAGGTCGATGCCGGTCGGCACCGAGACGATGCGCGCGGCATCGAAGCCGTTATCGCGCACGAGCTGTTCCTTGAGCGAGGTGCCGGTGGTGACGATGGTGCGCGTGGCCGACTGGTACAGCCAGCGTGTCGCGGCGTTGCCGGGCACGGCGGCGGAGATGTGGCGCGTGCGCACCAGCGCCGGTGCCCGTCGCAAGGTCGTGCAGGCAAGGGCGGCGAGCCAGCTATCGGTCGAGCTGTGGGTGTTGACGACATCGGCCGAATGCGCGGCCAGCCAGGCGCGCATGGCCCAGGCCCCCGCCAGGCGCTTTTTCTCGATCGGCAGCGCGTCGACGGCGATGCCGCGGCGCTGTGCCTCGTCGTGAATGCGCGCCTGCGGAGGGCAGGCCAGGCGCAGCGCATGTCCGCGTGCCGCCATGCCCTCGATCTCGGCCAGGATGCGGATCTCCTGCCCGCCCCAGCCGCACGAACTCTCGGTATGCAGGATCGCAAGGCGCGCGGCGGGTGCGTTCACGGCGCGGCGCTGGAGTCGCCCGCGCGACCCTCGGTCGCGTACTGGATGCGATACAGGTTGGCGTACAGCCCGTCGGCCGCCAGCAGCACGCCGTGGGTGCCGGACTCGACAATGCGCCCGCGGTCGAGCACGACGATGCGATCGGCCTTCTCGATCGTCGACAGTCGATGCGCGATGACCAGCGTGGTGCGGTTGCGCATCAGCACTTCCAGCGCGGCCTGAACCGCGCGCTCGGACTCCGAATCCAGGGCCGAGGTGGCCTCGTCCAGGATCAGCACCGGCGCATCCTTGAGCAGCGCACGCGCGATGGCGAGGCGCTGGCGTTGCCCGCCCGACAGGCGCACGCCGTCCTCGCCGATGGGGGTGTCAAATCCCTGCGGCAGTTCGGCGATGAACGCGGTGGCGTAAGCGGCGGCGGCGGCGCGCTCGATATCGGCGCGCGGCGCATTGCGCTTCGACCCGTAGGCGATGTTGGCCGCAACCGTGTCGTTAAACAGCACCACATCCTGCGACACCAGCGCCAGGTTCTCGCGCAGCGAGGCGAGCTTCAGGTCCTCAAGGTCGATGTCGTCGAGCGTGATGCGCCCGCTTTGCGGGTGATAGAAGCGCGGGATCAGGTTGGCCAGCGTGGTCTTGCCCCCGCCGGAGGGGCCGACCAGCGCGACGGTTTCGCCGGGTGCGATTTCAAGCGTCACGTGTTCCAGCGCCTGCCGTTCGCTGCCCGAGTAGGCGAATCCCACGTCGCGAAACGACAACGCGCCGCGCGCACGCGCCAGCGTTTGCGTGCCGCGATCGTCTTCCGGAGCTTCGTCGAGGATGGTGAAGACCGACTCCGCCGCCGCCAGCCCGCGCTGCAGCGGCGCGTTGACGTCCGCCAGGTGCTTGAGCGGCGCCAGCAGCATCAGCATCGCGGTGATGAAGGAGACGAAACCGCCCACGGTGGTCTGGTCCTGGGTCGACTGCACCAGCGCGATGGCCACGACAATGGCCAGCGCGATCGCCCCCACCAACTGGGTGATCGGCACGGTCGCCGCGGCGGCGATGGTCTGGCGCATGTTGAAGCCGCGCAGCGCCGCGTTGGCGGCGTGAAAGCGCTCGGCCTCGTACTTCTCGCCGCCGTGCACCTTGACAACCTTGTGCGCATCGATGGTCTCGCCCAGTACATGGGTGATGGCGCCCATGCTCTTTTGCGCCTCGCGGCTCATGCGCCGCAGGCGCCCGGCGAAGAGGCGCACGATGAAGGCCGAGACGGGCACGATCGCAATCGCGATCAGGGTCAGGCGCCAGTTCTCGTAGAGCATCCAAGCCAAAAGGCCGACGATGGTGAGCGAATCGCGCACCAGCACGGTCAGCACCGTGGTCGCGGCACTGGTCACGTTGTTCACATCAAAGGCCACCCGCGAAATCAGCGTGCCCGAAGACTGGTTGTTGAAGAAGGTCGTCGGCAGGCGCACCAGGCGCTCGAACATCGCATCGCGCATGTCCATCAAGATGCGGTTGGACACCCAAGCCAGCGTGTAGGAGGTGAGAAAGGTGATGATCCCGCGCAGGAGGAAGATGCCGATCAGCGCCAGCGGAATCCAGGCAATCGACGCGCCGCCCTTGGCGCCGAAGCCGTCGTTGAGCATGGGTTTCATGAGCGCCGGAAAAAGCGGCTCGGTCAGCGCCGCCAGCGCCATGCCAAGGAGGCCCAGCGCAAAGACCGCGCGATAAGGCGCGACATAGCTCAGCAGGCGCCGGTACAGGCGCATGCTGTCAAGTTCAATTTCGGGCCGCGTGGCCGGCGAAGTCATGCGGTCGGGAAAGGGCGCGACGCACCGCAATCAAGAGACGGTTGACGCGGCGCCGCGGCAGGGCCGAGGGGGCGAAGCGCGGATTTTACCTGCCGGCCTTGATCGCCAACCGGTCCGCAGTCATCAATGCATAATCAATCAAGACTCACCTTCGAAACGGCTACAAACTTCTCGGGCAGGCCGCAAGTGGCCTGCCCATAATTCGGGTGGAGCATCGAGATGTCTCTTCGCCACCGACAAGAGAGCCATATGAAAATGAGCCGGTTCGCATCGACGTTTCTCCTTGTCCTGACCTTCGCCCTCGCGGGCTGCGCGACCGGCTTGCAGCCGGCTGCTGCGCCCGAGTCCGTAGGTTTTTCGAGTACGCGACTGGCAACCATGTCCGCCGTCGTCCAGGAAGGCGTCGATAAGCGCGACATTCCGGGAGCGGTGGTGCTCCTTTCGCGCCGGGGTCAGGTTGCCTACTTCCAGTCCTTTGGGTCACGGGATCCGTCGGTCAAGGCACCCATGACCAACGATGCCATTTTTCGCATCGCCTCGATGACCAAGCCGGTGACCAGCACCGCAATCATGATCCTGGTGGACGAGGGCCGCCTCAAGCTCTCTGACCCGGTCGCCAGCTACCTGCCGGAGTTCAGGAACATGATGGTCGGCGTGGAGAAAGCGGCTTCTGCCGGCCAAGCGAGCCTCGCGCTCGAGCCGGCGGCAGGGGAAATGACGGTGCTGGACTTGCTGCGCCATACCTCAGGGCTGACCTACGGCCCCTTTGGCAAGTCGCTGGTCAAGGACCGCTACAACGCTGCCAGGCTGTTCGAACCCGGCCAGACGAACGCGCAAATGGCCGAGAAGATTGCGCGCCTGCCCCTGCAGAACCAACCCGGAACCGTCTGGGACTACAGCATGTCCACCGACGTTCTGGGCCGCATCGTAGAAGTGGTGAGCGGCGTGGAACTTGAACAGTTCTTTGCGCAGCGCATCTTCAAGCCGCTGGGCATGAATGACAGCGGCTTCTGGGTGAGCGGTCCGGCCAAACAGGGTCGCATCGTGGCGACGCTGGTCGATCCGGCAACCGGCAAGCCAGGCACGTTGCAGGACAAGACACTGAGGTCCTGGCAGTCCGGCGGCGGCGGCCTGGTGTCCACGGCCAGTGATTACGCCCGCTTCTGCCAGATGCTGCTCAACGCAGGCGAGCTTGACGGCGTGCGAATCCTGTCACGCCAGTCCGTCGACGCGATGACGCGCGATCAGTTGCCCCCGGGCATACGAACCAATAGCTCGAGAATTCCTGTCATCGATGTGCGTCAGGAAGCCGGCAACGGCTTTGGCCTCGGATTCATGGTGCGCACCGTCGAAGGCCGCAACCCGATGCGCGGCAGTCTCGGGGACTACACATGGAGTGGCATTTTTGGGACATACTTCTGGATCGACCCGAAGCAGGAGTTGTTTGGCATCATCCTGTTCCAGACGCCCGCGGCGGCCTATGCCCGCTCGGCAGCGTACTGGTTACGAATCCGCAACCTTGCCTACGAGGCACTCACGAACTGAGTTCGGTCCGCCCGCATCCAGTATTCGGGCGGGAGCACTACCCTTTTGTCGAATAGGAGCGCCAGCATGGAAATATGGATTGCATTCGGGGTATTGATCGCGCTGGCCATCTGGGCGGTGATGATATTCAACGGGCTCGTAGCGCTGCGCAACCGCTTCAAGAACGCGTTCGCGCAGATCGATGTGCAGTTGAAGCGCCGCTATGACCTGATCCCCAACCTGGTCGAGACTGCCAAAGGGTTCATGAAGCACGAGGCATCTACCCTGGAGGCGGTGATCAAGGCCCGCAACCAGGCGGTGTCGGCGGCCTCGGCCGCCAGTGCCAACCCTGGCGACCCCGCGGCAATGGCGGCGCTGACCGCTGCAGAAGGGTCCCTGGGCGGCACGCTCGGGCGACTCTTTGCGCTTTCAGAGGCCTATCCGGACCTCAAGGCCAACCAGAACATGCTGGCGCTCCAGGAAGAGCTGACCAGCACCGAGAACAAGATCGCCTTCGCGCGTCAGGCCTTCAACGACGAAGTCATGGCCTACAACACCAAGCGCGAGTCCTTCCCGGACCTGTTCTTCGCCGGCATGTTCGGCTTCACCCCGGCCGAACTGCTCAAGTCCACCGAGTCCGAAGAAGAACGCAAGGTCGTCAAAGTGAGCTTCTAGGCAGAACGCGGCGGCAAGCGTGCGTGTCGTCCGCCCAGATGCCCACGTTCGGTAGAACATGAATTTTTTCGAAGGCCAGGCGCTCGCGCGCCGCAACACACGCCTTTTGGTCGTGATGTACCTGCTTGCGGTGGTTGCCGTGATCGTCGCGGTCGATATGGTCATCGCCACGGTGTGGATCTATGGCGTGGCCGAAACCAAGGCAGCGCATGGCGTGCAGCCAGGATACTTCGCGATGCTGGGCCAGGTACCCAAGGGGCTCTTCGCTGGCGGCGCAGTGCTCACCAGCAGCATCATCCTTGGGGTCAGCGGCTACGAGGTCATGCAACTCGCGACTGGCGGCGACAAGGTTGCCGCGCTGGTCGGTGCGCGACGTGTGTCGCCCGAAACCCACGACCCGCTCGAGAAGCGTCTGCTCAACGTGGTCGAGGAGATGTCGATCGCCTCGGGCGTGCGCCTGCCCAAGGTCTATGTGATGGACGACGAAGGCGGCATCAACGCGTTCGCCGCCGGCTACGACATCTCGAATGCGGTGGTCGCGGTGACACGCGGTACGCTTGAGACGCTCAGCCGCGACGAGTTGCAGGCGGTCGTCGGTCACGAGTTCAGCCACATCCTCAACGGCGACATGCGGCTCAATATCCGCATGTTGGGCGTGCTTGCGGGGATCGTGTTCATCGGGGCAATCGGCGAGTTCCTGATGCGCAGCACCTCGGACTCGCGCAGCCGTGACGGCTGGGTCTGGGGGTTATTCGCCATCGGGCTTGGCATGGTCGTGATCGGCTACATCGGCCTTGTTTTCGCGCGCCTGATCAAGGCGGCGGTATCGCGCCAGCGCGAGTTCCTGGCCGACGCTTCAAGCGTGCAGTTCACGCGCAATCCGGACGGCATCGCCGGCGCGCTTACCCAGATCGATGCCTCGTCGCGCGGCACGCTGATCGACAATCGCCGCGCGGAGGACATGTCGCACATGTTCTTCGGCCAAAGCGTCAAGATCTGGTTCGGCGGACTGCTCGGCACGCACCCGCCGATCCCGGAGCGCATCCGGCGCGCGCACCCGGGCTTTGACAGGGCAGGTTACCGCCGCATGCGTGCCAAGTCGGTTGCGGCTGCGGCTGAAGCTGCAGCGGCGGCCGGGGCTGGCGCAGGCATCACCAGCAGTCACCGATCCGCCACGGTCGCGGCGGCCGGTCTGGCTGCCGGCTTTGCCGGCAGTGCGGGCGCCACAGCAACGGCGCTGCCCGCGGCTGGGCGGCGACTGACCGCCGACATCGGCCAGCAATGGTCCCGTACGGCGAGCGAGAGCGTGCAGGTGATCGGCAGCGTCGACGGTGACTCGCTGGGCTACGCGCGCAGGTTGCTCGCCAGCCTGCCGCCGGCGCTGCGCGAGGGCGTGCATGCCGCCGACGGCGCATGCGCGGCGATCCTCGCGCTGATGCTGGCACCCGTGGACGCGGTGATGGACCAGCAGATTGCCGCAGCATCGGCAGCCGGGGGCGAAAAGCTCGCGGCGGCCGCGCGCGCGCTGGCGCCCGCAATGCGCCGACTCGGGCCGGCTTATCACCTGGTGCTGATCGACCTTGCGCTGCCGGCGGCGAAGAGCGCGGGAGGGGAGCAAAAGCGTGTTTTTCTCGCCTCCCTTGCGGCGGCGATCCATGCAGATCGGCGCGTGTCATTGCACGAGTTTGTGGTGCTCACACTGGTGCGTTCGCAACTCGAACCGCCCGCCAAGCCCGGCGCAGGCGGTAATCGACGCCTTGCCGATCTGAGCGCGGAGGCGATGACGGTTCTGTCGATCGTTGCTCATGCCGGCACCCGCAGCGACGCCGCCGGTGAACGTCAGCAGAATCTTGAGGCTGCGCTGCAGGCCGGCATCGCCGAGATGGGCCTGGGCTCGGCGCCGCCCGCGCCAGCGGTGTTCTCCTGGCAAGCGGCCGAGGTCGCCCTTGCGGCGCTGCGCCAGCTTTTGCCGATGCAAAAAGCGGTTCTGGTCAAAGGGCTCTTCGCCGCCGTGTCGCACGACGGCACGATACGAGTCATCGAGGCTGAGTTGATGCGGCTGGTAAGCGCCGTGCTCGACTGCCCGCTGCCGCCGTTGCTCACCAGCATTGACCTGACCGCATTGGCGGCTTGATACAGAAGGAGGCTACATGTTCAAGCGCATCGATCATATTGAACTCCTCACTGCGGCGCCTGAGCGCACGATCGCGTTTTATGTCGAGGTGCTCGGCTTTCGGGAGCGCGAGCGCGGGCGCATTCCTGAGACCCCTTCGGGGCCGCTTGACCTCGTCTATCTGGAGCTCGGCGGTACCACCGTCGAGGTGATGTGCTATCCCGAAGCGAAGTCGATTGCGGCGCGAAGCGCTGAGCCGCGGCTTGGCTGGCAGTGCCTTGCCCTCGAGGTGGAAGACATGGATCGCGCGCTCCAGGATCTCAAGGGGCAGGGCGTGAGTCCGACGTGGGGGCCGGTGAAGCGACCGGACTATGCCCGCGCCGAAATCCACGATCCTGACGGGAATCCGATCGAACTGCGTCAGTGGTATCGCCGCTAGGCGGCCGGCGCCGCGGCGTTCGCGTCCCAGCATTTCGCCAGCAGTTCAGCCGGCCAAGGCACTGGCTTGGCGAGTACGCGCTCGACCCATACGTGAGCGACGCGACCGCGCCCGACCAGCACCGGCGTGTCGGTCGAGACATCCCACATCTCAACGGCGTGTTCCATGCTGGTGCGGCCGACTTTGGTCACCCCGATGCGGCAGCGCACCGTGCCGGGCACGAACACCTGGCGCAAAAAGTCGTACGAGGTGTTGACCATCATTGCGCTGTGGGTTGCATCGCGGACGCGGAGGCCCATCGCCACATACCAGGCATGAAAGGTGCGGTTGATGAAGACGAAGTAGCGCGCGTTATTGACGTGATGGGAGAAGCGGTCCTCGGGACGATCGTCCTCTGTCAGGTCGATGCGCAGTTCGTGGGTTTGCAGTGGGGCCATGGTCGGCAGGTTTTCTGGTCGAGGTTCGTGCCGTCCGGCGCGACTCGCTATGGTGACAGCTTCACGAATTTTCGCAGAGCATCGAACCGATCCTGGCCTGATGCTACCCGGTCCCCGTCCTTCGGCTTGCGTCGGTGCCTCTGGATGAGCATGCTAAATTCAATTCGCCTCGCGGCAAGCTTCGCGAGCCGCAAACCGGGGGATGCAATGGTGAAGTCAGCTGGAAAGTCGGCGCCGAAGGGCGCGCTTAAGCGTGCGACCGTGGCCAAGGCCGCGCCTGAGGTCGTTCCCGAAGGGCCGGAACTGATCGTCGAGAACCACGGCCATGTGCGGGTCTTGACCATCAACCGCGCACATCGCATGAATTCGCTGACGCCCTCCCTGATGCACACCCTGACGCACGAGTTCAACGAGGCGGGCATCGACCCGGAGGTGCGAGCCGTGGTGCTGACCGGCACCGGCGACCGGGCGTTCTGCGCCGGGCTCGACCTGAAGTTGCGCCGTGAGGCTGACGCCGCCGGCCAGGCGAACCGCTACTTCATGAACGAGGTAAGCCGCTTTTTCTTGGAAGTGATGCAGGAGTGCGCCAAGCCGACCATCGCCGCACTCAACGGCGCTGCGGTGGCCGGTGGCTTCGAGATGGCGGTCGCCTGCGACATCCGCATCGGCGCCGAGCATGTCGTCATGGGCCTGCCGGAGGCCAAGCGCGCGATGGGTGCGCACTTCTCTACCATCGTCCTGCCACGGGTGATACCGCGCGCGATCGCCATGGAGGTGTTGTTCCGCGGCGACCTGTATCCGATCCAGGAGGCCTATCGCTGGGGTTTTGTCAACCGTGTCGTGCCGCGCGGCAAGGCGCTGGAATCCGCGCTGGAGATGGCGCAGGCGATCGCGCGCAACGCACCGGTCACGGTGCGGCGCATGAAGGAGACGGCGGTCAAGTCCTCCGGACTGCCGCTGGCCGCCGCGATGCGCTTGAACGAGGGACAGAACCCTTACCTCGCCGAAGACCGTGTCGAAGGCATCCGCGCCTACGTCGAGAAGCGCGAGCCGAAATGGAAAGGCCGCTAGGGGAATCACGATGACTCGCTTGATGCGCAATCTCGCAGCCTTGTGTCTTGCCGTCCTCACGGTGGCAGCCGTCGCTCAAAGTACCGACGCCAGCCGCCCCCTGCGCATGGTGGTGCCGTTTCCGCCTGGCAACGCGTCGGACCTGCAGGCGCGCGCGCTGGCCGAGCATATGCGCAAGGCGGGGCGCCAGGTGACGGTGGAGAACCGGCCCGGCGCCTCCGGCGCCATCGCGCTCGAGCACGTGCTGCGCTCGCCGGCAGACGGCGCGACCCTGCTGGTGGCGTCGTTGTCGCCGATCGTGATTGCGCCGGCGGTCAGCAAGTCTTTGCCCTACGACATCGCGCGCGATTTCGCCGGGATCTCGGCTCTCGGCTACAACGACGTCGTCCTGCTGGCCAGTCCGAAGTTCGAGGCCGGCTCGGTGCGCGACCTGATTGCTGCGGCGCGCGCGCGGCCCGGCGCGATCAGCTACGCGTCGATCGGCCAGGGCACGCTGGCACACATGGTGATGGAACAGCTTGCCGCGCGCACCGAGGTGCGCATGCAGCACGTGCCGTACAAGGGCAGTGCCCAGGCGCTGCCGGACCTGATGTCCGGCGAGGTCGCGGTGATGCTCGACGGCATGCCGCAGTCCCTGCCGCAGGTCGAAGCCGGACGCCTGAAGGCGCTGGCAACCCTCGGGCGCACCCGTTCGCAGTTCGCGCCGTCGATCCCGACCGTGGCCGAGTCAGGCATCGCCGGACTGCAGGACTTGAACATCGTCGGCTGGACCGGTGTGCTGGCGAGTGCGGCGACGCCGCGTGCGCGCGTCGTCGAACTCAACGCCGAGATCCAGAAAATCCTTGCCGGCGCGGAGATGCAGGCCTACCTGCGCTCGCAGCGCCTGCAGACCTATCCCGCGCACTCGGCCGATGACTTTGCGCGCCAGATTCGCGCCGAACTTGAAGTTTGGAAAGAAGTCGCGCGCGTGGCCAAGGTCGAATCCAACTAGGTCGCGAGAGGCGACACTCGCGAACTCCTGTCTTGGGTGCCGGCTCGCCCTGTGGTTTGCCGCCCGCAGGTGATGCCGAGCGGCGGTCGGAGGTGACATGAATATCTACGAGTGGAGATCGGACGTCGAGGCGCGCTGGCTCACAACCCGACGCGAGTCGGACAGGGACTTTCTGGAACTTGAAGGTCAGTCGCTCGGCACGAACTGGAGGCCGCTTGAGGTTGAGTGGATCCTGGATGGGCGCGCTGACCACAAACGGCCCATCACCGACTGTCCGGTGTTTGTTGCCGGGGTGCCCGTGCTGAGCGCGCAGGCGATCGAGGCTCTCAAGCCGCAGCTTGAAGCTGCTGGAGAATTGCTGCCGCTGACTCACGAAACGCATCGCTACTTCGTCTTCAACGTCACCAACGTCGTCGATGCACTCGATGAAGAGCGCAGCGAACTCATGCGGTTCGGGTCATCCGGCCGGATCATGCTGGTGAAGGCCTTTGCATTTCATGAAGACCGGCTCGGTCGGCATTGCGTGTTCAAGGATCATCGCCTTGTCCGCAACACGGTGTTTGCGACTGAGGCATTCGTCAATGCCGTAGCGGACGCACGTCTGAGCGGGTTCAGGTTTGGCAAGGTCTGGCCCGCCGCTGAGTAACATGTTCTCGTACCGGCCGGCGCGCGGCCGTGTCCAATGCGACGGCAGATCAGCCGCGTGTGAGCATGTGGTCGTAGAGTGCGGTCAGACGTTCGACCATGGCCGTTGCGCTCAGGTTGGCCACGGCCGCGCGCGCGGCCTCACCCATTGACGCGGCCACGCCCGGGCCGCAGAGGAAGCTCATCGCCCCGGTCAGGGCATCGATATCAAGCGCGTCGACCACAAAGCCGTTGCGCCCGGGGTCGATCAACTCCTGCGCTCCGCACCCGGTGGTTGTGACCAAGGGCAGGCCGCAGGCCAGTGCTTCGATGGCGGCGTTGGGCATGGGATCGTAAAGCGTTGCCAGCACAAACGCATCGGCTGCGCCCATCAGCTCTGGAAGATCGTCGCGCGGCCCGAGAAAGCGCGTGCGTGCAGCCACTCCCAGTTCATCGGCCAGCCTCTGGTAGCGCGCCGCTCGCTTGTCGCCGCCAGCCACCAGCAGCCAGGCCTGCGGCACACGTGCGAGCGCACGCAGTGCCTGGGCGACGCCTTTGCGCTCGAACCCTGAACCGGCATGCAGGAAGACCGGTGCGTCTGCGGGTATCTGCAGCACTGCGCGCAGCGCGGCGCTGCCCGCGCGCAGTCGCGGATGAAAGCGCTCCAGGTCCACCGCGTTGCCGATGACGACGACCTTGTGCGCGGCAATGCCGAAATGCGCGTCAAGCTCCGCGGCCACCATGCGCGAATTGCAGATCACGGCTTTAAGCGCCGCATCTGCGAACATCGCACGCTCGGCACTCAGCACGTAGCGGTGATAGGGGTCGGCGCGCATCAATGCGCGCTTGATGCTGCCCACGGCCCGGGAGCGGCGCTCCAGCCAGGCCGCGTGCACGCCGTCGCCGGCGCGGTAGAGCGCCACGCCGGGGATGCGCTCGTGGCTTTGCACCAGGTCAAAGCGTTGCGGCGCCGCGTCCAGCAGGGCGCGCACTGCCTGCGCGAAACCGCGGTCGCGCGCCAGCGAGGTACGCCAAGGTGGGTCGCACTGGACAAACGCGATGCCCGGCTGCGCCTGCCAGCGCCGCGCGATGACCGACAGTTCCACGCCACCTTCGGCCGACAGCGCCGCCAGTGCTCGCTCGACGAAGCGTTCTGCGCCGCCGTGGGGGTTGTAGGTCTGGCGGACGATCGCGAGCTTCATGCCGCGTCGTTTGCCAGCGAGCGGATCGCGTCCTCCACGCGTGCCACGGGCAGCGTGGTCAGGCATTCGCTCACCTTGCTGCCACCGCAGCCGTCATTTCCGCATGGCCGGCAGGGGTGGCGCGTCGACGCGACAATGCGATGCGCGACGCCCCAGGGGCCCCATTCCCTGTCGCCCGAAGGCCCGAACAGCGCGACCACCGGTGTGCCGACTGCGCTGGCGATATGCATGGGCGCGGAGTCGACACCGACGAAGACCTTTGCACGCGCGGTCAGTGCCGCCATTTCCTTGAGCGACAGCTGCCCGCCCAGGTCGATCACGGGTGAGCGCGTCAGCGCAAGAATCCTCTTTACGAATCCCAACTCGACCTCGCTGGGCGCGCAGGTCACGACCACGCGCGACCCGGAGTCGGCCAGCCGGTCGATCAACGCAGCGTTGCGCTCGGCCGGCCAGGTCTTGAACATCCAGCGCGAGGCCGGGTGCAGATGCACATAGGCACCGCGCGCCAGACCGTGGGCCGCGATCAGCGCCTCGACGCGCGCCTCGGCCGCGCTGCCCGCCACCAGGCTCAAGGCACGTTCGTCCTCGGCGGGATGGATGCCGATGCGCCGCAGCGCGTCCAGGTTCACTTCCACGGTGTGGCGACGATTACCCTCGCGCGGCATTGCATAGAGATGGGTGAAGCTTTTCTGCCAGGCGGCTTCACCATCGCGGCGCGGCGCCACCGCCACCTGGGGCTTGAGCGAACGTGCCAGCGCCATGCCGCGGCGATGCGTCGAGAGGTGGATCAGGAGGTCATAGCCGCGCGCCTTCAGACGGCCGGCCAGCGCCCATTCCTGGCGCGTGCGCGCGAACAGCCCCGCGTCCTTCCAGGCGCGATCGATGACGTGCAGCGTATCGATCGCCGGATGCCCGCTCAGCATGTCGGCGGTGTCGGCGTAGACCAGCGCGTCGATGGCCAGCTGCGGGGCGGCGCGCTTCAAGGCGGAAAACACCGGCGCGGCGAGCAGGACATCGCCGTGATGGCGCAGCTTGATCACCAGGGCGCGCTTGAAGCGCGCGACGTCAGGAGCGTCCGGGGTCAATAGAGGATTTCCGCGCCGGCCGGGGAAAGCCAGTCGCGCAGCCCGGTCAGGAGCTCCTCGCGCGGGGTCACCTGCCATTCCTCGGACATTGACATGGCGCAACGCGCGCCGCCGTTGTCGTATTCGACCACCACCGGGCAGGTGCCGTTCCGAAACGGGCCCAGCAGGTCCATGAGCCTGCGGGTGTCGGCCTGGCCGTTCATCGACAGGCGCAGGGCCTTGCCGTAGGCGCGACGCAGGCCCACGAGGTTAAGAATGCGTTCCGCGCCGATGCGCACACCGCCGGAAAGGCGGTCCTCGCGTACCTTGCCCGACACCACGATGAGCTCGTCGGGCTTGAGCAGGTCACGATGCTGGTCGACCAGCTCCTGGAACACGGTCACCTCGATACGTGCGCTGCCGTCATCGAGTTCCAGGATGGTCATCTTGCCGCGCCGGGTCATTGCAGTGCGCAACTGCACGACGATACCGGCCAGGAGCTGCATGTCATCACGCGGCACGATCTGCGCGAGCGGCGTGCGCGCCACGCTGCGCACCTCGGCGGCATAGGCATCGAAGAGATGGCCGGAGAGCGTGTAGCCGAGCGCCAGCTTCTCGTTCATGAGCCGGTCGCGCGCGTTCCAACGCAGGGTGCGGATCAGGTCGGGGTCGCGCGACTCGGCACCACCGCCGCCACCGAAGAGGCTCACCTGCGAGGCGCTCTTTTCCTCGCGGTCGGCTGCCTCCATGGCCACGCCGACGGTGGCGAAGAGCGCGGCACGGTCCGGCTCGAGCGCATCAAACGCGCCGGCGCGTACCAGCGCCTCGATGGCGCGTCGGTTGACCAGGCGCTTGTCGACGCGCCGGCAGAAGTCGAAGAGTCCCGTGAAGGGTTTCTCACGACGCGCCTTCACCACTGACTCGATCGCACCCTCGCCGCTGCCCTTGATGCCGCCCAGACCGTAGCGAACCGTCCTGGCATCAGTCGGCACAAAGCGGTACTCGGACAGGTTGATGTCCGGGCGCTCGATGATCACGCCATTGGCGCGCGCATCGTTGGCCAGTATCTGCACCTTGTCGGTGTCGCTCATGGAGGCCGACATGTTGGCCGCGTAAAAGGCCGCCGGATGGTGCGTCTTGACGTAGGCCGTGTGATAGGCCAAGAGCGCGTAGGCGGCGGCGTGCGACTTGTTGAAGCCGTAGCCGGCGAACTTTTCCATCAGGTCGAAAATCTCGTCGGCGCGGTCGGCGGAGACCTTGTTGGCTGCCGCGCCGTCGCGGAAAATCTGGCGATGGGTGGCCATCTCCTCGGCCTTCTTCTTGCCCATCGCGCGGCGCAGCAGGTCGGCGCCGCCCAGCGTGTAACCGCCGACGATCTGCGCCATCTGCATGACCTGCTCCTGGTAGACCATGATGCCGTAGGTCTCGGAGAGGATGGGCTCGACGCGCGGGTCCGGATAGGAGATCGCCTGGCGGCCGTGCTTGCGTTCGATGAAGTCCGGGATCAGGTCCATCGGTCCCGGGCGGTACAGCGAGACCAGCGCGATCAGGTCCTCGAAGCGATCCGGCTTGGCGCCGATGAGCATGTCGCGCATGCCGCGCGATTCAAACTGGAATACCGCCACCGTGTCGGCGCGCTTGAAGACTTCGTAGGCCGCCGTATCGTCGAGCGGCAGGTCGGCGCAGCGAAAATTGCCCTGTGCGGGGTCGAGCGCGCGGATGTGGCGCTCGGCCCAGTCAAGGATGGTTAAGGTGGTGAGTCCCAGGAAGTCGAACTTGACCAGGCCCACGGCCTCGATGTCGTCCTTGTCGAACTGGCTCACCACGCCTTCGGCTCCGCCCTGGGTGAAGAGTGGGCAGAAGTCCGTGAGCTTGCCCGGTGCGATCACCACGCCGCCGGCGTGCTTTCCCACCGAGCGCGTGATGCCCTCGACCTGCTCGGCCAGCGCCAGGAGCTCCGCGACCTCTTCCTCCTTTTTTTCGCGCTCGGCCAGGATGGGCTCCATCGAGCGTGCCTGCGCGATGGTGATGAGCTTGCCCGGCTGGAAGGGGATCAGTTTGGCGATGCCGTCGCAAAAGCCGTAGCCAAGGTCGAGCACACGCCCTACATCGCGCACCGCTGCCTTGGCGGCCATGGTGCCGAAGGTGGCGATCTGCGAGACCGACGCGGCGCCGTACTTGTTGCGCACATAATCGATGACGCGGTCGCGACCGGCTTCGCAGAAATCGATGTCGAAGTCCGGCATCGAGATGCGATCGGGATTCAGGAAGCGTTCGAAGAGCAGGTTGTAGGCCAGCGGATCGAGGTCGGTGATGCCCAGCGAATAGGCGACCAGCGAGCCGGCACCCGAGCCGCGCCCCGGGCCGACCGGCACGCCATTGCCCTTGGCCCAGTTGATGAAGTCGGCCACGATCAGAAAGTAACCGGCAAAGCCCATCTTGACAATGGTCGCGATCTCGAATTCCAGGCGCTCGGCATAGCGCGCTCGCGCGGCTTCGCGCGCGGTGGTGTCGGGGTAGAGTTGCGTGAGGCGGCCTTCGAGGCGCTCGCGCGACAGGCTTGCCAGTGCGTCCTCCAGGCTCTGCCCTGCAGGTGTCGGGTAGTCCGGCAGCCGGGACTTGCCGAGCGTCAGCTCCAGATTGCAGCGCTTGGCGATCTCGACGCTGTTGGCAAGCGCGCCGGGCAGGTCGGCGAACAGGGTCGCCATGTCATCCTGCGACCTGAAGTACTGGTCTTCGCCGAAGTGGCGCGCACGCCGCTGGTCGCCCAGCATCTGGCCGCTGGCGATGCAGGTGCGCGCCTCGTGGGCGCGATAGTCCTCGACGCGGGCGAACTGTACCGGGTGCGTCGCCACGACAGGCAATTTGAGTTCGGCACCGAGCACGGTCAAGGCGCGCAATACCGACTCGCCGCTGCGCGCGTGCGGCCCGGCGCGCTGCACTTCCAGGTAATAGCGACCGGGAAAATGCGCCGCCCATTCGCTGGCACGCGTCTTGGCAGCAGCGGTGTTGCCGGCCGCCAGGAGCTGCGCGACATCGCCGGCCCCTGGCCCCGCTACCAGGCCCGAGAGTGCGATCAGGCCGCCGCTACCGATCTCGTGCGCGTCGAACCAGGCGCGGTCGACCTCGGGTCGTCCGTGGTCGCGTTGCTCGAGGTAGGCGCGCGAGAGCAGTTCGCACAGGCGCAGATAGCCATCGCGATCGGCGCACAGAAGCAGGGCGCGCGCCGGCTTGGCATCACCGGCCAGCCAGACGTCGGCCCCGATGATGGGTTTGACGCCGCGCGCGCGTGCGGCCTTGTAGAACTTGACCATGCCGGAGAGGTTGGTCAGGTCGGTCAGCGCCAGGGCACCCATGGCGTCGCCACGCGCGATCTCCACCGCGTCGTCGATGCGCGTCAGCCCGTCGATCACCGAGTATTCCGAGTGCAGTCGCAGGTGCACAAAACGAGGCGCGGGCATGGGCGGATTTTACGCCGTATGCGCTTGCGCGAAACCGGTGCTGCCCGGCGCCTGCGCAGGCTGCGCCCACGCCTGCGACGGCATCGACCGCCTGCGTAGAATGCCGTTTTGAGTCACCACATCGATTTCGCATGGCCATGCGCTTTCATGCAGCGGGCAGCTGTGTTCGCCGCACGGTTGCCCTCTTGAGCGCGGCTGCCTCTTGACGGCGTTCTTTTCATGAACGCGAGCATAGTGCTCGCCCTGGCGGCGATGCTGTGCTTCGGCCTGGGCGACTTCATCTACAAGCGCGCCGCCGTGGCCGGCGCTCCCGCGCACCAGTTCATGATGGTGCAGTCCTCGCTATATCTGGTGGTGGTTGCGGTCTTTGCCTGGTTCACGGCGACGCTCGTGTATTCAACCGCAGCGCTGTGGGGCCTGGTCTCGGGCGTGTTCATGGTGGTCGGCTTCTACAACTTTGCCGCCAGCCTCAAGGCAGGCGCGGTGAGCATCGTCGCGCCGGTGTTTCGACTGAGCTTCGTCTTGACCGCGGCGCTGGCCATCGCTTTCCTGGACGAGCCCCTGACCGGCCCGAAGGCAGCCGGTATTACGCTGGCACTCGCCGCGGCCTGGCTGCTCCTGGGAGGCCCGTCCGGCCCTGCCGGACACGACGCACAGTCGCGGCGCGGCGCGCTCGTACGTGCCATGGTCGCGACCGTCGCGGTCGGCATCGGCTACTTCATCATGACCATAGGCTTGCGCGCCGGCGCCGCGCCCGCCACGCTGGTGGTGGTTCAGGCCTGCGTTGTCACCTCGCTTTCGGCCGGGTTCGCACTTGCGCGCGACCGCAGGTTCCGTGCCGAGGGCGCGGTGCTGCGCAATGCGCCGTTCTCGGCCCTCGCACTGGCTGCTGGATTTGTCCTGTTGGCCGAAAGCATGGCGCGCGGCCAAACCAGCGTGGTCGTGCCGATCGCGCAAATGGGATTTGTGGTCGCAGCGATGGTTGGCTTCCTGTTCCTGCGCGAGGCCTTCAGCCTGCGCAAGGGATCCGGTATCGTCTTTGCAGTGGCGGCGCTGGCCTGCCTTGCGCACGGTTGAGTACCCCAAGCCTGCCGCGCAGCTAGAATCAGTTCTTCCTTGTCGGTCGATCTACCTGCCCGGAGGCCTTCGATGAACGCGATCCCGCTGCGCAAGCCCGCATCTGCCATCGGTTCTGTTCCGCGCCTGACTGCCCAGGGTGCGCGCGAAGCGGCACAGGCTCTGGTGCCCGCGCTCACCGCGCGTGCCGCCGCCTGCGAGGCTGCACGGCGCGTCCCGGCGGAAAGCATCGCCCAGTTGAATAACAGCGGACTGATGCGCATGCTGCAACCCGTGGCCTTCGGCGGGTCTGAGCTGGGACTCGATGCCCTGCTGGACGTCGTCCTCGAACTTTCGCGCGGCTGCCCCTCGACCGCCTGGGTGTACTCCAACCTTGCATCACACGCATGGAACATCGGCCAGTTCGAACTGCGCGCACAGCAGGATGTGTGGGGCGCCGACCCTGATGCACTAGCCGCAACCGGGCTGGCCTTTCCTTGCGGGCGCGCGACCCCGGTCGAAGGCGGCTGGCGAGTCACCGGCAAGTGGCCCTTTGCGAGCGGGGTCGATGCCAGCACCTGGATGCTGGTCGGTGCAATGGCCGAGGTTGCCGGCGGCGCACCCGAGCGGCGCTTTTTCCTGGTGCCGCAACCGGACTTTCAGAGCCTGGACAACTGGCAGGCCTATGGGCTGACCGGTACCGGCAGCCACGATGTCGAGATCAAGGATGCCTTTGTTCCCGCGCATCGTTCGGTGTCGGCAGAGGCATTCGCCGCCGGGCGCGACCTGCCCGGCGCCAAGGTGCACGACTCCGTACTTTTCCGTCTGCCCAATTTCGCCGCCTTCGCCTACATCCTCTCTATCGTTCCCCTGGGGGCGGCCAAGGCCGCGGTCGAGAACTTCACTGCCGGGATGCGCGCGCGTGCCGGTACCTACACCGGCGTGCGTGTGGCTGAGCTCACTCCGGTACAGGCGCGCATCGCCGAAGCCGCGGCCTGCGTCGAGTTCGCCGAGACGGTGCTGCGGCGCGACTGGCGCGAACTGGAGGACGGCGTGACCGCGCACCTCTACCCTAGCATCGAGACCAAGCTGCGCTGGAAACGCAATGTCGCCTTTGCGATGCAGCTCGTCGTGCGGGCGGTCGACACGCTCATGCCGGCAGCCGGTGCGGCCGGGCTGTCGCTGGCCGCACCCTTGCAGCGTCAGTTCCGCGACATACATGCGGCGTCGGCGCACATCGCGCTGACCTGGGATGTGCATGCCGCAGCCTACGGACAGAGCGCGCTGGGCCTGCAGCCGCAGGGCGGGCTTTTGCTCTAGCGCTGACGCCGGGCGGATCTGGTCTTCAGCGCGAGCGCGACGGCGCGAGCCTTGGGCGCGATTGCGCGCGCCTCTTTGGTCGCGAAGTCAGCCGGTGCCACGACCTCAAGCATCTCGATGTCCTTGGAGTGCGAGATCTCGCGGTGCGCGATGTTGGGTGGCTGCTGGAAGCAGTCGCCCTTTTTCATGATGACTTCGCCCACGCCTTCATACTCGAAGCGAATCCATCCCTTGAGCACGTAGACGAACTGCACCTTGCAGTCGTGGCGGTGCCACTCGCCCTCGGGTGCCTTGCCGGGGCGGGCGCGGATCACGTGCGCGACAACCTTGCCCTCTGAAGCCTTCTCGACGCCAAGGTCGCGATACTCGAAATAGCCGCGCAGGCCGCGGCGCTCGAACTTAGCCTCTCCGCCCTTGCTGTGGCTGAATGCGCGGGCGCGGCGGGCGGCTGCTGTGGTGAGAGTCGTCATGTGGTCTCCAGAGGATGCGTGAGGATGGGTCAGGCGCCGGGGCGCTGCGAAAAGCTGCGTTCGAAGACACCTTCGGCGATGCGATTCTTGAGGATCTCGATGGACCCGCCGGCAATCATCCAGCCGCGGCAGCGGCGCATGCAGTACTCGACCAGCGATTCCTGGCTGTAGCCCAGGCCACCCAGGACCTGCATGGCTTCGCTGGCGACCTCGAATCCGGCCTGGTTGCAATAGGCCTTGGCGATCGCGGTCTCGTCGGGCGAAGGAAAGCCCGAGTCGGCGTTGCACGCGGCGCGATACAGGAGCAGCTGCCCGGCGTCGAGCTTCATCTTCATCTCGGCGAATTTCCATTGCAGGCCCTGGAATTCGCACAAGAGGCGACCGAACTGGCGGCGCTGCAGCGCCCACTGGCGTGCCTCTTCATAGGCATAGCGGCCGAGGGCGAGCGAGCGCGCCGTGTTGCCGAGCCGTTCGACGTTGAAGCCGGCGATCTGCTTCTTGAAGCCACCCTGTTTCAACACCACCATGGACGGGTCAATCCGCACGCTCTCGAAATAGAGTTGCGCCCACTCCTCGCCGGACATGAAGGATGACGGCTTGCCGAAGCGCACGCCTTCCTGTTTGGTATCGACGAGCACCGAGCCGATGCCGCCGACCCCGGGACCGAAGCGCGCGTAGACCAGCAGTACGTCGGCGTAGGGTGCGTGGGTCGAGAAGACCTTGGTGCCATTGAGCCGGAAGCCGTCGCCTTCCGGCGTGACCGCGGTCGTCAGGTCGGTCACCGCCGAGCCGGCCTCCGGTTCACTCATGCCAACCGAGATGACCGCCTCGCCGGCCAGGATCTTCCTGAGATATCGTTCCTTCTGCCACGGCGTGCCGTATTCGGCGAAGACACGGATCGGCCCGAAGCTGCCGGCCTGGATCACGTCGGCGCTACGCGGGCAGGCGGTCGCGATCGCCTCGATGGCCAGCACCGCGTCCATCAGCGAGCCGCCCTGGCCGCCATCCTGCTCGGCGATCGTCAGCCCCAGGAGGCCGTTGGCGGCCATCAGGCGAGCCACGTCCCAGGGGTAGTCGACGGCATGGGCGCGCTCGCGCGCACCGGCGCGCAGGTGCCTGTCAGCCAGGCGTGCGACCGAGTCGCGAAAGGCCTGTTGTTCCTCGCTCAGGCGGAAATCCATGTCTGCTCCTGGTTTCTTCTGGTGTCGCGGCTTATTCGATGGTGACGCCGGCGGCGCGGATGACCTTGGCCCACTTGTCGATCTCGGCACGCATGTAGGCACGGAATTCCTCGGGCGAGCTGCCGACCGCCTCCGCTCCCTGCGCCGTGAGTTTCTCGCGCACATCCGGCTGTGCGAGGGCCTTGACGGCAGCTTCGTGCAGTCGGGCGATGATGGCCGGCGGCGTCTTCGCGGGCGCCAAGAGTCCGTTCCAGCTCGATACCTCGAAGTCGGCCAGCCCGGCCTCGGCCATGGTCGGTACGTTGGGCAATTGCGCCATGCGCCGGTGCGCCGCAACCGCGATCACGTGCAACTTGCCGCCCTGCAGGTGCGGAATGGCCGAGAGTGCGGTCTGGAAGCTGATGCTGACCTGACCGCCCAGGAGATCGGTCATGGCCTGGGTGGCGCCCTTGTAGGGGACGTGCAGGAGGTCGATGCCGGCGCGCAGCTTGAGGAGTTCGCCTGCCAGGTGCGGGCTGCCGCCGCTGCCGCTGGAGGCGAAGGTCAGTTTGCCCGGCTGGGCGCGTGCCAGCGCGATCAGCTCCGTCAAGGTCCTGGCCGGGACAGACGGGTGCGCCGCCAGCACCGAGGGCGCGCTCATCGCCTGGGTGATGGGGGCGAAGTCCCGCAGCGTGTCGTAGGCCATGTTGCGGTAGGCCGTCATGTTGGTCGCGTTGGCGATCGTGCCGACCAGGAGCGTGTATCCGTCCGGGGCGCTCTTGGCCACCATCTCGGAGGCGATGTTGCTGGTCGCGCCAGCCCTGTTTTCGACCACGAAGGGCTGGCCCAGGGTCTCGGCCAGCTTCGCCGCTAGCGTGCGCGCGATGATGTCGGTGGCGCCACCCGGCGCGTAGCCGACCATGAGCTTGACCGGGCGCACCGGATAACGCGCATCCTGCGCGACCACGGAGGGCGGGGCTGGCAGCACAACCAGGAGGAGGCAGGCAAGCGGAAGTAATTTCATGGGCTGGCATCCTTCATCACGATGAGTGCATCGACTGCGACGACGCCGTCGCGCTTGATCACAAGCGGATTGATCTCGGCTTCGGCGATCGGCCGTCCGGGCAGCGCGCCCAGGCGCGACACCGCGACGATGGCGCGCGCCAGGGCAGTCGTATCGCCGCGCGGCAGGTTGCGGTAGCCGCGGATCACGGCCAGGCCGCGGACCGCATCGATCATGTCCAGTGCGTCGGCTTCATCGACCGGGCACAGGCGCAGTATCGTGTCCTGATACAGCTCGGCCAGGATACCGCCGACCCCCAGCATGACCAGCGGCCCGACCTGCGGGTCGTCGCGATAGCCCACGATGGCTTCGATGAGGCCGCTTTCCATGCGCTGGACCAGTACACCGTCGATGGGTGCCGCCGGGTGCACCTTGCGCACCGTGGACAGCATTGCGCCCACCCGGGCGTCGAATTCGGCGCGGTCGGCGATTCCCAGCGCGACGCCGCCGGCCTCGGTTTTGTGCGCGATGGCAGGCGAGCTGATCTTGGCCGCGACCGGATAGGGCAGGTCGTGCGCGAAGTCGGGTGCACGGGCCAGAGCCGAGGCGACCACGGGTACGCCCAGTGCCGCGAAAAACGTCAGTGCGGCCCTCTCGTCGGGATGCGCTGGCAGTTGCGGCAGATTGGACGGTGCCTCCGGCGCCGCCAGGCTCGCCGGGTTCTTCCAGGCGAAGAAAGTGGCCAGGGCATCGGCACAGGCCTCCGGGGTGCGAAAAGCGGCGATGCCGCGCGCGGCCAGCAATCGCAGGGAAGCATCGGCCTGTGGCGCCAAGAACACCGCCAGCGGCTTGGCAGTCCGCTGCGTTTCCAGGATCGGTGCGACTGCGAAGTCCGGGTGGAACTGTGCCGACGATCCGACCACCGCCAGCACCGCGTCGCAGTCGTCGCTTTCGAGCAGGGCATCGAGCACGGCACGGTAGCGCGCGCCGGTGGAGGCCATGGTCAGGTCGACGATCGGCGCATCGGCGACTCGCACGCCATGTGTCGCCAGGTGCGCCTTGAGCGCAGGAGTCGGGATCATTGCCGAGAGGCCCAGCACGCCCAGTCGATCGACCACCGCCGCCGCACCGCCGCCGGTGGTCGTGACCACGGCCACACGCGGCGTGTGATTCAGGCGCGGCGGTGCGCGCCCGGACATGAGCGGCGGGATCTCGATCAAGGTCTCGAGCATTTCCACCCGCGCGATGCCGTGCGCGTGAAAAAACGCGTCCATTGCGGCGTCTGCGCCGGCCAGGGCGCCGGTGTGCGAGCGCGCCATGGCCTCGCCCAACGCCGATCTTCCCAGCTTGAATGCAACGACCGGCTTGCCGGCCGCGTGCGCGCGTCGCGCTGCGGCCGCCAGTCGCGGCGCTTCGCGCAGCGTTTCCAGGAACAGCGCGATGACTTGCGTGGCGGGGTCGTCGACGAGCAGGTCGACCAGCTCGCCCACGCCCAGGTCGGCCTCGTTGCCGACCGAGACCAGCTTGGCAAAGCCAAGGCCGCGCGCGGCGCCGCGAGAAATGAGCGTGCCCAGCATGGTGCCGCTTTGCGAGACCACGCTGGTGCTGCCGGCGGGCGGCGTGTCGCCCTCGAGAACGGCGTTGACCGTGATCGCCACACCACCGGGGACGTCGATCACACCCATGCTGTTGGGGCCCAGGAGGCGTACCCCGGCTCTTCGTGCTGCCTCGACCAAGGCCAGCTGACGCGCCGCGCCGGCCGCGCCGGTCTCGGCGAAGCCGTCGCTCAGGATGGATACCAGCGGTACCCCGCAGGCGATGCAATCGGCCAGCGCGCTCTCGACCGCGTCGCCCGGAACCATCACGTAGGCATGGTCGATCGGCGCGTCAAGCGCCGTGCGCGCGGTGGCCAGGCTCGGATAGGCGCGCTCGCCCAGCACTTCGTCGCGGGTCGCGTTGATCGGCACGATGCGGCCGGTGTAGCCGTGCTTGCGCAGGAAGCGTTGCGGTCGCGCGGTATGCCTTTTCACGTCGCCCGAGGCGCCGATGAGCGCTACGCAGCGCGGCGCGAACAGGGCCTGGGCTAAGGTGAGGCGCGCGGCTTTTTCGACCACATGCATGTTTGTTGCTTCGCGTTGCAGTGCGAGCGGCATAATACAAGGCACTCTCACGATCTGTACCGCCATGTCGACACCTGCTTCTCAACCTGACCCGACCCTTGCCGCGACAACGCTCATCGATGCTGACCATCCAGCCATCGTCGCGTTCGCGCGTGAGCATGACCGCGGTGCGAGCGTGCGCGAACGCGCCGTCGCGCTGACCTACGCGGTGCGCGACAGCTTTCGCTACGACGCCTACCGCATCGACCTCTCGCCGGAGGGTATGCGTGCCAGCCGCGTGATCGAGAACGGCTACGGCTGGTGCGTGCCCAAGGCGGCCTTGCTGGCCGCGACCTGCCGCGCGGTCGGCATCCCGGCGCGGGTCGGCTACGCCGATGTGCGCAACCATCTGTCCACCGCGCGCATGCGCGAGTCGTTCAAGACCGACCTTTTTATCTGGCACGGTTACACCGACATCCTGATCGACGGGCAGTGGGTCAAGGCGACGCCGGCGTTCAACATCCAGTTGTGCGAACGATTCGGTCTCATGCCGCTGGAATTCGACGGTCGCGCCGACTCGATTTACCACGCCTTCGATCGCGCCGGTAACCGACACATGGAATACGTCCTGCAGCGCGGCGCGTTCGACGATATTCCTCTCGAAGAGCTGACCGAGGACTTCTGGCGCGTCTATCCCGACTGGATGAGGGACCAGGATGCCATAAGCAAGGCCGATTTCGACGCCGAGGTCATGGCCGAAGTAGCGGCGTCGCAGACCAATCGCACGTGAAGCCAGACGACGGCGACTTCAGCGATCCTGCTGCACGTGCGCCGTGGGCACGCGGCCCCAGTTCATCCGCGCCCGGCAGCAGCGGTTCTCCATCGACAAGTCCGGGTGATGCCGATGCCCGGCCGCCGCGCTTTTCTCCGCGCTGGTACATGTTCGGCATGTTCGCCTTCGCAGTCGCGGTAGTGGGGGCGTTCCTGCTCCTAGACCGTGCGTTTCTCGAAAAGGCGCAACAGCGTGAGGTGATCGTCAGGCCGCCCGCCAAGCCTCAATCGACTGCCGAACCGCCCACCGCACCTGCTGCCAATCTTGAGTCGCCGAAGCCGCCTACGCGCGCTGCAGCGTCGGCAGAAGCAAGCGCAGCCGGGCGCGTGGCCTGCGCCGAGGCCGCCAGTGTCGGCGCCGCGATCGCGGCGCGCTGCCCGGAACGGGCGCTCGCGCTCCTGCCCGGCCAGCTCGACCGCCTCGAGGTGCGCGATGCTGGCGGTCACACCCCGCTTCTGGCAGCGGTGCAGGCTGAGCAGCACGTGGTTGCCGAGGCGCTGCTCAAGGTGGCCGCCAACCCCAACGCCACGGTCGACCTGGGCCGCGCCCAGCGCGCCCACGGTTCGATCCAGGCGCAGAAACCCGAATTCGCGCACGGATCAACCCCGCTCATGCTGGCGCGCGACGAACGCATGATCGCGCTTCTCTTGCGCTTCGGTGCCGAGAAGGATGCGAAGAACGAGTACGGCTGGTTTCCCTTGTTGTATTACACCCACCACGGCAGCCCGGCCATGGTCGATGCCGTGCTGGCGGCTGGCGCGAATGTCAATGCCACGGCCGATGTGGACCGCTCGCACGCCGGAACTACGGCGCTGATGTGGGCCGCCTACATGAACCGCCCGGAACATCTCAAGGTGCTGGTTTCGCGTCGCGCACGCGTTGACCTGCGCGATCGCGCTGGCAAGACTGCGCTGGACTACGCGCGTGGCTTCGGGCATCAGGAGCCGATGCGCCTGCTCGCTGCGGCCGGAGCGCGCTGAGCCTGGGGTCTGGTGCGCGTCCCGAGCGCGGGATTCGCGTGGAAGCCCCGCAGCGGGCGATTGCCGGCCTTCTATAATTTGTCGCGTGAGTGTCCTCAATATCTCCGCGTACCGCTTCGTCGCACTGGAAGACCTGCCGGATCTGCGCGCCGCCCTGCGCCAACGCTGTGCCGCCGGCAACCTCAAGGGCACCGTGCTCCTGGCGCCTGAGGGAATCAACCTGTTCTTAGCCGGCGCTGCCGAGCCGCTGCGCGGCCTGCTGCACTGGTTGCGCGAAGATCCGCGTTTCACTGGCCTGGAAGCCAAGGAAAGCTGGTCGGAAGAGCAGCCCTTCAATCGCATGCTGGTCAAGATCAAGCGCGAGATCATCACCATGCGCGCCCCACAGGTCAGGCCCGCCGCCGGCCGGGCCGCGGCGGTGGACGCCCGCACCCTGAAAGGCTGGCTGGATGCGGGACGCGATGACCAGGGGCGCGAGCTTGTGTTGCTCGATACGCGCAATGCCTTCGAGGTCGCCATCGGCAGCTTTGCCGCAGCGCGTGACCTGAGGCTCGCGTCCTTTGGCGAATTCCCGCAGCGGGTCGACGCGCTGCTGCCGGAACTCGCGGGCAAGGCGGTGGTCACCTTTTGCACCGGCGGAATTCGCTGCGAGAAGGCAGCGCTATATCTGGAAGAGCAGGGACTGGACGCCGTGTATCAGCTCGACGGCGGCATCCTGCGCTACTTCGAGACTGTCGGCGCGGAGCACTATCGCGGCGATTGCTTCGTCTTCGATCGGCGCGTCGCGCTGACGCCGGCGCTTACGGCCGCCGGTCACGCGGAATGCTTCAATTGCCGCGCCGTGCTGACGCCTGAGGAAATGGGCGATGCGCGTTACGTGATCGGACAGTCCTGCCCGCGTTGCGGTCCTGCCGCTTCGTAATCCGTCCTAGCGTACGTCCTTGCTCGGCGACTGCTCCTCGCGGTCGCTCTCGAAGAGGGCCTTCAATTCGTCGCTCGCCTCGCGCGAAGTCTGGATCAGGGCCGCCTCGTCGCCATGCACGGCCTGCTGGCGCTTCAGAAGTTCCAGGTCATGGTCGCGGAACCTGGCGATGGTCATCGCGGTGTCAGAAGCGGGAAATCCCAGGCGTAACAGGCTCTGTTGCGCCATCTCGATGCTGGTGTGCCAGGTTTCGCGGTACACCCGCGTGACGCCCAGCTCGTTGAGTCGATGCGCGTGGGCGCGGTTGCGCGCGCGTGCGACGATGGGCAGCTGTGGATAGTGGCGCCGCACCAGTTCGGCGCAGCGCACCGAGTCTTCCGGATTGTCGACCGCGAGGACGAACAGACGCGCCCCGGCCAGGTTGGCGGAGGTCAGGAGATCCAGGCGCGTCGCGTCACCGAAATAGATCTTGATGCCGAAGCGACGCACGTTGTCGACCTGTTGGGCGTCCTTTTCCAGGGCGGTCATCGGAATGCCCTTGAGAGAGAGCACGCGCGAGATGATTTGCCCGATCCGTCCGTAGCCGGCTACGACCACATGTCCTTCCTTGTGGTCGATGCTGTCGAAGGCGCGCGCCTCGACCGCGTCGAGTCGCGGCGCAAGCAGCTTCTCCTCAAGCACGAAGAGCAGCGGGGCGGCAAGCATCGAGACGGTCACGGCCACGACCAGCAGGTCGGAGACCGCGGCGGTGAAGATGCCGACTCCCGCCGCTGCGGCGAAGAGCACAAACGCAAATTCGCCGCCCTGCGCCAGCGCGACGCCCAGCTTGCGCGCGCTGGTTGCGGCAGTGCCGGCAGTGCGCGAGATGCCGAAGAGAAGCGCGAATTTGATCACCATCATGCCGACCACGATCGCCGCGATTGCCAGCGGCTGGCTGGCCAGAAGCCCCAGATTGGCCGACATTCCCACTGCGATAAAGAACAGGCCCATGAGGAGTCCTTTGAACGGCTCTATGTCAGCCTCGAGTTCATGACGATATTCGGAGTCCGCCAGGAGCATGCCGGCCAGGAAGGCGCCCAGCGAGGCGGTCAGCCCGGCCACTTCCATCAGGAGCGTCACCCCGATCACGATCAGGAGGGCTGCGGCGGTGAAAATCTCGCGGCCGCCAAAGCGTGCGATGAGGCGAAACAGCGGGCGCACCAGGAGGCGACTGGAGATCACCAGTGCGCCGATGATGGCGATCGCTTTCATCGCATCCAGCCAGCCGGCCGCGCCAGCGCCGCCCGCCGCGGCGCCCAGGAAGGGCAGCGCTGCCAGGAGGGGGATGACGGCCAGGTCCTGGAACAGCAGAATCGCGAAGCTCTCGCGTCCGTGACGAGCCGTGAGTTGCTTCTTTTCGGCCAGGGTCTGCAACGCGAACGCAGTGGAGGACATTGCAAGGCCCAGACCCGCGACGAGCGCGGCCTGCCAGGTCCATCCGAAGGCGAGCGCGATACCGCCCAGCACCAGGCCGGTGAGGGCGACCTGGGCAGCGCCCAGCCCGAACACCTGGCGGCGCAATACCCATAGCCGCGAAGGCTGCAGCTCCAGACCGATCAAGAACAGCAACAGCACCACGCCGAACTCGGAGAAATGCAGGATCGCCTGGACATCGGTGATAAGTTTCAAGCCCCAGGGCCCGATCAGCATGCCCGCGGTCAGGTAGCCCAGTACCGCGCCCAGGCCCAGGAGACGCGACAGTGGTACCGCCAGGACGGCGGCAGCGAGGAAGATGGCGGCCTGACCGAGCATGGGCTCTGCGTCCTACACGCTGCCTTGCGCGCGCGCCTCGCCTGCATCGAGGCCGCGCAGGTGGGCCTCGCAGTAGGCGAGGCTCACGGTGTGCGGCGCTTCGGCGGCCAGTATCGTCACTGCCGTATTGGCCAGGTGCCTGGGAACCTGCGTGTCCGGTGCGCGTGGCGCGAGTTCCTCGACGACGGCGCGAATCACAAGGCCGTGGCTGATGACCGCCAAGGGCCCGCCGATGCGGTGGCGTTGTTCGATCATGACTGCGAGTGCGCGCGCTGCGCGGTCGCGGAATTCCGCTTGGGATTCGCCGTCCGGCGGCGCGTCCAGGATCGCTGCCGGATCGATTCCCAAATCGCCTATGGGTTTCCCGCGCAAGGCGCCGAAGTTGCGCTCACGCAGCGTCGCATCCTCGATCACGGCGAGCCCGGTTGCGTCAGCGATTGCCTGTGCGGTCTGGCGCGCACGCGGCAGGTCGCTCGAGAGAATTCCTGCAAGTCCGACCGCCTGCATGCGCTGTGCGACGGCGGCGGCCTGCGCGCGGCCGCGCGCGCTCAAGGGGGTGTCGGCCGGCTGGATGACGCGCGCGGCGTTGAGCGCGGTTTCGCCATGGCGGATCAGGTAAATGGGCATACGTGTGCGAGGCCGGTGGGAGACAAGTCCGCCATCATGCATCAGTTTTGGTAGGCTCGGATGAATTGCCAACGCCCAAGGATCCTGCATGAGCCAGACACGTAGTACCGACGCCTTCGCCGCACTGCGTACCAAGGTCCGTACCTTCATCGATGAAGTCGTGATCCCGCGCGAGGACTTGAAGCGCGCGGGCGACTCCGAATGGGTAGCCGGCACCGTTGCCGATCTGCGCCGCCAGGCAGAAGCCCGCGGCCTGGGCTCGCCGCGGCTCGCCTCCGCGCTGGGCGGCATGGGTTTGTCGTGGGAGGAATGCTGCGGTGTCTTCGAGGACGCCGGGCGCAGCTTCCTCGGGCCCGGCGCACTGTTCTGTGCGCCACCTGGCCAGCCCGACGTGATGGCGCTCGACCGGCTGGCCACTCCCTACCAGCGCGCACGCTACCTGATGCCGCTCGCCAAAGGTGAGATCGGCTCGTGCTTCGCGATGACCGAACCGGCACCGGGCGTAGGCTCGGACCCGCGCATGCTCAAGGCCACCGCGCGCCGCGACGGTGACGGCTGGATCATCGACGGGCACAAATGGTTCATCTCCAACGCCAGTCACGCCAGGTTCGCCATCGTCGTCGCGCGCAGCGAGGCCGGCGTGTCCTGGTTCATCGTCGATACCGACAACCCGGGCTTTCGCGTGCTGCGCGACGTGGCGACCATGGTGCCCTTCGAGGTGAGCGGTCATGCGGAAGTGCTTCTTACCGGCTGTCGTGTCGGGCCTGAGGCGCTGGTCGGCGAGGAGGGGCGCGGCATGGAGCATTCGCAACTGCGCCTGGAAGGCGCGCGACTCTTCCATTGCATGCGTTTCATCGGCCTGGCCTCGCGCGCGATGCAGATCGCGCAGGACTACGCGGCGCGGCGCGAATCCTTCGGTGCGCGTCTGGCCGAGCATCAGATGATCCAGGCCATGGTGGCCGATGCGCACATCGACCTGTATGCCTCGCGCCTGATCGCGTTGGATGTCGCACGGCGCCTGGATGAGGGTGCATCGATTCGCCACGAGAGTTCCATGGCCAAGGTGTTCGTCTCCGAGGCCGTCAATCGGGTGGCCGATTCTGCCGTGCAGATGACGGGTGCCCTGGGAATTTCCGAAGACGTGCCGCTGTCGATGATCCTCAGGCAATTGCGACCGTTCCGGATTTTCGACGGTGCCTCGGAGGTGCATCGCGCGGCGATCGCCAAGCGCGCCTTCGCCAAGAGCCTGGCGCCTTGATGGCCGGCAGCGCAATTATCGCGGCTGGTCGCCGCGGCTAAGAAGGCTGCGATTCACTCTGGTTTCGTCAAATAGAATCACCGTAACTGAGGGAGAAACAGTGATTCGGTTCGAGAGTGTTGCCGTGTTCGGGAATCCATTGCGAATGTCTCGTGATCGGGATTCGGGCCTGAGCTGCTTTCCGGTTGTCGCGCCGTGAGTTTTTCCGCAGACGTTGCATCGCCGTACCGCGGGCTCTTCGTCACCCCGATGATTCCACGCGATTCCCAGCAGGCGAACATCGCTGTCTTTCGCCGCCAAAGAATGCTCCTGGACGCTCTGATGTCCGCGTGTAGCACTCTCGACATCGTCTACTTTGTCAACCCACGCGAAACGCATCCGCCTCTTCGCTCCGAGCGTTATGTTGCAGACGCCCTGGTTGGCGGTTTTCGCGGGGAGGTCAATGTATGCATCTGCGAGCGCGAACCGGCCGCCTCGCAGGACTCACTCTGGCAGCGCTATCTGCGCCCGGCGAGCGGGTTGCTGCGCATGCACGATTACGCGTGCTATGCGGGAGTCGCGCAACGACAGGCGGTCGAAGGCATGCTGCGCCATCGACCCAATGTCGTTATGGCAGAAGGGCTGCAAGGCATGATCCCACTCATGCTGACGAAGATGCCATTGCCGCCGGTTTTTTTCGAATTTGACGATGTCGAACATGTCGTGTTTGCTCGGAGCATCCTGCATCCTCCAGTGTGGCGCCAAAAGTACCTGACCTACTTGCAGATTCCGGCTCTGCTCTGGGGTGAGGCGCGCGCCATCCGGGTCGCCTGCAAGGTAATGGTCTGCTCCGAACTGGACAGGCGATCCCTGCAACGAATGTTTGCGACCCGCAAGGTTGCGGTCCTGGAGAACGCGATCACATTGCCCAAGGCTCCTGCGCCTAGCGAATCCGCACGGACGCTGCTTTTCGTCGGCAGTTACGAGTACCCGCCCAATCGACTGGCTGCGGAGTTCATGCTCGACTCGGTCTGGCCCCTCATTCGAGCTGCCGAGCCTGACGCCCGGCTGATCCTCGCAGGACCGAATCCGGAACGCATCCGTCACCACGGCACAGCGCCCGACGGCGTGTCGATTCCTGGCTTTGTGGACGATCTCGATAGCCTGTACGCGTCAGCGGCGGTCGTCGTATGCCCGATCCGTTCCGGAGGTGGTACGCGTATCAAGTTGATCGAGGCTGCCGGATACGGGAAACCGATCGTCTCGACCATCATCGGCGCCGAAGGCCTGGAGTTTGCGGATGGGACCGAAATCTTGTTGAGAGATGCGCCGGCCGACTTCGCGGCGGCCTGCGTGGCGCTGCTGCGGGACCCTCCCAAGGCGCAATTGCTGGGCGCTCGAGCGCGCACAACCGCCTTGCGACGATTCGACCGTGCCGTTGTCGTGGAGCGCCTGCGCGGCTGGCTGGTCACGCAGGCGCAGCAGTCGATGCTGCGCGAGGCCTGAGGAATGGCTGCGTTGCCGGGCTGTGCCTCAGTACCGTGTTGGTCGCTGCAGCGTGTGCATCGACTTGCTGCCATGTGTCGGTGAATCGGGTCATGCCACGCGTATCGATCATCATGGCCGTCTACAACGGTGAGCGTCATGTCGGCGAATCTCTGGACTCGCTTTCCGGTCAGTCCTTCCGAGACACCGAGATCATCGTCGTAAACGATGGATCGACCGATGGCACGGTCGACATCGTGGAACGCCATGCCGCCCGCGATCCGCGCATTCGGCTTGTTTCGCGCCAGGCATCCGGGCGCCCGTCCTTCCCACGCAACGACGGGCTGGCCCTCTCGAAGGGTGAGTACGTCGGCTTTCTGGACCATGACGACACCAGCGATCCCGAGCGCATTTCGGTCTTGGTCAAGGCACTCGATGCCCATCCGCATTGGGTCGCCGCGTTCCACGACCTCGACCTGATCGACGAGGAGGGTGGCTCGCGCTTTTCTACATGGTTTTCGCATCTGCGCTTCGTGTCATGCTGCGCGGACCATTTTCGTGCTGTTGATGGCGAATGGCTTGAGTCGCTGCCTTCATTCCCGGTTTATGCGAGTCTGCACACGCCCGGGATGATGACGCAATCAATTCTTATCGCGAAGGACAGGTTTTCTGGTCGACTTGCCTTCGACACCGCGTATCGCATCTGCGACGACACCGATCTGTGGATTCGCATCGCCCTGGACGGCCCGGTCGGCTTTGTCAACCGGCCCTACGGGGCCTACCGTGCGCGCGCTGGCAGCCTCATGACGCAGCGTGCCGCCTACCTGCGAGACACCGCGCACTTGCACACGATGAATTTCGAACGGGTCAAGGAACGCTTCGAAGCGGACTCGCTGCGACGCTATCGCGAGCGCATCGCCGGCCATTATGCGAATCTTGCCTGGTATCACTACGATCGACTCGAGCCAGGCTGCGCCCGCGAGGCCTTGCGGAGTGTGCTTGCCTGGCATGCGCTGCCGGAATATCGGCGCATGCTGTGGCGCAGCTATATTCCGGTCTGGTTGCTCCGTTTCGCGCGAGCCGTGGCGCGACGCCCGTGATGTCGACTGGAGTGCCGCGCGTTTCGATCGTAATGGCCGTCTACAACGGCGTCGCTTACATCGATGTGGCACTGGGGTCGCTGCAGCGCCAGACCCTCCCGGACCTCGAGATCATTGTCGTCGACGACGGCTCCACGGACGACACGGTGGCGGCGGTCCGACGCCGTGCGGCAGACGATGCGCGTATCCGCCTCATCACCCGGCCCAACGCGGGCCGCCCTTCGATTCCGCGCAACGACGGCCTGGACTTGACACGCGGCAAGTTCATTGGTTTCCTCGACCACGACGACTTCAGTCACCCCGAGCGCCTAGCGGTCATGGTTGCCGCGCTGGAGGAGAACCCGCGATGGGTCGCCGCTTTCCACGACCTCGATCTGGTGAATGCTGCCGGCACGAGCCTGGGGCGCACCCTGTTGCAGACTTCCGGTTTCCGGCAGCGAGCTGCGGAGTTGCTGCTGCCACGCGTTGCGCCGCTCTTCGAACTGGCACCCGGGTTCGCGAGTTTCGCGAGCCTTTACACTGCCGGTATGCATACCCAGTCCGTTCTGCTGGCCCGTGAACGCCTGGACTTTGATGCGCTGCGTTTCGATCCGCGATTTTCGATCTGCGACGATACCGACATGTGGATGCGGGTGGCGGTTTCGGGCACGGTGGGATTCGTCGATTCAGTGCTCGGCAGCTATCGGCAGCATGAGGGAAGCCTCATGACAAGGCGTCGCGCCTTTCTCGAGGACACGATTAGCCTGCACGTGCACAACTATGCCCGCATGACATCCCGATTTGACGCTGCAACACTCGCGCGCTACCGCGAGCGTATCGGCGGGCATTACGCAACACTGGGTTGGCACCACCTGAACGCCCTGGAGCCGGGGCTGGCGCGCGCGCCATTGCGCGAGGCGGTGCGCTGGTGCCCGACTGCAGAGCATCGCCGCATGCTGTTCCGTTCCTACCTGCCGAAGACCGGCCAGCGGCTGCTTCGCATGCTTCGCCGGGGTAGTTGAGCATGCCGTTTCCGCGACCCCGTGCCGTCGCCGCCATGATCCTGTGCAGGTGCGGCGCATGAGTCGCATGCGCACTGCCTTGTCGTTCGCGTTCCTGGATCGCTATGCAGGCTTCGTGGTTACCCTGGCCGCATCGCTCGTGATTGCGCGAATCCTCACACCTGCGGAGATAGGCGTCTGGTCAGTGACGGCTGGTGTGCTCGCCTATGCGTCGATGCTGCGCGACTTTGGAGCCGGCCAGTACCTGGTCCAGTCGCCGCATCTCGATGCGGATCGCATTCGAGCAGTCTGGACCGTGCAACTCGGCATAGGCTGGGCGCTCGCCGCGATCGTGGCGGCGGCCAGCGCACCCCTCGCAGACTTTTATCGCGAACCTGTCATGCGTGAGATGCTGCTCGTGGTCGCTGCCGGTTTTGCGCTCAATCCCCTGGGTTCGTTGACGCAGGCGGCTCTGACACGTGAGTTGCGTTTCGATCGCCTTTCCCTGATCCGCTTCGTCGCCAATGCGACAGTCGCGGCGACATCGGTTCTGCTGGCGTGGCAAGGAAGCGGCCCGCTGAGCCTTGCCTGGGCCTCGTTGGCTGGCACGCTCGCCACCGTGTTGTTGTGCCTCTGCTATCGCCCGCGCGGCTGGCCATGGTTGCCTGGCCTGCGCGGTGTCCGCGACGCGATCAGCTTCGGGTCGTCCCTGACTGTGAGTTCGATCATGCTGACTTTGGTGACGACGGCGCCCGAACTGCTCCTGGGGCGACTGCAGGGCATGGGCGCGGCCGGCCTGTACTCGCGAGCCGCCGGGCTCATCGCCATGTTCGGTCGATTGGTATCGGAAACAGTGGCCTCGGTGGCCACGCCGTGGTTCGCCGAGCGGCGTAGGAATGGTGAGGGTCTCGCAGTGCCATTTTTCGATGCGACGGCTTGCGTCACCGGACTCGGATGGCCGTTTTCCGTGGTCGTACTATTCCTCGCGCACCCGATGCTGGTGGTCCTGTTCGGTTCGCAGTGGGGGGACGCGGCTGATGCGGCCCGGATACTGGCTGTAGGCGGCGGCTTCACAATCGTCGCCGCGATGACGGGTTCAGCGCTTGTCGCCAGCGGCGCGGCCGGCACCATGCTGCGAGCCAGCCTCGCTTCGGCTGCAGAGACGCTCATTCTGCTTGGCATCGCTGCCGGCCACAGCCTCATTCTGACCTGCGCGGCTGTCACGCTTTCGACTGCCATCGGCGCGTTGATCTGGATCGAATCGGCGCGGCGTGTGGTTGGTTTTGGCTGGCCCGACTTACTGCGCAGCCTGCGTCCCAGCGCCCTGTTGACCGCAGCCGCCGGGGTTGGTCCGGCGCTTGCGACCGTGCTGTTCGGCGCGCAACCCGAACGGCCCATGCTGGCGATCGGAGTTGGCCTCACCGGCGCGCTGCTGGGATTTGTCCTGGCCCTGCGTTCTTCCGGCCACCCCTTGCATCGCGAATGGTTGCGTTGGCGGGAGGGCGGCCCGAAGAACGAGCGCGCAGCGCCGATCTCGGAAGAGCAAAAATGACCTCTGCCAAGACCCGCCTGCTGCGAGCGATTCATCGTCGCTACTTCGCCTGGCGCCTGCCTGAGATGGTTGCTCCCGGCATTCAGATTGCGCTCGATTATCCTGTGACGCCGGCGACACGCTATGGCGAGGGGCGCGCCGCACACGGGCAGCTCGACAGAGTCCTCGGCTCAGGAGTGGATCGCTACCTCGACCTGCTGCGGGAACTGGCAGCGAACCGTGCCGCGCTTGCGCAGATTCCGCGGGTTGCCGGGCGTCCCGACGAACCCATGTGGGGAAACGACTACTTCACCGGGCTCGACGCAATCGCCCTCTATGGCCTCATCGGAATCAACCGTCCCGCGCGCTTTCTGGAGATCGGTTCCGGGAACTCGACGCGATTCGCGCGCCGCGCGATGCAAGATCACGCTCTTGCGACACACATCACCTCCGTGGACCCTGCGCCGCGCGCCGAGATCGACGCCTTGTGCGACAAGGTCGTTCGCTCCCGGTGCGAAGACGCAGACCCGAGGCTGGCCGACGCGCTGGCCCCCGGAGACATTCTTTTTGTCGACAACTCGCACCGTGCTTTCCAGAACAGCGACGCGACGGTGTTTTTCCTCGAATGGTTGCCGCGAGTTCGCGCCGGCGTGCTGGTCCATATCCACGATATCTTCCTGCCCTTTGACTACCCGAGCGTCTGGGCATCCCGCTACTACTCCGAGCAGTACCTGCTGGCAACCTGGCTTCTCGGTGGCGGCGAAGGTCTGGAGATCGTTCTTCCGGTAGCCTTTGCGGATCGGCATGCGGATCTCGGACGCTGCATTGCGGAGGACTGGGCCGGAGAGCCATTCGACGCGGCCTTTGCCCATAATCGTCGAATGACCGGTGGCTACGTCGGCACGTCGATGTGGCTGCGCAAGCGCTAATGTCGACCGCGGCGCTGTGACTGGTGAGCGCCTGCCCTACACGGGTTGCACCGTCGCTAGTCGGGGTTTGTCCACGAGGCTTCGCGGTAAACTGAGTTGCACCGACAGACGACCGTCTTGAACGGATCCCACCCGTAGCCATGCGTATCCCCGGTTCCCGCAAGCGTGTCCTCGTCACCGGTGGCGCCGGCTTCCTGGGTTCGCATCTCTGCGAGCGCCTGCTCGCCGATGGCCATGACGTCCTGTGCATCGACAACTTCTACACCGGGACCAAGGAGAACGTCGAGCATCTCCTCGACAATCCGCGCTTCGAACTCGTGCGACACGACGTGACCTTTCCGCTCTATGTGGAAGTCGACGAGATCTACAACCTGGCTTGCCCGGCATCTCCAGTGCATTACCAGCACGATCCGGTGCAGACCACCAAGACCAGCGTGCACGGCGCAATCAACATGCTGGGGTTGGCCAAGCGGCTCAAGGCAAAGATCCTGCAGGCTTCGACGAGCGAGGTATATGGCGATCCGGAGGTGCATCCGCAGCGCGAGGATTACTGGGGGCGCGTCAATCCAATCGGCATGCGCGCCTGTTACGACGAGGGCAAGCGCTGCGCCGAGACCCTGTTCTTCGACTACTGGCGCCAGCATGGGCTGAGAATCAAGGTCGCGCGAATCTTCAATACCTACGGGCCACGCATGCACCCGGGGGATGGGCGCGTGGTTTCGAATTTTGTTGTGCAGGCCCTGCGCGGCGAAGCGCTCACACTGTACGGGTCAGGCGAGCAGACGCGTTCTTTCTGCTACGTCGATGATCTCATCGAGGGACTGGTGCGGCTCATGGGTAGTGCCGATGATTTCACGGGGCCAGTGAATCTGGGCAACCCCACCGAATTCACCGTCCGCGAACTGGCAGCAAAGGTCATTGCTCGCTGCGGATCCGCTTCCACCATCCACTATGGGCCGCTACCCGCGGACGACCCAGTGCAGCGCAAGCCTGATATCGCGCTTGCGAAGCGCGTGCTCGGATGGGAGGCAACCATCGGCCTGGACCTCGGGCTGCCGCGGACGATCGAATATTTCGTGGCCCGGCTTGGACGACAAGCCTCAGTTGACCGGCGGTAGGTCAAACACCAGCACCTCGGCGTTGCTGCCGCTGGCAATGCTCAATTGGGCCTCGTCGACCAGCTTGGCGGCGTCGCCAGTACCCAACGGCATTCCGTTGACGTGCACGCTGCCGCGTGCGACGTGCACATAGGCCATGCGACCGGGCGCGATTGGCATCTGCGCGCTCTCGGCGCCGTCGAAGAGTCCCGCGTACATCCGAGCCTGCTGGTTCAGTCTGACGGACCCGTCGGCGCCGTCGGGCGAGCCAACCAAACGCAGGCGGCCGCGCTTGGAGGCCGCGTCGAAGTGCTTTTCCTCGTATCCCGGGGCGATGCCCTTGACATCCGGCTGGATCCAGATCTGCAGGAAGTGCGTGGTGTCCTTGGCGGCGTGGTTGTATTCGGAGTGCTGCACGCCACTTCCGGCGCTCATGCGTTGCACGTCGCCCGGTCGTATCACCGAACCGTTGCCCATGCTGTCCTTGTGAGCGAGTTCACCCGAGAGCACGTAGCTGATGATCTCCATGTCGCGATGCCCGTGCGTGCCGAAGCCGGCGCCGGGCTTGATGCGATCGTCGTTGATGACACGCAGGGGGCCGAAGCCCATGTGCGCGGGGTCATGGTAGTTGGCGAACGAGAACGAGTGGTAAGAGTCGAGCCAGCCGTGATCGGCGTGGCCGCGTTCGGCGGATTTGCGCAGGGTGATCATCTTGATATTCCGGTCAAGGGTAGAGGGCACGGCATTAGCCGCAGACGGCCACTTGAATCTGGTGGTGGATTCGGCAGTTACAAGCCACACTACATGCAGGCGATGTCAGCGCCCCGCAAAGCGCGAGCGTATCCCTTCCAGCCTCTTGCGATTGACCCCGAAGTCACGTACCCCAAGGCGCGCGGCCGAGCGTACTTGGATATGCTTGCCGGCGGCGTCAAGCGCGAATTCGACATCGTCGACGAAGCCCAGACCCATGGAAGCGAACTCTGCATGCAGGTAGTCGCTAGTCTCACTGACGATGTTGACGCGCGGTGCCGCCTTGACGATCGCGGTCAGGCGCTGCCAGGCCTGCATGGGGTCACCGGTGAAGGAAAAGGGGGCGATGTAATGCTTGGCATCTTCGGTCGCCGCGGTTGAGCTGACGCTATTGGGCTTCCAGGAACAAGGCTTGAACTTGCCATCCCTGAAGCCCAGATTCGCAGGACGCTTTCCGGCAAAAATGCCCATGGCCAACCTCTCGAACATCGATAATCGGGGCATGTTAGAACAAATGATCGCTGCCTGGCGCGAGCGTCATGCGGCACGTGTCGCGGCCTGGCAGGCGACCGGGCGGAAGTACATCGGACGTTTCGCACCATCACCGACCGGGCCCTTGCATGCCGGGTCCCTGGCGGCGGCGCTGGCCAGCTGGCTGGATGCACGCGCGCACGGCGGGCGTTGGCTATTGCGCATCGAGGATGTCGACGGACCGCGCTGCGTGCCCGGTGCGCATGCGCAGATCCGCGCGCAACTGGAAGCTTGCGGCCTTGCCTGGGACGGCGAGGTCATGGTGCAGAGCGCGCGCAGTGTCGCCTATCAGGCGGCGTTCGACGCGCTTTGCAATACGGGACTGATCTACCCCTGCGCGTGCACGCGGCGTGAAATCGCCGACTCGGTGGCCAACGTTCGCGAGCACGCCTTCGGTCGCGAACTGGTCTATCCGGGGACCTGCCGCGCCGGCCTGCCGACCGGACGCGCGCCGCGCGCCTGGCGCTTGCGCGTGCCGCACGGCGAAGTCAGGTTCGAGGATGCCCTGGCGGGTTGGCGTTCACAGGACCTGGCTCTCGCCGTCGGGGACTTCGTGCTGCGGCGTGCCGACGGCATGTGGGCCTATCAGCTCGCGGTGGTGGTCGACGACATGGCGCAAGGGGTCACCCACGTGGTACGCGGCGCCGACCTGATCGACTCGACCGCGCGCCAAATCCACCTAATACGACACCTTGGCGGCAGCCTGCCGCAGTATTTGCATGTGCCAGTGGTGTGTTCAGCGGACGGCGAGAAGCTTTCCAAGCAGACCGGCGCGGCAGCGATCGCGCCGCAGGATGTGCGCGCGGCGCTCAAGGCAGCGTGGGCGCATTTATCGCGGTGCTAAACTCGAACGACCGCGACGGCACTGAGCGGCACACTGAGCGGCACTAAGGCGCTTGTCGATTGCGTGGTGCGCCGACTTCGAAATCCATGACCGACATCCCGACCCTGCGCCGCATCCTGGCCACCAACAAGACCATTGCCGTCGTCGGGCTTTCCGGCGACTGGTACCGGCCCAGCTTTTTCGCTGCCAAGTACATGCAGGAGCACGGTTACCGCGTGGTCCCGGTCAACCCGAAATACCCCGAGATCCTGGGTGAAAAAAGTTACGCCTCGCTTGCCGACATACCGTTTCCCGTCGACATGGTCGACTGCTTTCGCAAGACCGCCGACATCGTGCCTGTGGCGCGTGAGGCGATCGCCATCGGTGCCAAGGTACTGTGGCAGCAACTGGGGGTGGTCAACCTCGAGGCCGACGCGATGGTGCGCGCTGCGCGCATGGAAAGCGTCATGGACCGCTGCGTCAAGATCGAGCACGCGCGGCTTTTCGGCGGACTCAACTGGGCCGGGGTGAATACGCGCGTGATCTCGGCCAAGCGACCGCGCCACGTGGCGAACTGACATGGCAGACCGCGACTACGCGTTCGAAACCCTGGCGCTGCACGCCGGGCAGATTCCGGACGCCGCGACCGGCGCGCGCGCCGTGCCGCTTTACCAGACCACCTCCTACGTTTTTGACTCCGCCGAGCACGCGGCGTCGCTCTTCAACCTGCAGACTTTCGGCAACGTCTACACACGCCTGTCCAACCCGACCACCGCGGTGTTCGAGGAGCGCATTGCCGCGCTCGAAGGTGGCCGCGCCGCGATCGCGACCGCCAGCGGCATGGCCGCGCAGATGACGGCGATCCTGACGATCTTGAAGCAGGGCGACGAGATCGTCTCGTCCTCGACGCTTTATGGGGGTACGGTGGGCCAGTTCGCGGTTGGCTTCGAGCGTCTCGGGATCACGACGACCTTTGTCGACGCCGATGACCCCGAAAACTTTCGCCGCGCGATTACGCCCAGGACCAAGGCACTGTATGCCGAGACCCTGGGCAATCCTCTGATCAATGTTCTCGATATCGCCGCGGTGGCCAAAGTGGCGCATGACCATGGCCTGCCGCTGATCATCGACAACACCATGGCCTCGCCCTACCTGTGCCGGCCCTTTGAGCATGGCGCCGATATCGTCGTGCACTCGGCGACCAAGTACATCGGCGGGCACGGCACCTCGATGGGTGGCGTGGTGGTCGAGTCCGGAAAATTCGACTGGGCCAACGGCAACTTTCCGGAGATGACCGAGCCGTCGCGGGCATACCACGGGGTTCGTTTTTACGAGACCTTTGGCGACTTCGGCTTCACCATGAAGGCGCGCATGGAAGTGGTGCGCACCTTCGGCCCGGCCATCTCGCCCTTCAACGCGTGGGTGCTGCTGCTGGGACTGGAGACCCTGCACCTGCGCATGGAGCGGCACAGCGCCAACACCCAGAGGGTGGCCGAGTTTTTGGCCGGCCATCCGCGCGTGTCGTGGGTGAGTTACCCTGGCCTGGAAAATTCGAAGTACCACGCGCTCGCGCAGCGTTACATGCCGCGCGGCGCGTCGGGAATTCTCGCCTTCGGCGTTGCCGGCGGGCGCGCCGCGGGTGAGAAGTTCATCGACGCAGCGCAGTTCATGAGTCACCTGGCCAACATCGGCGATGCCAAGACCCTCATCATCCACCCGGCCTCGACCACGCATCGCCAACTGTCCGACGAAGAACTCGCCAAGGCCGGCGTCACCGACGACATGATTCGCCTCTCGGTCGGCATCGAGAACCTCGACGACATCATGTGGGACCTCGATCAGGCGCTGGCCGCCTCGGCCAAGGAATAAATGGAACTTGGCCGCGGCGAGACCCTGATCGCCGAGGCCCCCTTCGGTTTCGGGCCACTGGCCGGGATTGTCAGCCTGACCGACCGGCGCATCGTGTTGGCGGCGCCCGATTCGGAGGAGTCGGTGCCTCTGGCCGCGTTGACGTCTGTGCGCGCCACGTTCAGCCGCAACTGGGGCGGCGTGTTCTGGGGCGCGGTCCTGCTCTCGCTGGCGATCGGGTTTGGCGCCGCCTATCGGCCGATGGAAACTGCGCTCAATGGCGCAGTGATGGCGATCGAGCGACGTCTGGCCGAGAAGCCTCCGGACGGCAGCGCCTACGGGCACTACCTGCACGTACCCCTTGGGCTTGTCTGGACGCTGATGCTGCCCCTGATCGGGTGGGGCGTCTACAAGGTCGCTGATGGTGTCATCGGGCGCACCGAGCTGGCAATCGCGACCGCGAGTGGTCTGTTGGTGCGTGGCGGACACGGTCGCCGCGAGGATTTGCTCGATTTCGGCGCCGAGGTCGGTCGCCTGGCAGGTCGCTGAAACCTGCTATTTCTTGCCACCGCCCAGGAGTGCTCCGACGCCGGCTTTGCGCGCGGGTGTCGAGGTGGGCGCGGGCAGGCTGGTCTCCGGCTTGGACGGCGGCGCCGAGGTTGGCGCCGATCCTTCCTCGTACGGCTTCAAGAACCAGGGGTCGATCTTCTCGACCTTGGCGTTGCGCGTGTGGCGCGACGGCGATTCGCGGTCAAAGCGGCCACGGCTGCGCTCGTGCCTGCCGGCCTGGAAGTGCGGCTCGTCGGCCACCGGCTCGAAACCGCGTGCGGCTACGCGCTCGATCTTCCGCTTGGTCAGCTTCTCGATGTCGATCAGGTACTTTTCTTCCTCCGGTGCGAAAAGGGAGATTGCGTCGCCCTCCTGCCCGGCGCGTCCGGTGCGACCGATGCGGTGAATGTAGTCCTCAGGCGCGTGCGGCAACTCGTAATTGATCACGCAGGGCATCTCCTGGATGTCCAGACCGCGCGCGGCGACGTCGGTGGCGATCAGGAGTTCGACTTCGCCGGACTTGAAGCGGTCCAGCGCGAGCAGGCGCTCGGCCTGCGATTTGTCGCCGTGGATGGCATCGGCCTTCATGCCGATTTGCTGCAGATGACGCGCCAGGCGCGCCGTGCCCAGTTTGGTATTGGAGAAGACGATCGCCTGGCGGATGTTTTTCTCTTCGACCAGGTGCTTGAGCAGGGCGCGCTTTTCGTCGGCGGCAACCGCGTAGGCCACCTGGCGCACGGTGTCGGCGGTGGCATTGCGCCTTGCCACCTCGATGACCGTCGGTGCGACCAGGATGCCACCGGCCAGGCGCTTGATATCGTCGGAAAAAGTCGCCGAGAAAAGCAGATTCTGGCGTTTGGCAGGAAGGAGACCGATGATGCGCTTGATGTCGGGCATGAAACCCATGTCAAGCATGCGGTCAGCTTCGTCGAGCACCAGTATCTGCACCTGGCCCAGATTCACGCTCTTGTGCTCGACGTGGTCAAGAAGGCGTCCCGGGGTGGCGATGAGGATCTCGACCCCGGCGCGCACGATCTTGAGTTGCGGTCCGATGTCGACGCCACCGAATACGCAGGTCGAGCGCAATTGCAGGTGCCGACCATAGGTCGCGACCGCCTCGGCCACCTGCAGGGCGAGTTCGCGCGTCGGCAGGAGGATCAGCGCGCGAACCGGATGGCGTGCCGGCGACGGCGAGCTGTTCTGGTGTTGGTGCAGCAACTGCAGGATCGGCAGAGTGAACCCGGCGGTCTTGCCGGTGCCGGTCTGTGCCGCGCCCATCACATCGCCACCGCGCACGACCACCGGTATCGCCTGCGCCTGGATGGGCGTCGGTTCGGTGTAACCCTCTTCGGCAATCGATTTCAGTATGCGCGGATCGAGGCCGAACGAGTCGAAGGACATGAGCCTGAAATCGAGGTGGGGCGAAGCTGGAATGTGCGCCCGGTACGGCGGCGGTCTGCGACCGCCGGCGCCATGGCGCGCGAGCCCGGATTGTATCAGCCGGACCGTGCGGCTCCGGGGTCTAGCGTTTTGTGTCCAGCGCGCGGTTGAGTACTTCGCGGGCCTGGGTGTCGGCTGCGCGGGCCCGCACGAGTTCGGCCTGTGCCCGTTCGGTCTCTGCGCGGGCTGACTCGAGTTCCTTGGCCGCCGCCGGATGCACGGTCTCGGCGCGCTTTTGCTCGGCCTGCGCAGCCTTGTGGCGGGCTTCGGCCGTTGCCAGTTCGTTGCGAGTGGTGGCAGCGACTCGGCGCAGTCCTTCCACGCCGGTGGCGGGTTCACTGCGATCGCGAATTGGCGCCTGCGCCCGGACGGTGGATGGCGCGACGGCATGCACCAGGCAGGAACATGCCAACCCGGCGAGCGCCGCACGCCGAAGGTATTGCACCATAACGGGGCGGCATGCACAAAAACGCACAAAAATGGTGCTGACACTCAACCCGGCGACAAGGCGGCTATGGCAAAATCCGCGGTCCATTCGATATCCGGCAAGGCGCAAAACGTGCGCGATGCCCGAATGATAGCGCGTCGTTTCGCGTGGCATGGAACCTGCTTTTTATGGACGCAGCAATTGCCTCAACCCGTAGTAGAGACCCCAGGAGATCAAGCAAATGGCAAAGACTGCCAGCGATGTGTTGAAAGAAGCGAAGGACAACGAGGTCGCATTCGTCGACTTCCGCTTCACTGATACCAAGGGCAAGGAGCAGCATGTCTCCGTGCCCGCCAAGGCGTTCGGCATGGACAAATTCACCGAAGGTCATGCCTTTGACGGTTCATCGATCGCCGGGTGGAAAGGCATCGAGGCCTCGGACATGCTGCTCATGCCCGATCCGACGAGCGCGCGCATGGACCCCTTCACCGATGAGAACACCCTGATCCTCACCTGCGACGTGGTCGAGCCGTCGACCGGCAAGGGCTATGACCGCGACCCGCGCTCGCTGGCGCGCCGCGCCGAGGCCTACCTCAAATCCTCCGGCATCGGCGACACCGCATACTTCGGCCCGGAGCCCGAATTCTTCGTGTTCGACTCCGTGGCTTGGCGTGTTGACATGTCGGGTTCGTCTTGCCAGGTGTGGTCCTCGGAAGCGTCGTGGCAGACCGATGATCGCGTCGACGGCCAGGGCAATTCCGGCGGGCGCATCGGCGTCAAGGGCGGATATTTCCCTGTGCCCCCGCTGGATCAGTTGCAGGACATGCGCTCGGAGATGTGCCTGTTGCTCGAGCAGCAGGGAGTGGAAGTCGAGGTCCATCACCACGAGGTCGCCAACGCCGGCCAGTGCGAGATCGGCACCAAGTTCGCGCCTTTGGTGCAACGCGCCGACTGGCTGCAGATCCTCAAATTCACCGTGAGCTCGGTGGCGCACGCCTACGGCAAGACCGCGACTTTCATGCCCAAGCCCATTGTGGGTGACAACGGCTCGGGCATGCACGTGCACCAGTCGATCTGGAAGGACGGCAAGAATCTCTTCGCCGGCAACGGCTATGCGGGCCTGTCCGAATTCGCCCTGTACTACATCGGCGGCATCATCAAGCACGCCCGCGCCCTCAACGCGATCACCAACTCGACCACCAATTCGTACAAGCGCCTGGTGCCGGGCTTCGAAGCGCCTGTCAAGCTGGCCTATTCGGCGCGCAACCGTTCGGCGTCGATCCGCGTGCCCTTCGTGCAGTCGGACAAGGCGCGGCGCATCGAGGTGCGTTTCCCGGACCCTCTGTCCAATCCCTACCTCGCGTTCAGCGCGATGATGATGGCAGGCCTGGACGGCGTGCAGAACAAGATCCATCCCGGCGACCCGGCCGACAAGAACCTCTACGACCTGCCGCCCGAGGAAGACGCGAAGATCCCGACAGTGTGCTCCAGCCTCGACCAGGCCCTCGAGGCGCTCGACGCAGATCGCGAGTTCCTGACCCGCGGTGGCGTGTTCTCCGACGAGATGATCGACGCCTATATCGAGCTCAAGATGGCCGATGTCACTCGCTTCCGCATGACGACCCATCCGGTCGAATACGACATGTACTACAGCGCGTAGGCTGGTCGTGCTGCGCCGACGGCACGTCCGCAAGGACGTGCCGTTTTCCATTCCGGGTCCGGGTCACGTACCCACAGGCGGAGTAAACTTGCAGGTGGCCTGGCGCGTTAAGGACCTGACGCCGGGCCTGCAAGCGGCGCACACCGGTGGGAGATCGAATGGGACTGAGCAAGGCAGGCTGGGCAGGGACGCTGGTGTTGATGGCTGCGTTTCCCGCATTCGCGCTGGCCCAGACCAAACCCGTTCCCCCGGCGGCCCCCGCCCCGCCGCCTGCCGCAGCGCCTGCTCCTGCTCCTGCCTCCGCCTCAGGCGGCCTGTTTCGCTGCGCCGCCACCGGGGAGCAGTCGACCCTCATCACCGACGATCCCAACGACATGCGTGGTCGGGATTGCGTGCGCATCACCCCGGCGCGGGTCAATGTCATTCCTGCGCCACCGGTGCCGAGCAAGGCCGCGGATGGTCGTCCACCGCAGCGCACCGATTCGGCCGCGCAGCGCAACCGCGACAGCGACCGGCGTCGCATTCTCGAAGACGAATTGGCGGCCGAGCAGAAGCGACTGACCGAATTGCGGGCGGAGTTCAACAAGGGCGAGCCGGAGCGCCGCGGCGACGAACGCAACTATCAGCGCTACCTGGATCGAGTGGAGCGCCTGAAAGCCGACATCTCCCGCAGCGAGGCCAATATCGATTCGTTGCGCCGCGAGCTGACGGCCACGCGCAACTGAGCCTCCTGCGCGGCGCCGCGCGACGCGGGTCATGACGCGTTCGCTGCCCAGCTTCCCGGTCACGATGACTGCGCCCGAGCTTTCGTTCGAAGGACTCGATCTGCTGCCTTCGCCTATCCTGCTCCTCGACGACGAACTGGCGATCGTTTATGTCAATCCGTCGGCAGAGGCCTTGATCGAGTCGAGTCTGCGCGCCATGCGCGGTCATCCGGTGCGTCAGTTGCTCGAGGGTGGCGGTGACTGGGACGTGTTGCTCATCGAAGGCCTGGCAGGCCGCTGGGGTTCGCACACGCGCGAGTTGACCTTGTTGCCGCACGGCCGAGAAGCCGTGCCGGTTTCCTGCACCGTGACACCTGTCGACGCGGCCCCGGCACGCCTGCTGATCGAGTTGCGCGCGATCGACCAACAACGCCGTATTGAGCGCGACCTGCGCCTGCAGGAACAGTCCGATGCCAACCGCGAGCTGATCCGCAATCTGGCGCACGAGATCAAGAATCCGCTGGGCGGCATTCGCGGCGCGGCGCAACTGCTGGAAGGCGAGCTGCGTGATGCGTCATTGCGGGAGTACACGCAAGTCATCATCCAGGAGTCTGATCGCCTGCGCTCGTTGATGGACCGCATGCTCGCGCCACACCGGCCACCGACAATCAGCGAGTTCAACATCCACGAAGTCCTGGAGCGTGTCAGGAGCCTGATTGCCGCCGAGTTTCCGCAGCGCGTGCGCCTGACCCGTGACTACGATGCCTCGTTGCCGGATTTGCGGGGTGACAAGGAGCGCCTGATCCAGGCGGTCCTGAACATTGCACGCAACGCCGCGCAGGCGCTCTGTGCGTCTGATATTCCTGAAGCGCGCATCCTCTTGGTCACCCGCGTGGCGCGCAATGTGATCATTCTCAAGCAGCGTTACAGATTGGCATTGGAATTGCATGTGCTGGACAACGGCCCCGGGATTCCCGAGTCGATTCGCGAGCGCATGTTCTACCCCCTGGTTTCGGGCCGCGAAGGCGGCAGCGGCCTGGGGCTGACCCTGGCGCAGACCTTCATTGCCCAACACCACGGTTCGATCGAATGTGAGAGCCGGCCCGGGGAAACCCGCTTCACGATACTGCTGCCACTGCCATGAAACCGATCTGGGTCGTTGACGACGATAAGTCGATCCGCTGGGTGCTCGAAAAGGCGCTGACCCGGGAGAACATTCCCTGCCGCATGTTCAGCGGCGCAGGCGAAGCCATTGAAGCCCTGGAAAGCGAAGCACCGCAGGTACTGGTGTCCGACATCCGCATGCCGGGGGCCTCCGGGCTGGAATTGCTCGCGACGATCAAAGAGCGCCATCCAGGGTTGCCGGTCATCATCATGACCGCCTATTCCGACCTCGAATCGGCGGTCGCCGCCTTCCAGGGCGGCGCGTTCGAGTATCTGCCCAAACCCTTCGACATCGAAAACGCGATCGAGTTGATCCGTCGTGCCATCGACGAGTCGATGCGCGAGGCCGAGGTCGAACAGGCGCCCGAGGCAACCCCGGAGATCCTCGGCGCGGCGCCGGCCATGCAGGAGGTATTTCGCGCCATTGGCCGTCTGTCGCAATCGCATGCGACGGTTCTGATCAACGGCGAGTCCGGCAGTGGCAAGGAGCTGGTGGCGCGCGCCCTGCATCGGCACAGCCCGCGCGAATCCAAGCCCTTCATCGCCATCAACACCGCTGCCATCCCGCGCGATCTGCTCGAGTCCGAGTTGTTCGGCCACGAACGTGGTGCGTTTACCGGCGCCCAGACCATGCGGCGCGGGCGCTTCGAACAGGCCGAGGGCGGCACGCTTTTCCTGGACGAAATCGGTGACATGCCACCCGAGTTGCAGACGCGCCTGTTGCGCGTGCTGTCGGACGGCCAGTTCTACCGCGTTGGCGGACACCAGCCCATCAAGGCCAACGTGCGCGTCATCACCGCCACCCACCAGGACCTCGAGCGGCGCGTCCGGGAGGGCCTGTTTCGCGAGGACCTTTTTCACAGGCTCAACGTGATTCGTTTGCGCTTGCCCTCGCTCAAGGACCGGCGCGAGGATATTCCGCTTCTGGCGCGTCACTTCATGGCCAGGAGCGCGCGTGACCTGGGAGTCGACGCGAAGCGCCTCTCCGAGGCTGCCATCAAGTACCTGGCGACGCTGGACTGGCCCGGCAACGTGCGCCAACTGGAGAATGTCTGCCACTGGCTCACAGTGATGGCGCCGGCCCAGACCATTGAGGTTGCCGACTTGCCGCCGGACCTGCGAGAAGCGCCGGCCAACGTGGACGGCGAGGTCGCTGCCGACTGGCAGAGAGCGCTTGAGCAGGAGGTCGTGCGCCGCCTTGCGGCCGGCGAATCCGGCATCGGCGACGTCCTGACGCGGCAATTCGAATCGGCGCTGATCAGGAATGCGCTCAAGTACACCGGCGGACGGCGCATCGAGGCAGCCAACCTGCTCGGCATGGGGCGCAATACCATCACGCGCAAGATCGGCGAACTGCGGCTCGACGAGCGCGCCTGAGGTCGGCGGCGCCGGGCGTGGCGTCTTGCCTGTAGCGATCAGGACTTGCCGGTGCTGCCGAATCCGCCACTGCCACGCGCGCTGGCCGCAAACTCTTCAACCACATCAAACTCCACCTGTGCCACCGGAACGACGATGAGTTGCGCGATGCGGTCCAGCGGCTGCACGGTGAATGCGGCGCTGCCGCGATTCCACAGTGCGCATGTGAGCGGCCCCTGGTAGTCGGAGTCGATCAGGCCGACCAGGTTGCCCAGCACAATGCCGGATTTTGAGCCCAGGCCGGAACGTGGCAGCACCATTGCGCAATAGCCGGGGTCGGCGATATGGATCGCCAAACCGGTCGAGATCATGCGCGTTTCGCCGGCGGCCAGGGTGAGCGGGCCGTCGACGCAGGCACGCAGGTCCAGGCCGGCGCTGCCCGGCGTTGCGTAAGACGGCAGGTTGCTCGCAAGACGGGGGTCGAGAATGCGTACGGCGACTTTGTTCATGCTGAGGCGGCGTGGGTGCGCGGAACTAGAATGAAGGCAGTTTACCGACCTGCGGATCCGCCACATGCATATTGTCATTCCCGACGACTACCAGGACTGCGTGCGCCATCTGGCCTGCTTCGCGAAGTTGGCCGATCATCGCGTGACGATCTACAACGACAGCAGCAACGATCGCGAGGAACTGGTGCGTCGCTTTGGCGATGCCGACGCGTTGGTATTGATTCGTGAGCGCACGCGCCTGCCTGACGCGCTGCTCGACCGGCTGCCGCGCCTGCGCTTGATCAGCCAGACCGGCAAGGTTTCGGGGCACTTCTCGGTGGCCGAGTGCAGCGCGCGCGGTATCGCGGTGGCCGAGGGCCAGGGGGACGCACAACCGACTGCCGAATTGACCTGGGCCCTGGTGCTGGCGGCGTTGCGCCACCTGCCGTTCGAAATCGAGAACCTGAAACGCGGCCAATGGCAGTCGACATTGGGGCGACAACTGCGTGGCCGCCGGCTCGGTGTGTGGAGCTACGGCCGCATCGGTCGAGTGGTGGCCGGTTACGGGCGCGCATTCGGCATGCGGGTGTGGGCATGGGGCCGCGAAGGCTCGCTGGCGGCTGCAAGCGCCGACGGTTTCGAGGTGGCGCCATCACGGGCAGCGTTCATGGCCGAGAGTGACGTCATTTCGCTGCATGTGAGGCTGACCGCCGACACGCGCGGCCTGGTCACCCCGGCAGACTTGGCCGGCATGCATGCGGATGCGCTCCTGGTCAACACCAGTCGGGCCGAGCTGATCGCCCCGGGCGCGCTGGCGGCGGCATTGGCGAAAGGACGACCGGGAATGGCCGCCGTCGATGTCTTCGAGGAGGAGCCAGTGCTCGGTGCGCGCCATCCGCTACTGGCTCTGCCCAATGCTATTTGCACTCCGCATCTGGGCTACGTCGAACGCGACAACTACGAGTTGTACTTTGGTTCCGCCTTTGACAATGTGCTCGCGTTCGCCGCCGGCACGCCACGCAGTCTCGCCGATCCGTCGGTGAAACTCAGGAAATGAGGCTGAACGCAAATCGCTCGAATTCGCCGTGGCGTGCCGCCACGGCACCAAGGAGCAGCCGAATCGGCTGCGCACCGTCCATGAATTCGATCTCGCTGCCTTCACGTATCCAACCCGTCGGCAGCGCGATGGTGGCATTCTGCGAGTAACGACGACGCGCTCCGCCGTCAGGACGGTCGACCATGCCCGCATCGATGTCGGGCAAATCGGGAACCGGTTCGTCCAGACTCAACAGGCGTCCCGTCTTGGAGAGCAGGGGGTCGGCAGACTTGGGTCCGCCGCGATTGCGATTGAAGGAGTCGACGATCAGCGCCGGGCTGCTGCCGGACTGGCCGGCGGAACGCGCGATCATGGCCGCATCTGCGTAGCGCGCCGCGCCGGCACGCGCGAAGCCCGGCAGCATTTCCAGGCCCACTTCGACGGTCGTGCCATTCCCGGCAGGAACCTCTTCGGCCCAGCGGATCTCGGCGATCATGGCCGCCCCCGCGTCGCCCATGCGCAGCGCAACCAGCTGGCCGCGGCGCACCCGCGAACGGCCGGCGGCGCGCGCGATGCTCATACCGGTGGCGCTTTCCTCGATGAGTTGCCAGCGCTCCAGGACGTCAGCGACCTGGCGCCATGACTCCGGCGAGTGAGACTGGTCCATGGCCGGTACTTCGGCCTTGGTCACGTAGATATTCGCCACCTCGCGGTGGTTGTAGACCTTGGGTGCAGGCGGCGGACTGTAGGGGCGACGCTTGAGGAGGCCGTAAACATGCTCCGGTTCGAAGGCGCAAAATACTTCCTGGACACGCCGATGGCGCGGGAAACGGCGCTGGTTGGTGCGCGCGCACCATGCTGAATACAGCCGCGCATAGAGGTTGCGCATGGCTTGCGGGCTGGGCGCGGGCGTAAGTGCCGGCACTTCTACCGGCTCGCCACGATTGAGTGTGGCCAGCCGTCCGCCCACGCTCTTGGCCAGCTCGGTGACATCCAATGCGTCCTCGCGCGTGCCTTCGCGCAGGCGGCGCACGCGTGACTCAGGCGCGGCCACGCGACCACCCAAGAGCACCGGCTTGCGTTCGAAGTAGAGGGCCAGCTGGCAGGCATGCTCGAACTCGCGTGCCGTGATCGAGCGTGCGCCAACGGCAAGCAGCAGGAGGCCGCGAGCATAGGTCGCCTGTACCGTGCTGCGGCCGTCCGGGTGCATCGAATCACGCACAGGCGCTTCGGCCAGCTGCAGTCGCAGTGCGCCATCGATCAATTCATGCGCGGGCGTCCATATGCCCTCCGGATGACGGCGGTGGGCGCGCAGGTACTGGGTCATGGCTGCAACGAGCATGGCGATACTGCGTTGATGAGCCAGTGCGGCATGACGGTTGTACTCCCCGCGATCGGCGAGGCTGGCGAGTGCGCATTCGCGATAGGCCATGGCAAGCGCGCGGCAGGCGGCTTCGGCGCTGACGAGCGCCGCCGTCTGCACCGCCTGCAGGGGCAGTGGTTTGTCGGAGTAACGTTCGGCAATCTGTCCGATCCACCCAAGCATCGGCGCGCGCAGGATCTCGAGCACGGTCAGCGCCGTGAAGCTGCCACGGCCAGGCATTCCGGTCAGGGCAGTGGTCAGCGCATCGAGCGCGCTGCCGGGGTCTTGCGCGGCCACGCCGGCAAGCCAGAGGCGTGCCCGATCGCGGTCGATCAGTGTGCCTGGGTCCTGGCGGGCGTCCATGACGTGTGGCCGAAGCCCTACTCGGAGGCCACCTTCAGGACCAGCTTGCCGAAATTGGCGCCAGAAAAGAGCATGCGCAGCGCTTCGGGAAAACGCTCCAGGCCTTCGACGACATCTTCGCGCGACTTGAACTTTCCTGCGCGCATCCACGTGGCGATGTTCTGCACAGCCTCCCCGTAGCGATCGGCCCAGTCGAAGACGACGATGCCTTCCATGCGCGCCCGATTGACCAGGAGCGACAGGTAATTGGAGGGGCCCTTGACCGGTGTGGTGTTGTTGTATTGCGAGATCGCGCCGCAGATCACGATGCGGGCGCGGCGGTTGATGCGCGTCAACACGGTGTCGAGGATCTCGCCGCCGACATTGTCAAAATAGACATCGATACCCTTGGGGCAGTGTTCCTTGAGGCCATCGCGCACCGAGCCCCCCTTGTAGTCGATGCAGGCATCGAAGCCGAGTTCGCGAACTACAAAATCGCACTTGTCGCGCCCGCCTGCAATGCCGACCACGCGGCACCCCTTGATCTTTGCCACCTGTCCGACAGTCTGTCCGACCGCACCTGCGGCGCCGGAGACGACCACGGTCTCGCCCGGCTTGGGCTGGCCGGTCTCGAGCAGGCCGAAGTAGGCGGTCATGCCGGGCATGCCCAGCGCATTGAGCCATTGCGGCAGGGTGCCGGCACGGGTGTCAATCTTCGCCAGACCCACCGCCTTGATTGCTGCGGGCGTGATGGCGCAGTAATCCTGAATGCCGAATCCGCCGGCAACCGTGTCGCCGGCGGCAAATCCCGGGTGTTTGGATGCGAGCACACGCCCGACCCCGCCAGCGCGCATGATCTCGCCCAAGCCCACGGGCGGGATGTAGCTCTTGCCCTCGTTCATCCAGCCGCGCATCGCCGGATCCAGCGACAGATACAGTACCTTGACCAGGACGCCCCCGTCTGGCGCGTCGCCGACGGGCTCGGTCGTATGTGACCAGTCTGTGTCCTTGGGCAGGCCTTGCGGCCGCGCGGCCAGGCGAATCTGGCGATTGACAGTGGTCAAGTGGCCTCCGTGTCAGGGTTAGTCGATCGCCGCGTAGGCGGGCAGGGTCAGGAACTCGACGAAGTCGTCCTCGACGCACATGCGCTCGAACATGCTTGCCGCGTCCTCGTACTTGCCGGCGTTCCATCCGGCCTCACCCAGGTATTCGCGGATCTTCGGCAGTTCGTCGGGCACCATGGCCGAGACCATTTCGCGCGTGATCTTGCGGCCGTCGTCGAGCACACCCTTGGGACTGCGAATCCACTGCCAGATCTGCGAGCGCGAGATCTCGGCCGTGGCCGCGTCTTCCATGAGGTTGAAGATCGGCACGCAGCCATTGCCGCCCAGCCAGGAACCAATGTACTGGATACCCACGTTGATGTTCATGCGCAGGCCAGCCTCGGTGATCGGCGCTTCCGGGCCGAACGCCAGCAAGTCGGTCGCGGCGACACTTACATCATCGCGGCGGCGGGCGATCTGGTTGGATGTGGTCATGACGCGGTCGAACTCTGCCTTGGCGATAGGCACGAGGCCAGGATGCGCCACCCAGGTGCCGTCGAAGCCGTCGGTGGCTTCGCGCTCCTTGTCGGCACGCACGCGTGCCATCGCCGCATCGTTGGCGGCGGGATCATTCTTGATCGGGATCTGTGCGGCCATGCCGCCCATGGCAAAGGCGCCGCGCGCATGGCAGGTCTTGACCAGCAGCAGGCAGTAGGGGCGCATGAAGGGCGCGGTCATCGTGACTTGGGCGCGTTCAGCCAGGCAGAAGTCCTTGTTGACGCGCAGCTTCTTGATCGCCGAGAAGATGTAGTCCCAGCGGCCGGCGTTGAGTCCGGCGGAATGCTCCTTCATCTCGTAGAGGATCTCGTCCATCTCGAAAGCGGCCAGGAGGGTTTCGATCAGGCAGGTGGCCTTGATGGTGCCGCGCGGAATGCCCAGATCGTCCTGGGCCAGGCAGAAGATGTCGTTCCACAGTCGCGCCTCCAGATGGCTTTCCATCTTGGGCAGGTAGAAGTACGGACCGGAATTGCGCGCGATCAGTTCGCGCGCATTGTGGAAGAGATACAGTCCGAAGTCGAATATAGCCCCGGAGCAGGGCTTGCCGTCGATCACCACGTGCTTTTCCGGCAGGTGCCAACCGCGCGGGCGCACGATCAGCGTGGCCGTCTTCTCGCCCAGTTGGTATGACTTCCCAGCTTCGTTGACGAACGAGATCGTGCGCCGGACCGCGTCGCGCAGGTTGATCTGTCCTTCGATCTGATTCGTCCAGGTCGGCGTATTGGAGTCCTCGAAGTCGGCCATGAAGGTATTGGCGCCGCAGTTGAGGGCGTTGATGACCATCTTGCGATCCACGGGGCCGGTGATTTCAACGCGCCGGTCCTGCAGGTCAGGCGGGCAGGGGTTGACGCGCCATGTGTCGTCGGCACGGATGTGTGCGGTTTCCGGCAGGAATCCTGGCAGCTTGCCGGCGTCCCACTCCTTCTGTCGATCCGCGCGCGCGGCGAGCAACTCTTCGCGCCGACGACCGAAGCCGCGCTGCAGGCGAGCGACGAATGAAAGCGCCTCGGGGGTGAGGATTTCGGCGAATTCAGGGGTGACCGGCGCGGTGATCTCGATGCCGGGCGCGTAGACAGGGGAGGAATTGGACTGCGGGGCGTTCATGTTGAAAAAGGACTCCGGAATGTGGCCGGTGCAGGAACCGGCAAGGTCAGGATGGCCGGATGCCGCGCATCGGGCCGGTGCGAATTTGGAAAGCCTGCAATTATCCCACAGCGCAGATGGGGAATTCACCCCCGCGCAGGGCGTTCTATGAGGCGCGCGCGCGTGGGCGGGAGCCCCGGGACCGGAGCATGGCGGTGATATGTTTGACCAGGGCTTGCGCCAGAGATGCCTTGCTGCCGCGCGGGAGCGCATGGCGGCCGGCATCGTCAATCAAGGTGATCTCGTTGTCGTCGCGCCCGAAGGCGTCCTGGGCCTGATTGGCAACAAGGAGCGGGATGCCCTTTCGTTTGCGCTTGGCTTCGGCATTCTGGATCAGGTCATGGCTTTCCGCGGCGAAGCCGACGCAGAACGGCGCTCCGGGCTGGCTGGCAACCCAGGCGAGGATGTCCGGGTTCTGCGCCAGCTCCAGGGTCAGGCCGGGGTGGCGTTCTTCCTTCTTGAGTTTTTTCTCGCTGTACTGCTTGACGTGATAGTCGGCAACCGCAGCAACGGCGATGAAAATGTCCGCACCGGAAACCTGAGCCTTGACAGCCTCGAACATGTCGCGCGCAGTCTTGACGTCGATACGCGTGACACCCGCCGGTGTCGCCAGTGCCGTCGGACCGGATACCAGGCAGACCGTCGCGCCTGCGTCTGCCGCGGCCTGCGCGACCGCGTAGCCCATCTTGCCACTGGAAGTGTTGGTGATCACCCGAACCGGGTCAATCGGCTCCTCGGTCGGGCCCGCAGTGATGAGCACCCGGCGTCCGCGCAGAATCTTGGGCGCGGCCAACGCCTGTACATGACCCAGGAGTTCGACAGCCTCGAGCATGCGGCCGTCACCGGTCTCGCCGCAGGCCTGGTCACCGGCACCGGGGCCGAGCAGGCGCACGCCGTCGCCTGCCAAGGTACGCACGTTGCGCTGGGTGCTGGCCTGTTGCCACATTTCCACGTTCATGGCCGGGGCCATGAGCAGGGGGCAGTCCGTGCGGCGCGCAAGTACCAGGGTGGAGAGCAGGTCATCGGCCAGTCCGCATGCGACCTTGGCCATGAGGTCAGCAGACGCCGGTGCCACCAGCACGCCCAATGCGCCGCGCGTGAGTTCGATGTGCGCCATGCTCTTGGTATCGCGCGCATCCCACAGATCGGTCCACACCGGTCGGCCCGAGAGGGCCTGGAAGGTGGTGGGGCCGACGAATCGGGTCGCGGCCTGCGTCATCACGACATCGACGGCGATGCCGGCCTTGACCAGGAGGCGGACCAGTTCGCAAGACTTGTAGGCGGCGACTCCACCGGTCACCCCCAGGACAATGCGTGCTTGGTTCATGAGGGGAGTTTAGGCGAAGCGGGGGCAGGCGGGCGTGGCCGGAAACTGTCGACTATCAAGAGTGCAGCACCCAGGGTGATCGAGGAATCGGCCAGGTTGAAGGCCCAGAAATGCCAGCCGGCCCAGTGGAAGTCGAGGAAATCGATGACATGCCCGTAGTGCACGCGGTCGATCAGATTGCCGACCGCGCCGCCGGCCACCCACGCCAGGCCCCAGCAGAACAGGCGTTCGCTGGCGTAGCGGCGCATCATCCAGACCATCAGGATCAGCGCTATAACGGTGATGCCAATGAAGAACTCGCGCTGCCAGCCCGAGGCCGCCGAAAGAAAGCTGAATGCCGCGCCGCGGTTGTAGACCAGCACCAGGTTGAAAAACGACGTGACCGGCACCGACTGGCCGTAGGACAAGGCAGCCGCGACCGCCGCCTTGCTCCACTGGTCCAGCAGCACCACGACGATGGCTACCGCCAGCGCCGCGCGCCATTCGAAGGTCTTGCCGCTCACGCGAAGCGGCGCTGTTCGCCCGCGCCGGTCAGGTTGGACACGCAGCGCTTGCAGATGCCGGGATGGTGCGGGTCCGCCCCGGTGTCCTCGCGGTAATGCCAGCATCGTTCACACTTGGCGTGGGCACTGGCGACAACGCGCATTGCCTCTGCGGAGGCATCGACTTCGACCAGGCTGACCCGGGACGTGATCAGCACAAAGCGCAGTTCGTCGCCGAGCGACGCAAGCAGGGCATGGCGTTCGCCGGCAGCAGCAATCTCAACCTCGGCCTGCAAGGAGGAACCGATCGCCTTCGCCGTGCGCGCTTCTTCGAGAACTTTCTGTACTTCGGCGCGGATGGCGCGCAATTGTCGCCACTTGGCCACCAGCGCATCGGCGTCCCGGTCGTCCGGGAACACATGGTAGGTGGCAGCGAACACGGTGCCGCGCCCGGGCTGGAACACCTGCCAGGCCTCTTCGGCGGTAAACGAGAGGATCGGCGCCATGAGCCGCAGCAGTGACTGGGTGATGTGCCACAAGGCCGATTGCGCGGAGCGGCGCGCCGCAGAGGTCTTCGAGGTCGTGTAGAGGCGATCCTTGAGCACGTCCAGGTAGAAGCCGCCCAGGTCCTCGGAGCAGAAGGTCTGCAGCTTGGGCACGGCCAGGTGGAATTCGTAACGCTCGTAGTCGGCCAGCACCTCGCGCTGGAATTCGGCGGTGCGCGCGAGCGCGTAGCGATCGACCTCGCACCACTGCTCCTGCGGCAGCATGTCGCGCCCCGCGTCGAAGTCCGAGGTGTTGGCGAGCAGGAAGCGCAGAGTATTGCGGATGCGTCGGTAGGACTCGACGACGCGCTTCAGGATCTCATCGGAGATCGACAATTCTCCCGAGTAGTCGGTGGCGGCCACCCAAAGGCGCAGGATTTCGGCGCCCAGCGTGTCGCTGACCTTTTGCGGCGCGATCACGTTGCCGACCGACTTGCCCATCTTGCGGCCCTGGCCGTCCACGACGAAGCCGTGGGTGAGGAGCCCCTCGTACGGCGCACGACCGTAGACCATGCACGACACCAGCAAGGAAGAATGGAACCAGCCGCGATGCTGGTCCGATCCTTCGAGATAGAGGTCGGCCGGGTAGCGCGACTGCGCACCGTGCGACCCGGCGCGGCCGGACTCGCCTTCGAGTCCGCCCAGCACGGTCTCGAAGGTGGAGCCGGAGTCGAACCACACGTCGAGGGTGTCGCGCACCTTCATGTACTGGTCGGCCTCGGCGCCGAGCAGGTCCGCAGGTGCGAGGCGTTGCCAGGCCTCGATCCCTTCGGCTTCGACACGCTTGGCCACCTCTTCGAGCAATTGCGGAGTGCGCGGATGCAGGTTGCCGGATTCGCGATGCACAAAGAACGGCATCGGCACGCCCCACTGGCGCTGACGCGACAAGGTCCAGTCCGGCCGGTGGGCGATCATGTTGTGCAGGCGTTGCTGGCCCCAGGCTGGGAAGAAGCGGGTCGCTTCGACCGCGCGCAGGGCTGTCTCGCGCAAGGGCTCGGCGGGCTTCTCGGCTCCGAAACCGGGTGGCGCATCCATTGCGGCGAACCACTGCGTCGACGCGCGGTAGATGATCGGGGTCTTGTGGCGCCAGCAATGCATGTAGCTGTGGACATAGGCCTCGCTTTTCAGTAGCGAGCCGGCCGCTTCCAGTGCGGTGACGATCTTTGGGTTCGCGTCCCAGATCGTCAGGCCGCCGAAGAGCGGCAATGTTGACGCGTAACGTCCGTCCGCACCCACCGGTGTCAGGATGGCCTCGTCGCTCATGCCGTGCGCCTTGCACGAAATGAAGTCCTCGACGCCGTAGGCGGGTGCCGAATGGACGATGCCGGTGCCGGTCTCGGTGGTCACGTAGTCGCCCAGGTACACCGGCGAGAGGCGCGCATAGCCTGGGTCGGCAGCGGTAAGCGGGTGGCAGAAGGCGAGGCCGGCCAATGCGCTGCCCGGGGCTTCGGCCAACGTCGATCCGGCCAGGCCCCAACGCGTCAGGTTGTCGGCGACGCGATCGGCGGCCAGGATCAGCATGCCGCGCGGGGTGTCGACGAGTGCGTAGCGGATGTCGGGATGGACGTTGAGCGCCTGGTTGGACGGGATGGTCCAGGGAGTGGTGGTCCAGATCACGATCGCGCCATGCTTGACCGGCAGGCGTGGCAGGCCGAATGCGGTCGCGACCCGTTCCGGCTCGGCGAACGCGAACGCGACATCGATGGCGAAGTCCTTGCGGTCGGCGTATTCGACTTCAGCCTCCGCCAGCGCGGACTGGCAATCAAAGCACCAGTTGACCGGCTTCAAGCCGCGGTAGACGTAACCCTTGGTGAGGATGCGCCCCAGAACGCGGATCTCGTCGGCCTCATTCTTGTAATGCATGGTGCGATACGGGTTGTCCCACTCACCCAACACCCCGAGGCGACGGAAGTCGGCCTTCTGGCGTTCGATCTGCTCTCCCGCGTACGCGCGTGCCAGGCTCTGGGTCTTGTCGACCGGCAGGTTCTTGCCGTGCTGCTTTTCAATCTCGCGCTCGATCGGCATGCCGTGGCAGTCCCAGCCCGGGACGTAGGGCGCGTCGAAGCCGGCCATGCCACGCGACTTGACGATCATGTCTTTCAGGATCTTGTTGACGGCGTGACCGATGTGGATGTCGCCGTTGGCATAGGGAGGGCCGTCGTGCAGGATGAATTTCGGCCGGCCGAGTGCGGCACGCCGGATCTCCCCGTAGGCGTCATCAGACTGCCAGCGCGCCACCTGCTGCGGCTCGCGCCGCGCCAGGTCGCCGCGCATGGGGAACGGCGTGTCGGGAAGATTGAGGGTGTCTTTGTAGTCGGGCATGGTGGTCAATTCACGGGCAAGGCGGCCAGCAGGCGACGCGCTTCTTGCGCATCGCGTTCAATCTGCCGGGTCAGCTGGTCCAGGTCAGAGTACTTTTCCTCGTCGCGGATGCGCGCAAGGAAATCGACGCGAATCTGTGCTCCATAGATGTCTGCGTCAAAGTCGAAAATGAAGACTTCCAGCCGCATTTCGCCCGAGTCGGTCACCGTCGGGCGAACACCCACCGAGGCTACGCCGTCCCGCAAGCCCGGCCCGAGGCCGGCCACGCGCACGGCGTAGATGCCCTTGCGCGGTGGCCTGTTGCCGCGCATACTCAGGTTGGCCGTGGGAAAGCCGAGGGTACGCCCGATACGGTCGCCACGCACCACCCGCCCGGCAACGCCCCAGGGGCGACCCAGCAGGGTCCCTGCCCGTTCCACCTCGCCTGCCATGAGCAGTGCGCGCAACTGCGAAGAAGAGACGCGCACGGGTCGGCCATCCGGGGCGAGGTGCGCAACTTCCGCCAGTGCGTGCACTGTGAAACCGGCTGCTTGCCCCGCGTGGCGCAACAAGGCCAGGTCACCGCCGCGCTTGGCACCGAAGCGAAAATCCTCGCCGATCATGACCCAGCGCGTTCCCAGGCCGGCAACGAGGACCCGATCGATGAAGTCTGCCGCAGGCAGCGAAGCGAACACATGATTGAAACGGCACAGTTGGACTCGGTCGACGCCCTGCGCAGCCAGCAGTTCGAGCTTTTCGCGCAGTGAGGACAGGCGCACCGGGGCGGTCTGGGGTGCGAAGAACTCGCGCGGATGCGGCTCAAACGTGATCACGCACGAGGGTGCATCGTGGCGCGCTCGCGCCGCCGCCAATTCCGACAAAAGGGCCTGGTGCCCGAGGTGGACGCCGTCGAAATTGCCGATTGTCACGACGTGCCGCGCGTTCGGGGCCGGGCTGGGAACGCCGCGATGCACCAGCATGGAATAAGAGAGGAGGGTCTGCTAAAACCTTGAATTATAGCGTTTTGTGCGCTGCAACCGGCTACAATTCAGGGTTCCCTCGGGTCAGCAGGCCGGATTTCTTTGCGCATCGTCATACTCATCTCCGGCGGTGGCAGCAACATGCAGGCCATCGTGTGTGCCCGCGATGCCGGCCTGCCGGTGGAGATCGCTGCGGTGATTTCCAATCGCCCGGATGCGCCTGGGCTTGATCGTGCAGTCGCCGCCGGTATCCCGGTATTCACCGTGGCCCACACGGAATACGCCTCGCGCGCGGATTTCGACGCGGCTTTGTCCGCCGTGATCGAACCATTGCGGCCTGATCTCGTTGTCCTGGCGGGCTTCATGCGCGTGCTCGGCGCCGATCTGGTCAAGCGCTACGCCGGGCGCATGGTGAACATCCATCCTTCTCTTTTGCCCGCGTTTCCCGGACTCAACACACATGCGCGGGCGCTTGCGGCAGGGTGCAAGGTGCATGGCGCGACGGTGCACTTCGTCACACCGGAGCTTGACCATGGACCCATCATTGCCCAGGCCGCGGTCCCGGTGCATCCTGAAGACGATACGGAAACCCTGGCGGCACGCGTCTTGAAACAGGAGCATCTCATTTACCCTCGCGTGCTGGGCTGGATCGCCCGAGGGCTCGTCGACATCGAAGGCAACCACGTACGACTGACTGATCCGGGCCAACAACAGTGGGTGTTTGATTGAGGCCCGATTCGATCATTCCCGCCGCTGTCCTGGCTCACGCCGTGCGCGCCTTGTCCGCAGTCTTGGGCGGCACTGGTGCTGCAGACGCGGCGTTATCACAGTACTTCCGCGAACATCGGACCCTCGGACAGGCCGATCGGGGCTGGATCGCCGAAGTTGTCTATGCCGTGTTGCGCCAGCGCCGTTCGCTCGGAATGGCTGCGCAAAGCGAGTTGCCACGTGACCTTGCGTTGGCCGCCTTGCTGCGCGTCCTCGGGTTGAGTGCGCGTCGCCTCGAGGCAGTCCTCAAGCCGAGTGATCAGGCGCTGCTCGAGCGTCTGCGGAAATTCGATGCGGCGACGCTTGAGCCGGCGGAGAAGGCCGATCTCCCGGACTGGCTGTGGCTGCGCCTGCGCGACGAGTTCGGCGCCGAGGCAGCGCAGTCCCTGGCGCGCGCGCTCAAGCAATCTGCGCCTCTGACATTGCGCGTCAACGGCATCAAGGCCACGCGCGAAGCCGTGCTTGCGGCGCTTGCGTCCGATACGATTGCGGCAGTGCCGACGGCGCTGGCACCACTCGGCATACGCCTGTCGGGAAAACCGGCGCTTGCACGTCATCCCTTGTTCATGTCCGGCCAGGTCGAGGTGCAGGACGAGGGCAGCCAGTTGCTGGCCGAATTGCTGGGCCCGCGGCGCGGCGAAATGGTCGCGGATTTTTGCGCCGGCGCCGGCGGCAAGACCCTTGCACTGGGGGCATTGATGCGCTCGACCGGCAGGCTCTACGCGTTTGATGTATCGGCGGCGCGCCTGGCGCGCATGAAGCCACGTGTGGCAAGAAGCGGATTGTCGAACGTGCACCCGGTGCGCATTGACAGCGAAACGGATCCGCGCGTAGGCAGGCTCGCTGGAAAGCTCGACCGCGTGCTGGTCGACGCGCCGTGCAGCGGCATCGGCACGCTTAGGCGCAACCCGGAAATCAAGTGGCGCCAGGACGCAGCGCAGCTCGTTGAATTGGCGCACAAGCAGTCACGCATCCTGTTGGCGGCGGCACGTCTGGTGAAACAGGGTGGACGCCTGGTGTATGCGACCTGCAGTCTGTTGCGCGAGGAAAACCAAGACGTCGTCGACAGTTTCCTGCACAAACAACCGGGTTTCGTGCAAAGCGACGCGCGCGCGATCTTGGCCGAGCGCGGTATAGAGGTCGCATGTGCCGGACCTGCACTCATCCTCCTCCCGGACAGGGATGGAACCGACGGCTTCTACGCCGCGGTGCTGGAGCGCAAGTCGTGAAGTCACGCAGCGCACGTCGGGTGGCGACGCGCGCCCTCGTGGCAATCGGCGCGCTTGCGGTGCTGCAGCAGGTCGCGGCGCGCGAGTCCGCGCAACTGCCCGGCGCTGTGCCGATCAACTCCGGCGTGGCCCAGTTGCTCTTTACTCCCTGGGATGACGCCGAGGGCCAGATCGTGGCAGCGCTGCGCGGGGCACGCCGCGAAGTGCTCGTGCAGGCATTTTCCTTCACCAGCCGTACTATTGCCCGTGCCCTGATCGATGCCCTTGGACGCGGCGTGGACGTGCGAGTTACCGCGGACGCCGGCGAGGCCGCGCGTTTCGAGCGCGGCCGCATCGACGAAATGGCGGCCGCCGGCATCCCGGTGTGGCTCGAATCGGCCTACCAGAGCGCGCACAACAAGGTGATCGTCATTGATGCGGAGCTTGCCAACAATGTCGTGATCACAGGCTCCTACAATTGGACCCAGGCGGCCCAGCATCGCAACGCGGAGAATGTCCTGATCCTGCGCAGCCAGCGTGATTTGGCTGCCCGCTATCGCGCCAACTGGTTGCGCCATCAGGCTGGCGCGCAGCGCCATTCGCCACGATGAAGACCAAAGCTTCCCCGATCGATCATCTGCTAGCCGACCTTGGCGACCCGTCGCTGTGGTGGCAGGTCGCGACGCTGGCGATGTGCCTTGCGCTGGCCTGGCTCATCGGGCGCGCTCTGCGCGCTGCGCTAGTCAGACGCCTGGAGGCGACACAGGCGCGCCGCGCGGTCGCGTCCCGACCGCTCGAGATCGTCAGCGGTAGTGCGGTGCGCCTGGTCGGCCCACTCCTGGCTCTGGTCTTCGTGACCATCGCGCGCCCGATTGCGGAGCGCTTCCACAGCGCGCCCGTCCTTGAGGTCGCGCAACCTCTCCTTGTAGCCTTTGTCGTAATTCGCGCGCTGGCCTACTTGCTGCGCCACGTGTTTGCCGCCAGCGGCGCAGTCCTTGAGGGAGAACGCTGGATTGCACTCGCGGTATGGCTGGCGGTGGCACTGCACTTAAGCGGCCTGGCCCCGGAACTGCTGGCCTGGCTGGACCAGGTGCGCCTGCCCATGGGCAAGCACAAGCTGACCATGCTGCTCCTGCTGCAAGCAGGCCTGTCGGTCGCGCTCACACTCCTGGTGTCGCTGTGGATCGCGGCGATGATTGAGCGCCGCCTGGAGCAAGCTGAGCACCTCAACCTGTCCTTGCGCGCAGTGCTTTCCCGCTTTGCGCGCGCGCTTCTGGTGCTGATCGCCATACTGGTGTCGCTGGGGCTGGTCGGCATCGACCTGACCGTGCTCTCGGTGTTCGGCGGAGCCGTCGGCGTTGGCTTGGGCCTTGGGATGCAGCGCATTGCCAGCAACTATTTTTCCGGTTTCATCATTCTTCTGGATCGCTCGATTCGCATCGGCGACATCATCACGGTCGACAAATACAGCGGCGCGGTGACGCAGATCAATACCCGCTATACGGTGCTCAAGTCGCTCGATGGCACCGAGGCCATCGTGCCCAATGAGATGCTGGTCAACTCCCCGGTGGCGAACCTGTCGTTCACCACGCGCGAGAACCGCCTTGCGATCCAGGTTTCAATTGCCTACGACAGCGAGGTGGCCAGGGTGCGCGACCTGCTGCTGGGTGTGGCGGCAGCCCACCCGCGGGTGCTCGCCGACCCCGCACCCATGGTGTTCCTGCGTGAGTTCGGCAGCGATGGACTGGTCATGGAGCTTGGATTCTGGATCAACGATCCGGAGGGGGGCAGCCTAAACGTGCGTTCCGAGCTCAATTTCGCGATTTGGGAGGCGTTCCTGCGCGAAGGCGTGAAAATCCCGTATCCGCGCCGTGAAGTGACACTGCTCAATGCGGCGCCACCGTCGGTAAACCATTGATTCATGTCAATTTTCCAGGGAAGTGTCGTTTTTTCGTCAATGCTTGTCCGGTTAACTCACGTACAATCGCCCGCGTGGTTTTTCCAATAACGATGGTCGCCTCTTGCGAGCCCCGCTCGTCGGCCGACCAAGTGCTCTCGGAGACATGACAATGACCTGGTTTTCCGGGCTGTTCGACCTGAGTTTTTGGCAACTGGTCGGCGTGACCCTGGTCCTGACCCACATCACCATCGCCGGGGTCACGATCTTCCTGCATCGCTGCCAGGCGCATCGCGCTCTGGACCTGCACCCCATCGTGAGCCATTTCTTCCGTTTCTGGATGTGGCTGACCACCGGCATGATCACCAAGGAGTGGGCGGCGATCCATCGCAAGCACCATGCGAAGTGCGAGACGGTGGACGATCCGCACAGCCCGCAGATTCACGGCATCAACAAGGTGCTGTGGACCGGGGTGCTGATGTACGTGAAGGAATCGCGCAATCGTGAAACCATGGATCGCTACGGCCATGGCACGCCCGACGACTGGATCGAGCGCAATTTGTATACGCCGCATGAGAAGTTCGGCGTGACATTCATGCTCGCAATCGACGTGGCGCTCTTCGGCGTGATTCCGGGCCTGATCGTCTGGGCTGTGCAGATCGCCTGGATTCCGTTCTGGGCCGCTGGCGTCATCAATGGCGTCGGCCATTGGTTCGGCTACCGCAGCTTCAAGGTAAGCGATGCGAGCACCAACATCGTTCCCTGGGGCATCCTGATCGGTGGAGAGGAATTGCACAACAATCACCATGCCTATGCGACCTCGGCGCGCCTGTCGAACAAGTGGTACGAGTTCGATATCGGCTGGCTCTATATCCGCATCCTCGAGACCTTTGGCTTGGCGCGCGTGCGCAAGATCGCGCCGACGCCACGCTTCGTCGCTGCCAAGGCGACCGTGGATATGGATGTCCTGCACTCGGTCATTGCCAACCGCTATGACGTCATGTCGCGCTATGCCGATTCGCTCAAGGCGGCCTGGCGCGAGGAACTGGCCAAGCTCAAAGAGAAGTCGTCCGAGCGTACCCGCGTCAAGGCAGTGCGGCGCTCATTGCATCAGGACGCCAGCGAATTGGCCGAATCGGATCGTGAGCACCTGAAGGCGGTGCTTAACGACAACGCGGTGCTGGCCAAGATCTATGCAATGCGCGAGGAACTAGCTGCCCTGTGGGCGCGCTCGACAGCCTCACGTGAACAGTTGCTCAAGCAGTTGCAGGACTGGTGCACTCGCGCCGAGGCGAGCGGCATTCGCGTCCTTGAGGAGTTTTCCCAGCGATTGCGCAGCTACGCGCCATTGCCGCCCGGAGTGATGACGGCAACCTGAGGCCCGGATCGCGGCGGCGTGATGCGTTGGATTGCATCTCGCCGCTGGCGAGAGAATCTGAGGTGCCGAACCGTTCTGCCGCCCTGGTCGCCACTGTCGGTGGACAACAACAAAAAGCCCCGCACCTGCGGGGCTTTTTGTTGTCCGGTGCCGGAGGCACCGGAAGCTGGACCTGCTACTTGATCTTGGTTTCCTTGAACACAACGTGTTTGCGCGCCACGGGATCGAATTTCTTGATCTCCATTTTCTCGGGCATGGTGCGCTTGTTCTTGGTCGTCGTGTAAAAGAAGCCGGTGCCGGCCGTCGATTCGAGTTTGATCTTGTCGCGCATGGCGTTCTCCCTAGATTTCGCGGCGCGCGCGCAGATCAGCGAGCACGGTGTCGATGCCGTTCTTGTCGATGATGCGCAAGCCCGCCGACGAGACGCGCAAACGGATCCATCGGTTCTCGCTCTCGACGAAAAAGCGCCGGTACTGCAGGTTCGGCATGAAGCGCCGCTTGGTCTTGTTGTTGGCGTGGGAAACGTTGTTTCCCACCATCGGGCCCTTGCCCGTGACTTGGCACACTTGCGCCATATGGCCTCCTGAGGCGTGAATAAAGGTTCCAGGGGAACTACCAGGAGAAGGACGCCTGGAACCGGTTGGACCGCTGCAGGCGGGTTGAAGCTGAAACAGCCCGACAACGGCAAAGCCAATGATTATAGCCAAACCCTGCCGTTTGCGCCAGCGCTAAAGCAAGCCGCGCTCCGCGAAGGAAAGCGTGGCGCCGCGCGCGACGATGATGTGGTCGAGGACCGCCACGTCGACCAGCGCCAGCGCGGCCTTCAGCGACTCTGTCAGCAAACGGTCGGCGGCCGAGGGCTCGGCCACGCCGGAAGGATGGTTGTGGGCCAGGATCACTGCAGCTGCGTTGTAGGCAAGCGAGCGCTTCACCACTTCCCGCGGGTACACGCTGGTTTGGGTAAGCGTGCCGCGAAACAGAATCTCGTCTGCCAGCAGGCGATGCCGGGCGTCCAAGAACAGTACCGCGAAGACCTCGTGCTCCTTGCCTGCCAGTGCCAGTCCCAGGTAGTCACGCACCGCCTGTGGTGAGTTGAATGAAGCGCCGGAGACAAGATTCTCGCGCAGCGATCGCCGCGCCATCTCGGCGATCGCGAGGATCTGAGCTGCCTTTGCGTCGCCAATACCCGGAACAGCGGCGAAGTCCGCACGCGATGCGGAGAAAAGCGCGGTCAGGCTGCCGAAATGACCGAGCAGGGTGCGCGCCAAGTCCACTGCCGAACTGCCACGCACCCCTACGCGCAGGAAGATCGCCAACAACTCTGCATCGCCGAGGGCTGCCGCGCCATCCCTGAGGAGGCGCTCGCGCGGACGTTCGGCTTCGGGCCAATCAGTGATCGCCATGCGCTGCCGTAAAATCACGCTTGTACCGTGGAATGCAAAGAGCATAACCGATGCAGGCTTCGCTGATAGTGGGCCCGCGCAGTCACCTGACATTGCGTTACCGGGTCGCGTTGCCTGACGGCACCGAAACGGTCAGCACGTTCGGTGCGCGGCCAGCGACCCTATCGCTGGGCTGCGGCCAGCTCGCCGAGCCCCTCGAGCGCTGTCTTCTCGGCATGCGCGCTGGCGAGCGGCGCAGCTTTACCCTTGAGCCCGAAGCCGCGTTCGGGCGGCGCAACCCTGCCCTGTTGCGGCGCGTGGCGCTTGATTCATTGCCGCGCGACCTGGGTGAGGCTGTGGGCGAGCGGGTTGCGTTCACGGATGCGCGCGGCGCGCGCTTTGCTGGCGTGCTGATGGAGAAGGGCGAACAGGACGCGCTGTTCGATTTCAATCACCCGCTGGCCGGCCGCACGATCGTGTTCGAGGCCGAAGTCATCGGGGTCATGTAGGAAGCGTGGCTGAACATGGATGAAATGGAGGTACTTCTGGCGCAACCGCGCGGCTTTTGTGCGGGGGTAGAGCGCGCCATCGGCATCGTCGAGCGCGCCCTTCAGTTGCATGGCGCGCCGATCTATGTCCGCCACGAGATCGTGCACAACAAGTTCGTCGTCGAGGACCTCGCCGCCAAGGGCGCGGTCTTCATCGAGGACCTGGACATGGTGCCGTCTGGTGCAACGCTCATCTTCAGCGCCCATGGCGTGCCGCAGTCGGTGCGCCGGGAAGCGCAACGGCGCGGCTTCAAGGTCTTTGACGCCACTTGCCCGCTGGTCACCAAGGTGCATGTGGAAGTTCTCAAGATGCGCAAGGAGGGTCTGGAGATCGTCATGATCGGCCACAAGGGGCACCCCGAAGCCGAGGGGACCATGGGACAGTCGCAAAGCGGCATGCACCTGGTCGAGACGACCGCCGATGTGACCACACTCGCGGTCGCCGATCCGGAGCGCCTCGCCTACGTGACCCAGACCACGTTGTCGGTCGATGATGCGGCCAAGGTGGTGGCGGCGCTCAAGGCGCGCTTTCCTTCCATTCGCGGGCCCAAGAAGGACGATATTTGCTACGCGACCCAGAATCGCCAGGATGCGGTCAAGTTCATGGCACCGCAATGCGACCTGGTCATCGTGGTTGGCTCACCCAACAGTTCGAACTCCAACCGGTTGCGCGAGGTCGCGCAGACCGTCGGTACCGAATCGCACATGGTCGACAACGCTTCGCAGTTGCGAGCCGAATGGCTTGTCGGCAAGAGGCGCATCGGGCTGACCGCCGGAGCATCCGCGCCGGAAGTGCTGGTCACCGAGGTCATCGAACGCTTGAAGACCATGGGTGCCCGGCGTGTGCGGCGCCTCGATGGCATCGCCGAAACGGTCATTTTCCCGATGCCGAAGGGCTTGAGCGGTCTGTCGGCAGTACCGGCGGCGGATCGAAGCTGATCATCAAGGTGCGCTGGCTGCGTACTGCTTCCTGACCGTTCATCGCAGGGCGAAAAACAGCGGCCTCCAGGGCGCGGCGCAGTTCTTCCTCGTTGTGCGGCGACCCTGTTGCCTCGACGATTTCGATGCGGTCGATACGCCCGTGTTCACCGATAAAAAGACGCGCCAGCCAGCGGCCGGGCACGCTGCCACTTAACGGCAGGGTGTCGAAGAGGTCCTCGTTGTATGGCTGTGCGGCGGACTGCACCCGCGAGGGCGGCAAGTAGGAATCGGCATCGAAGCGCGGCAGTGGTACGGGCTGCGGGGTATCGAGTCCCAGCCAGGCTTCAGCGCCCGCTGCTGCGTTTGCCGATGCCGGCGACGCCTGGTCCGCGGACGAATTGGCTTGCTGCGGAAGCTGACGCGCCAGAGCCTCGTCGGTGGCTGCTGCGGGCTCCGGGTCGCCGGGATGTCGAGGTGCGGCAGATTCAGAGACCGCGGCCGCGCCGGTCGCCACTGATGGCGAAGTTGCCGGCGCCATTGCGACGCGCAGCGTGGCTTTCAGGCGGCTACCGTCAGCCCCGGGAGTCCTGGCGTTGCGTTCGATGGTCAGCGCGAGCCCGTGGAGGACGACCGATAGCGCAAGCGCAAGCCCCAGTGTCGCGGGACTCAGGCGCCAGGCTGCGCCGCCTGCGGACTGCCACGGAGCTTCAGCCTGCGCCGCCAGCGACGTCGCAGGCCCGAGCATCGAAACTACCAGCAGCCGGCCGGCACCGTGGCGTCGTCGGTGGAACCATTACTCTGGGTCCATTTGCGACCAGCGTTCGACAAGGTGAGGTTGCCGCACACCGGGTCGCGGAACGGCAGGCGCGGCTGGGCGGTGATTATGAAATCCTGGGCGTTGAAGGTGACCGAGATGTTGTAGGACGCCTTGCCTGGATCATCCCCCGAATAGGCCTGGATACCGGTCGCAGTCGTCAGGCCTGCCATGGCGGAGATGGATCCGCAGTTGGCCGTGTTGCTCGGGTAGCAGCTGTTGGCGGTGTAAAAACGCTCCAGCCGTGACGCAGCCGCCAGCAGCGCGGACTTGCCCTCGGAACGTTTGCCCTTGCGCACATATTCGTTGTACCCGGGCACCGCGATGCCGGCCAGGAGTCCGATGATGGCAACCACGATCATCAGCTCCATGATGGTGAAGCCGAGCGTCTTGCGCGGCAAAGCAGGGAAAGCGCGTGTCATGGTCTGCCTTTCATCAGTACAGGATCTCGCGCCATGTTACCGTGCCCGGGCCCTTGCCGAACTTGTAGTACTGGATGAAGGGCGGCCCGCCGCCGGTGGTGTTCTGCGCGCCAAGCACCTCGCCACCGCCCTGGCCCACGCCAGTCGTTGTCTGACCGCCCACCGCGATCAGCGTGGGTGGCTGTGCCGACCCGCCCGGAATACGCCGCGAGCTGACGGCGACCCGCACCGTCGAGGGCGAGCCGGGCGGCGTCACCATGTCGTTCGAATTGACCGTGTAGTCGTTATTGGTGTCGAACACCGAACTGTCCGGTCGCGAGCCGGTCGCGATCAGCAGGGTCAGGTTGTCGCCTGCCGTCGAGCCCAGGCACACGTCGTTGATCGGCCACATGGTCGAGAACAGGACAATGCCATTGCGCAAGAGCGGGGCGAAGATGTTGCGCTCGCCTGCCGGCGCACCTACGGGAGCCCCGTTCAGCAAGTCCAGGTACCAACCGCGCTGCGAGGCCGGGGTAGTCGAGATTCGCCCGCGCGCCTCGATTAGTTGCTCGACCGGTCCACCCATGCCGTCATACGACGCGCTGTCGTCACGCACCGAAGTGGTGTAGTTCGGTCGATGTCGCGTGGTGACGCGCACGATGGAGCCGTCGGGAAGTGTGAAGAAACTCGTGATTCCAGGCTGCAGGAGCTGTTCCATCAGGGCGGTGCGGCCGCTGACGGTCGACTGTCCGGAAATCGGACTTGAGTCGTTGAGGTCCCAGATGCCGAACAGGGTCTGGGTCCGGTACGCCGGCCCAGGCGGGTTCACGTCGTTGGACTCCAGGTACTTGCCGGTGCCGAAAGAGACGATGATGCCATTGCCGCTGGGATGCAGCGTGGCCTCGACTCCGGAGGTGATGGGCTGGATGTTGTTCGACGCATCGCGCGCCTGGAACAGTCGCACCCGGTTGGTGGCATCCCCCCAGGTGGACGAAGCGCCGCGCAGGTCGAATTTCCACAGGTCTCCATTGAGGTCACCCGAATAGACAAAGTCAACTGCGCCATTGCCGTCAACGTCGGCGGCGAATGGCGAGGCGAGGCCGTTGGGCGCCACGGTCGACCCTGTGCCGGTCGACAGCTTGAAGTAGTCAGTACCGAGCTGCCACGTCCCGTTTGGCCCGGTGGGCCCGTCCAGGTAGAGGACGAAAATGTGGGCTTGGCCATTGCGGCTGACCGTGCAACCGGCCGGCAGGTAGGGATCTGCCGTTGTGCCCGAGCCAGAGGTGCACTGGATTTCGCGCGGATCGGCTGCCGACCCTTGCGAATTGTTGTAGCCGCCGCTGATGATAGCGGCGAAGCGGCCATTGGACATGCGCCGAATCACCGGATTGCCGAATGTGAATCCAAGGTCAGGATCATCAGCATCCGTGAACTCCCACAACACCAGGTTGGCGGCATTTCCGATGGTGAAATTGGTCGGGTTGGTGACATCGAGCGCGTAGATGCCCTGTCCGCCTTTGTTCAGGCCGCCGACAAGCACGGTCTTCCAGGCAGCGGCTCCGGTCAGGTACGCGTCCTCGACGATCGGCGAGCCGTCGACAAAATAGCGGTGCGCCGAGTTGTAGGAGCGCGAGGTCAGGCGTGACAGATTCCTGTACACAGTGCTCGGGACGAAGGCGAGCAACTCCGTGCCGGCACTCGAGTCCGCGCTGGCGTCGAAGGCGTGCAGCATGCCATCGTTGGCGCCTATGTAGATCATGGGTCTGCGCGACGCATTGGCACTGGCGAACGCAACATAGGATGGATCCGGAAACCCGGCACTGGGTGCGCCTACGAAATTGGGGTTCGAGTTGATGATGTCGCCCAACTTTGTCAGCGGCCGGCGTCGGAAGTTTGTCGACGCGAGACCTTCATTGGATGCGTCACCGCGCAGGAAATTAAGCCGCAACTGTCCCAGTCCGTCAGTCACGCTGGTGTCAGGATTGGTGCGTAGGTCAATGATCTGGCCCGGCGTGAGCTCGCCTGCCGTCGGATTGGTCGGATCGACCGGCCATACAAACGGTATGCCGCGCGGGGCTGCCCCGGCGAGTCCCTTGTTGTAAGTGAGGATTATGCGTCCGCTCGGATTGACCGTCGTGGGTCCCAAGGAGGCCAAGCCTGCGTCCCAGTCAGGTACAGACGCCGGCTGCCCGGTGGTCTGGTTGAGCGCGATCGCATTGAGTTTGCCGCTCCAGTCCGATGGATTGAACACAGCCTGGTAGATCCGAGTACTGGTGTTCAGGCGCGAGGAGTTCGCAGCCACCGCGGAGGCCGCCGCCGATTGCAGAATGGAGATGAAGAGCTTGTCCAGCGAGGCTTCCAGGCCCAGCGGGTTGGAGACCAGGAAGAAATTGTCGGGTATCCCGTCCGGCCCCAGTGCACCGGTCGCGTTGTTGAAGCTGTCCCACTCGGACTGGACATCCGGCAAGGGCGTGGATGCCGGCGGCAGGTTGCCGCTGTCCTTGAAGCCGCCGTACTTGGCGGCGAACCACAGCGGGTCCTGCAGCGCGTTGCCGGAGCCGGCGGCCGAGATCGTATAGGTCACCACCGTGGTAGGGTTGCCGGCGGTGCAGTTCAGGCACCCGCCGGTGGTGTTGATGAACGTGCCTGCCGCGCCACCCCCGCCTAGTACGGCCCCGGGTGCGGCCGCGCTTCCGCCGCGTACCACCGGATTGGTGGGGTCGTTGAAATTGAAGTTGTAGATGCCGGAGTGAAAATGCGGCCCGTCTTGGGTGGTGCCGCTGATCACATAACCGAACCCTTGAGGATTGGCGGTGGCCGCCGAGACGACGTTGGTAGCGACGTTGATGGCCCCGGCCGAGATCTGCCAGTCGATCACGCCCCAAACGTCCTGGTCGTAGTCACCGCCCTGTTCGCTGTCCTCCCAGTTGACATACATGCGCCCGGCGGTCGCGGTCATCCTCACGATCTTGACATCGACGATGGCACCCGATCCGATGCGTCCACCGCCGAGCGTCAGGCGATAGACCGGCTGGATGATGACCTTTTGTCCGGCGCTGCCGCCGGGTACCGGTATTTCGATGCGCGGCACGTTGGTCGCCAGCGAAATGCCGTAGGTGCTGACCTTGAGCGAAGTCTTGTCCGTGGCAGGTACCGTGAGATCGCTGCGAATGCGACTGGTACGGGCAGTATGTGCCAGCCCTGCCATGAGATAGGTGCCGTTCAGGGAGGGCGCTTCCGGGCATATGCCCTGCACGTTTCCGAGCGCAAAGCCGCCCGCCCCACCGGACTTGGCGCTGCACAGGCTGTCGTTGGTGACCCCGTCGTTGCCGATGAAATAGGTGCCGGTACCAAGGCCTTCAGCGGTTCCGACGGCGGTCGTCGCCGCGACCGCACTGAAGCCGGGGTTCGCGCCGACGAAAGGATTGGGAACCTGGTCGTGGTCCTTGGAGCTGACGCTTGAGTTGAAGACCAGGATGTTGAGCGGCGCGCAGTAATTGGCGTTGGTGAGCACGTTGTTGGGATTGGGCCAAGTGGCGGTGATCACTCCGGGGATCAGTCCCGAGTCGTCGGTGTTGAAGGCCGCGGTGGGCGCGGTGGCGCCGGCGAAATAACGCAGGGACTCGGCGTAAATCTCCGACATCGGGTTGCCCCAGGTCCGGCAGCGACCGTCGGTCAGGTCGGTGGTTGTGAGCTGGTAGGTGCAATTGCCATCTGCACCAATGTAGGTGCCGTCACGGTAGTCGTAGCCATACATGCGCAGGCGCGACAGGGTGCGCACGATGCTGCCATTAGGCGGGGCGGCGACAAAGCGACCGCTGGCGTCGATCTCGTCGGTCATGCTCGCGGTGTTCTTGCGCAGCACGCCGCCGGAGATGTTGCGCGAGTAGCTGCCCGTCATCAGGCCGAAATTGATACGGTTGTCGTCGCCATACACCTGCAAGAGGCCGATCGGCTTGTAAAAGCCCAACTGGTCATACTGTTTGCACTTCTCGGTCGTAGGTTGGCCGATCGGCGCGGGCGTGAAGGCGTTGTGGCAGGCAACCACCATGACGCGATACTCACCCGAATCTATGCCGGTGCCGATGGCCCTGGAGGGCACGACGGAATTATTGATCGTGTAATTGGACCGGGGTGGATTCTCGGCGCTGGCGTTGAGACCGGAGAGCCCGGCCTGATTGCCGTTGCTGCTTCGATTGAGCCCGAAACCGCCCTGCAAATTGTTGAATTCGTCGTACCAGCCGCACTGGCGTCGCTCGTTGGCAGCCCAAAGCTCATGGTTGCCGCGCACCATCCGCATGCGCGGCGTGAACGTGTTGTTATGGGAGAAATGGTTCCCGGCGTCCCGCGGCGTGACATTGCAGAACGACACGCCCGTGCTGGACAAGTTGATCATTTCCCAGCCGGTTGTCGTGGTGCCGGCGGGTGGGGGAGCAGCAGGAGGGTCGAGGGTACCGGTCGGAGGGATGACTGAGTAGTCGACCGTGATGAAATTGCCACCGACATCGATCTGGATTTCCAGGAAGCCTTGGGTCGACCCGGCGGCCACCTTGCTCTTGTTGACCAGGCGACCGGTCTTGGTGAACGGGCCGCCTGCCACGGCTGTGGTCGTGGCGACGATCTGGTCGCCATAGGCCAGAGTGTCGAGAAATGTTGCCGGGACGTTGTCGAAGCGCACCAAGCCGACGGCGTTGACGTCCACTGCGGTAGTCGTTGTGAAGGGCGGCTGGCGGGTCGGATTGGTCGGCGCAATCGCGACGTCGAACGGCGTCAGGCGCGGCAGATCGGTGCCGCCGTACCACTTGGCCCATGCATGTGCGTCGGTGGGAATGTGGGAGCGCTCCAGCATTGTCGTGGCGCCGTAGCCGCCCGGCCCGGTGTCGAGATCGACGCGACGCATGCCACCGAAAAGAAGCTTGCGCACCGCATCGATGCGTGACATGGTCATCCAGTTGAGGAAGTTGCCACTCCACTTGGTGCCGTCGCAGTACTTGTCCGCGGTGTACGCGTGCGGAACAAAGTAGTTGAAGCCGGGGAGTATCGCCGTCGTGCTGTAGTCATAGCACTTGTAGGCATCGAAATAGCCGTAGTAGTCGATGCTGTGCTTGTAGGTGGTCTCGAGCTGACCGTCACCGTCCAGATCGGAATAGTCGTTGTAGGCCTTCTTGTAGAGCTGCTGGTCCTTGGAGATGTCCAGCATCACCAGGGGCGCTATCGGCGGCGCGACGAAGAGCGGGGTGTTGACCAGGCTCAGCATGGCCGCCTGACCCCAGACCGTGGCCGGCTGGGCAAGAATCGTAGTGGTCACCACCGCGACAACGGCACGGCGCACGGAAGGGCGGGTGAAAAAGGGGTGCATGGATATTCTCCGGGAATGCGGTTGCAGCGGTCAGTCGGCGGCGATGACGGCCTGCAGGGTCACCTGGGTGTTGACGTTGCCGCCGAAGCCGCGTGCGGTGACGCGGTACAGATAGTTGGGACAAACCACCCCGCCGAGGCTGGCGCCGGCGGTCGGGGTGCACAGGGCTTCGACGATGTACTGCGGCTGACGTGCGGCGCGCGGAAACGGATTGGTCGTGGCACCGCCCGGCTGCGTGTAGGTGCCGATGGTCACTGGATTGAGCGCGGTGCTGCCGGTGGCGGTCCAATTGGCGAGATTGAGTTGCGGGTAGGTCGAAGGCTGTCCGCTGATCGCGACTGCTGTTTGCGGCATGCAGATGCCGGTCGTCGAGCACGTGCCGGCCGTGGCCGACGCGTCGCCAAAGCCGGTCGCTCCACTGACCAACGGAGCGCGCTGCAAGCAGGTCGCCGCACCCGGCGTGCAATTGCCCTTCAGGTCGTTGCGCGCATCACGGATGGCCGCCTCGGCGGCGTGCAGCGCATTGGTCCAGTCGCGCACGTTACCAGCCATGCGCTCCTCCGACGAGGTCGACTGCATGGTCGTCACGCCCAGCATGGTGATGATGAGCAGGAACAGCAATGCCACGACCAGCACCGCACCCTGCTGGCGTGGCGCCGGCTGCCGGCGCATATTCAGCCTCGCACTCATGGCACGCGATTCCTCAGGTTGATGGTGGTATAGAAAACCCGCCGCACGAAGCGGTCGCTGAACGGCCCGTACACGTTGCCTGCCATCGTGTGGGTGGTCGTCGAATCGACTGCGTTGGCGGTTGGGTTGGGCGAACGCATCAGCATCCACACGCGTACGCTCACAATCTGGTTTACATCGGTGACGTCGTTGACGCGCACGTAATGGTTAGCGGTACCGTCGTTGTCGTTGTCCACGCCGTACATGATCTGCATGTTCTGCACGTCGGAGATCAACTCGTTCCAGGTCGTGCCGTTGTCGGTGGAGCAAAAAAGGCCCGAGGTCGTCCCGCTGGTGCGTATCGCGAAGCGATTCGACGAGATCGTGCCGAAGGGGATGTTCTGGCCGATGCAATCGACGATCGTTCCGTCAGCCGCGCCGGCCGGCACGCCCATGCCCTGGAAGCGGACGGTGATGGTGTCCGAACCGGTCACGAATCCCGAAGCGGAGATGTTGTCGACGCCTTCGACCGCCAGCCCGGTGACCGTCGTAAAGACCTCATTGGGGTCCACGCCAGGATGATTGCGAAAGCCGGCCACGCGCACTGAGCGGGCCAGCATCGTCGAAGCGTTGCGCATGGCCTCCTGGACGCGGGCCAAGTCCTCCTGGCTGCTGAAGCTTTCACGCGAGCCAATGAAGATCTGGCCGATGACCAGCGACACGATCAGGCCGATGGCCACGGCAATCAGGAACTCGACGATCGTGAAGCCGCGTCGCATGCGGCGCGCCAGAACGGTATGGTCGCTCATGGCAGGAACCTCGTGGCGAAGACCTGGAAGGTGTTGTTGGTATTGCTTGAAGATCGGTCGTCACGCCAGAAGATCTTGACGGCATACATGTGGCCGGACTGGCTGCACGCGTGGGTGATGGTCGTGCCGTTGTACGAGCCGTCGTTGGTCGAGGTGTCACGGCAGACGATGCCGACCCCGTTGCCCAGGCGGGTTCGAATCGCCTGCTGCCACTCGAACGCATCCTGGCTGGCCAGCTCTGCGGCGGTGCATGTCCCGACGGCAGGTCCGGAAGTATTGAGGCAGCCGGCGGCCTGCGTAGTGTAGAGCGGATCGACCGCGACATCGTTGGACGGCCGGTTGTAGCCATTGGTCGCCGTGCCCAGCGTATCCAGCGCTACCCCCGCCTGATTGCTGCGCATGCGGTCGATCATGTCGTAGGCGAGCTGGGTCGCGGTAGAGCGCTGCTGCGAGCTGTAGGTGTTCTGGATGCCCAGAACCATGAGCCCGGCCACTCCCAGAAGGCCGAACGAAAGGATCACGATTGCGACCATGACCTCGACCAACGTGAAGCCGGTCGCCGGCACGCGGTGTTGCAGTCTGCGCATCATGGGCAGGGTCCTCCGGCCGCGGACTGGACCTTGCCCAGGGCGGTGACCGAGACGGTGCGCGCTAGGTGGTGGTAGCTTGCGTCGGCGGGGCAAACGGTGAAGCTGGCTGCCGCGTTCATGACGCCTATGGCGCGAAAGCTCACGAAATTGGGGGCGCCGGTGGTGCGAAAGCTGACGCTGGCGGGCAGGCCTTCCTTGATGCGCAGGATGGTCTCCGGCGTGCCGGAGGTCGTCCGCTGGTTGTCGACAGTCGTGCTGTCGACAAAGGCGATCCAGCCAGTGGACCAGTTGTTGCTGGCGGCGCACACAATGCTGTTGAGGGCCTGGTTCTGGGTGGTGGTCGGGCACAGGACCACGCGCTGGCCGAGTTTGCCGGCCTCGCTGCGCGCCACTGCCAGGTCATTGACGAGGTCGGCCGTTACGCTGCGCACCTGGTTGGAGATGATCATCTGGCGCAACTGTGGCGCCGCGATCGTCATCAGCACACCAATCACCACGATCACGATCAAAAGTTCGATGATCGTGAAGCCATGGCGCGATGGGCTAGGGGAGTGGCGCATGTTTGGTCCGGCTTTGCAATGTCGGCAATGTGTGGGTCGCGACAAAATGGGGCGCGGCCCCATGACGCCTTGCTAAGATACCCGGTGCCAAAAAGCAAGCAAGTGCTTGAAGATGGACGGCCGGGCGCCGCCGACAAACGGACAGGTTTTCGGTCAGGGAAGCAGATGCGCGTCGCATTGGCGTGGGAACTGGGCGGTGGGATGGGGCACGTCGATCGGCTCGCGCCTTGGGCTGGCCAGCTTGCGCAGCGTGACGCCAGGGTCACCGCGATCGTGGCCGACCTGCCAGTCGCGTCGGCGCGTCTGCCCCTGGCGCCGGACGCGCTGTTGCAGGCGCCAGTATTGCGCCATGGCGCACTTGCAGTTGGTCTGGGGCGGCATTCCTACGCGGAACTGCTGCTCGCAGCCGGTTATGGCAATCCCGCCACCCTGGAGGCACTCGTGCGGGGCTGGCTGTCGGCGCTGCATCTTGCAAAGGCCGATCTGGTGCTGGCGGACCATGCGCCGACGGCATTGCTTGCCGCGCGCATCTCCGGCCTGCCTGCGGTACAAATCGGCGACGGATTCACGATTCCGCCGGCCGGTTCGGTGGCCTTCGGGAAGGAGGCCGAACGCGAACTGGCACGCTATGCCGCTGCCGAGGAGCGGGTCACATCGACGATTCATCGCGTGCAGCGAGATTATGCAAGTCCCCCTCTCGCGCGGTTGGCTGCGTTGCAAGAAGTCGAGCAGACCCTTCTCCTCACCTACCCCGAGCTCGACCATTACCAGGGAGCCGAGCGGGCCTGCGGCTACGCCGGCGCCCCGGTCGCCACGATGCCCGAAGCCTCGGAAACGTTGATGCATGGTCAGGCGGAAAACAGCCGGCCCAGCGTTTTTGCGTATTTGAAGCCCATGCACGCGCAATTCGCAGCTGCGGTGAATGCCCTGGCCGGACTCAAAGTGCCGGTAACCGTCTACGCCGGCGGGGCTCCGGCTCCCTCGGGCGCCGGGCATTTGGATTGGCGCCTGCAGCCGCTGGATGTTGGCGCGGCCATCGGCGCGGCGACCCTGGTGGTCTGCCATGCCGGCCACGGGTTGGTGTGTCAGGCCTTGTTGGCGGGGCGGCCACTGTTGCTTTTGCCCGGCTCGTACGAACAACTGTTGACCGCGTACAACGTCGCCGCACTTGGAGCAGGGGCCTGGATTCATCCCGAGGCGGTCGGGAGTCAGGTGCGAAAGGGACTGGTGCGAAGTCTCGCGGATGCTGACCTGACGCGCAACGCAGGCAGCTTCGCGCGTGCTCACCAAAGAACCGCGGGGCAGCTGACCGCCTGGCTGGCCGAATGCACCGATCGGATTTGCGCGCTTGCCGCCGGTCGGGGCTCCCGCTAGGATGAGGCGTCCTGTTAGGGAGATTCATCATGGCCATGAAGAACTTGCCAGACTCGATTCGAATCGCGCGCAGCGCTTCGCTTGCGCCGTTGGCGTTGATGCTTGTACAGGCCGGGCTGGCTACGATGGCCTTGCCGGTCAGCGCCGCGACACTGCCGGCGCGACCGGCCGCGCATGTCGAACCCATGGTGTATTTGGCGCAGCAGTCCGGTGACGACGGCTACGGTACGGTACCTCATTTGCGGCCACGTCCGGAAAGCGGTGTCGCCGCGCCCAAGCCGGCACCGGATGCCAGTGGAACCACCGGCAACAATGGCGCCGCCACCGCTCCGCGTCCGACGAGTGGCGCGGCTACCTCACCAAAGGATGGACGCAACTCAAGTCGCTGACGCAAGTTGAGCGCCTGCCCGCGGCAGGCGCCAGGGTGGCCGCGTCTTCGGAACCAGCAGAAAAAGTACGGATGGGTAAATGGGAGTAAATGCGGGAGTAAATGGGGTCTGACCCCATTTAGGCGGATTTACTTTTCCAGGATCACCACCGAGCAGACGGCTTCGTCAAAACCGATGACGCCGCCGCCGTTTTCTGCCAGTGCCACCTTCGCTCCCTGCACCTGGCGCTCGTCTGCCTCGCCGCGCAGTTGCGTGACAAGTTCATAGATCATCGACAAGCCGGTGGCGCCGACGGGGTGGCCCTTGGACACCAGCCCGCCTGAGGTATTGATCGGAAGCGTGCCGCCCAGGGCCGAAGCGCCGGAGGCCACGAAGGGACCGCCTTCACCCACGGCGCAGAAGCCGAGCATTTCCGGCTGGTAAATCTCCGCAAATGACGTGGCGTCGTGCACTTCAGCGACATCGATGTCTCCCGGCGTGTAGCCTGACATCGTATAGGCGCGCTTGGCCGCCGCCTGGCTCAGCCCCGGTTCATCGAAGCTGCGGTACTTGCCGCCGGAGAGCGCGGCCCCGGCTATGCGCACCGCGCGTGCACGCACAGCCGCGGGAAGGGTCTGCAACACTGCTTCGCTAACTACGATGGCCGCCGCCGCGCCGTCGCCGATCGGTGAGCACATCGCGCGCGTCAGCGGGTGGCTGACCGGCTTGTCGGCGAGCACCTGCGCCGCGGTCTGCGTGAAACGGTACTGCGCCTTGGGATTGGCGGCGCCAAAGTTGTGCGCCTTGGCCGCGGCAATCGCGATCTGTTCCTGGGTAGTGCCGTAGGTCTTCATGTGCCACAGCGCCTGCATCGCGTAGGTATCCATGAAGATCGACTTCGAGCCGCCGGCGGCGAAAGGCTTGTCCACCTGCGCGCCGGCGGCAGCGTAGTAGTCATGCCACTCGGCCTCGTCAAAATGGTCGATTGCGCCCGCCATGAGGCGAAAGCTCTTTTCCGGGTCACCTGGGTGATAGGTCTTCTCGATTCCGACTGCCAGCGACACTTCGCAGTTGCCAGACAGCACATCCTTCCAGGCACCCTGCAGGGCCAGCGAGGCCGATGCGCAGCCGCCCTCTACATTGGTGATCGGAACCCGTTCGGGAAAGCTGCCGTCCTTGACCAGAGGCGTGAAGCAGACCTGACCGCGAATGTTGTCCTGGCCCCAGGTCTGCATGCCGCAATTGGCGAACCATGCCGACTCGATGCGCGAAGCCTCGGCCAGACCGCTGTCCGCGAGTACCGCATCGAAGATTTCGCGCGCCAAGTCCTTGAAGCTTGTGTTGGGCAGGCGTCCGAAAGCGGTGCAGGCACTGCCGATGATGTAGGCGCTTGGCATGGGGTCAACCGGGATGTTGAGATGTGGCGGCTTGAGCTGGGGAGGGAGGGCTGCGCAGCAGCGCGTGCGTCAGAGCCCGGCCAGCATGCCTCCGTCGACGTAGAGCACATGGCCGTTGACGAAATCGGAAGCCGATGAGGCCAGGAACACCATCGCTCCGGTGAGTTCAGTGACATTGCCCCAGCGCTGAGCCGGCGTGCGGTTCTTGAGCCAGGCTGTGAATTCGGTGTTCTCGACCAACGGTCGGGTGAGTTCAGTCTCGAAGTAGCCCGGCGCCAGCGCGTTGGCCTGGATGCCGTGGCGCGCCCAATCGACGCACATGCCGCGCGTCAGGTTCTTGAGCGCGCCTTTGCTCGCGGTATAGGGGGCGATCGAATAGCGCGCGGCTTCGCTGTTGACCGAGCAGATGTTGACGATCTTGCCGCGCTTGCGCGGGATCATGCGTCGCGCCACGGCACGTCCGACCAGAAACGCCGAGGTCAGGTTGGTCGCCATGATGCGGTGCCAGTCCGCAGTCTGAAAATCCTCCAGCGGATTGCGGATCGTCATGCCGGCGTTGTTGACCAGGATGTCGATCGGGCCCATGCCTGATTCGATTGCCGCGACCGCGGACTCGACGGCATTCTCATCGGTGACATCGAAGCTTGAAAGCGCGACCTGCTGCGGCACCGGAAATTCCAGTCGCGCGCGCTCGAGCTTGGCGGCGTCACGTCCGTTCAGGACTATTGTGGCGCCGGCTTCAGCCAGCCCCTTGGCCAACGCCAGGCCGATGCCCTGGCTGGACCCGGTCACGAGCGCGCGGCGGCCACTCAAGTCGAACTGTTTGAGGTTCATTTAGTGCGCTTCGTCGCTGCCATCACCTTGCGCTGCAAGGTTGGTCGCGGTTTGGTTGACGAAGCTCTATGATAGCGAACCTGCCACAAGAAACGTCGGAGTCACCCCAATGAAGAGCGCGATGTTGTACGGCGCAAAGGATCTGCGCATCGTCGAGTTGCCAGAGCCGCCGCCCCCGGGTCCGGGTCAGGTGCGAGTGCGCTTTGGCGCCGGCGGTATCTGCGGCTCCGACCTGTCTTACTTTGCCAAGTTCAAGGTCGGCGACTTTGCGGTACGCGAACCCATGATCCTGGGTCACGAGGTGGCCGGCGAGATCGCCGAGACCGGGTCCGGGGTTACCCGGGTCAAGGCGGGCGATCGGGTCGCGGTCAATCCGAACCAGCCGTGCCGGGTCTGCCGCACCTGTGTTTCAGGTCGCGGCAACCTGTGCCTGAAGATGAACTTTTTTGGCAGCGCGGCTGTGCATCCGCACATCCAGGGCGTTTTTCGCGAGTCGCTGGTGGTGCCGGAGGATCTTTGCCACAAGGTGCCGGGCAGCACGGATTTCCGGGTGGCCGCCATGGCCGAGCCCCTCGCGGTGACCATGCACGCGGTCAACCGGGCCGGGCCCTTGATCGGACGGCACGTGCTCATCACCGGCTGCGGCCCGATCGGGGCGTTGACACTGATGGTGGCGCGTCGTGCTGGCGCCGCCACGGTGACAGTCACCGACCTGGCCGACAATGCGCTTGCGCGTGCACGCGCGCTGGGGGCGGATGCGACAGTCAACTCAGCGACTGAAGCCGAACGCGTCTCCTCTTGGGCCGAGAACAAGGGCACTTTCGACGTGGCCTTCGAGTGCTCGGGCAGCATGGCTGGCATGCACACGGCGATCCTCTCGACTGCCTCGGGCGGCCGCGTCGTGCAAGTGGGCATGATGGGCGACACACCGGTGCCGATCAATCGGCTGATGTCGCGCGAGGTGGATTTCATAGGTGCATTTCGCTTCGATACCGAGTATGCGTGGGCAGTGCGTGATTTGGCGGCGGGCGCGATCGACGTGGGTCCGCTTCTGACACACAGCTTTCCCATGGCGGAAGCCGGCGCGGCCTTTGCCGTCGCAGCGGACCGCGCTGTCTCGATGAAGGTACATCTGACGCTCTGAAGCGCCGCAGCCGCGCCGCGCGCCGGCTGTGCAGCGCCTCAGGAGGTCATGGCGATCAACACGCTGCACGGGGCGGTGTCGACCAGATTCTTTCCCAGCGAGCCGCGCCACCAGCGTTGCGCCCAGGTGGTCGCCCGGCGGTGGCCGACGCAGATCAGGTCGGCCTTGAGTGCCTTGGCACGGACCACGATTTCGTCAATCGGCTCGCCGTGCGCGACGCGCCCGTCGACGATGTAGCCCTTGGCGCGCAGCATCGCCAGCGCGTCGTCGAGGACCGCCTGATAGCGGGCCTTCTCGGCATCGAAATTGTCTTCGATGATCATGCCCTCGGCGACCATGATTCCCGCGTAGGACGGGATCACCGCGAGGAGATGGATTTCGGCCTTGAGCATGGTGGCCAGATCACCGGCCTCGAACAGCGCCCGGCGTCCCTCCTCCGAACCGTCGTAGGCCATCAGGATTCGCTTGTACATAGCTGCTCTCCTCGGGGGCGTCGGCCCGTTACGAACACCGTGCGGGAAGTGTAGCCCTGCTCGCCCGCCATGGGAAGTGCGGCGTCAAGCTAGATCGGCTCCACGAAGAGGATTCCGGCCTGACGTACCTGGTCGAAAAACCCCGCGTCGGTCAGGCACTTCTGTAAGACGAAGCCCGGGCTCACCGCGGCGACGGCAAGGCGCAAGCCGAATCCCAGGACCAGGAAGGCGATGGCCCAAGCGTAGGCGCGCATCAGGCCAGTGGCTACTGCGATGCCGAAGATGGGCAGCAATACCAGCGGCAGCATCAAGCGCCCGGCGACAAAGCGTATCGCTGCCTTGCGGTCGATATCGACGCGCAAGCGACCTGCCTGGTAGCCTGTCAGGAATTCCGCGTGGGTCATGAGCTGCGCGCCGCCTTGAATCGTGCCAGGGTGCGCTCTCGCGCGAGCGCGTGGTCCACGACCGGCATGGGATAGTTGTCGCCCAGGCGCACCCCTGCCGCGGCCAGGGTGAGGGGCGGCGCCTGCCAGGGCGCGTGGATGGCTGCGGCCGGCAGCTTTGCCAGTTCCGGAACATAGCGGCGGATGAAAGCGCCATCCGGATCGAAACGCTGCGACTGGGTCACCGGGTTGAAGATGCGGAAGTAGGGCTGTGCGTCGCAGCCGGTCGAGGCCGCCCATTGCCAGCCTCCATTGTTGGCGGCCAGGTCGTAGTCGATCAGGTGGTCGGCGAAAAAGCATTCGCCGCGGCGCCAGTCCAGCCCCAGGTCCTTTGTCAGGAAGGACGCGACGACCATGCGCAGGCGATTGTGCATGTAGCCCGAGCCCAGGATCTGGCGCATCGCCGCATCGACGAGCGGGTAGCCGGTGCGTCCATTTGACCAGGCGTTGAAAAGGGTGTCGGCGTATTCGCCTTCCTCCCAGCGCAGATTCGCGTATTCGGCACGGAATGGCTGGCTGACGACGTGCGGGTTGTGCGCCAGGATGTGGAAATAGAAGTCGCGCCAGATAAGCTCCGAGAGCCAGGTCGCGGCGCCGTTGCCGCCGGCCCCGGATTGCCAGGACTCCCACGCCGCGCGCGCGAGGCTGCGGATCGACAGCGTGCCGAAACGCAGGTGCACCGACAGGTAGGAGGGCCCCTTGACAGCGGGAAAATCGCGCGCCTCGGCGTAGCGCACCATGCGCGGGGCGAAGTCCGCGAACAGCCTGGCCGCGCCCGCTGCGCCGCAGCGCACCCCGAGGCTGGCCAGGTCGGTGCTGCGAAAACCCATTTCTTCAAGGGTCGGCACGTTAGTCGGCACCTTCGCGGCAGGGGCTTGGAACGCGGCGGCGAAGTCGAGTATCGGGTGCGGCGCCAGGTCCTCGGCGCGCAGGCGCTTGAGCCACGCGCGCTTGTAGGGGGTGAAGACCGAAAAGAAGCGCCCCTCGCCGGTCACGACCTCGTTGCGTTCGAAGATCACCTGGTCCTTGCTCGTGTTCCAGGCGATTCCCGAGCGCCCGAGGGCGGCCGCCACTCCCGCATCGCGGTCAATGGCCTGGGGTTCGTAGTCGTGATTCGCATGGACGGCGTCCACCCGCAGCTCGCGCGCCAGTTTCGGCACCGCGCTGCGCGCATCGCCATGGATGACGATAAGCCCGCCGCCGGCGGCGCGTAGCTCGTCGGCCAGGGCAACCACCGAAAGGCGGATGAACTCGACGCGTCGATCGCTCGGTGAGGGCAGCGAATCGAGGATGGCTCGGTCGAACACAAACACGCAAAACACCCTCCGCGACGCGCGCAGGGCGCGCGCGAGGCCGGCGTTGTCATTCAACCGCAGGTCGCGACGAAACCAGAACAGTGCGCTTTCGTACTCCACAAGAGCCTGGGTGGCGAGAATTTCGGATCGCGCATTCTAGCGATGCGGCGGGACGCAGCGTTACAATGGGAGATGCCTTCCAGCAAACCGCCGCGGGCGCCGGTGACGGCCCAGGCGTCCAACTTCACCAATCATTTCCTGATTGCGATGCCCTCGCTCGGCGAGTCGGTTTTCGGCAAGACCGTCACGTTTGTCTGCGAACACAACGACCAGGGTGCGCTTGGCATCGTGGTCAACCGGCCGCTGGACATCAAGCTGGAAACGCTTTTCGAGCAGGT
>JBJXGS010000049.1:0-8689 GCA_046160545.1 Burkholderiales bacterium
AACCGAAAGTCATTGATGAAAACCGCAGTCGTGGTCGGCGCCCTGGGCGTGATGGGCCGTTACATCGTCGACAAGCTCGCGTCCCTGCCGGACTGGCAGGTGATCGGCCTGTCACGCCGCAAGGGGGAGGACCGCGAGCGGGTGCGCTATGTATCGGTCGACCTGCAGAAACCGTTCGCGCCCGACTTCGGCCCGGTCACCCATGTGTTCTACGCGGCGTTCCAGGCCCCGGCCGGCAAGGCCGCCGACTATGCGGCCAACATCGCGCCCAACCTCGACATGCTGGTCAATTCGGTGTCCGGCATCGAACGGTCTTCGCCTGCGTTGGAGCGCGTGGTGCTGATAACAGGCACCAAATACTACGGCTCGCACCTGGGGCCATTCAAGACGCCGGCGCGCGAGACCGACCCGCGCCATGCAGGCGCCAACTACTACTTCGACCAGATCGACTGGTTGACCGAGTTCCGGCAAGGCAAGCGCTGGACATCTACCGAACTGCGCCCGCAAACCCTGTGCGGGTTCGCCCCCGGCACCGTCATGAGCATCCTGCCGGTGATCGCGGTCTACGCTGCCATCATGAAAGAGTTGGGGCGGCCGATGGCCTGGCCCGGTCCGCCCGGTTCCGGCCGCGCCATCTACCAGGTGACCGATTCGGGCCACTTCGCCAACGCCGCCCTGTGGGCCGCCACCGAGCCGCGCTGCGCCAACCAGGCCTACAACCTGACCAACGGCGACTACTTCCGCTGGCAGGACATCTGGCAGCGGCTGGCGGCGGTGTTCGGCATGGAGGCTGGCGAGCCGTCGCCGCTGAACCTCACGGAGTTCATGGCCGACAAGGCGCCGCTGTGGGACGCGATCGTCAGGAAGCATGGTCTTACGCCCTACCGCTTCGACGAAGTCGTGGTCTGGCCATTTGGCGACTATGTGTTCAGCACCAGCTGGGACGTGATGTCAAGCGTGACCAAGTCGCGCCTGCATGGCTTTCACGATGTGGTCGATAGTGAAGAGATGTTCGTCCGATTGCTCACGCGCTTCCGCGAGGCGCGCATCGTGCCTTGAAGGAGCGTGTCATCCGCGCCCCCGGCACATGGGGCGCAGGCAACCCCGCCGCCACGAGGTCGCTGACCTTGCAGACGAGCGGCCATGGGGAATTGCCTTCCGCGGTAGTCATGGTCATCAGCTGGCCTGCTCCCCTTCGCCGCGCCAAACCCAAATAAGGGCTACGGCCGGCGCCGCGCCTGTCGACTCAGTCGGCCAGCCCGTTGAGTATGAACATGGTCTCCAAGAGGGGCGAGGGCTTCCCGCCGAGTGCCGAGAACCAGCGCGAGAACAGCTCCGGCAGTTGTGGCGAGCGGTAGGTGAGTGCGAGCGCGCGTGTCACGCTGACCCGGAAGTCCGCCTGGCCGCGCCGGAACATGAGGCCGTAGGGCTCGTAGGTGAACTGCTCGGCCGGCATGCGCAGCGCGTTGCCCCCGCCGGTGGCCAGGGCCAGTCCGATAAGCACCGACTGATCGGCCGCGTAGGCGTCTACTTTGCCCGCCATCAGCGCGGCGATGCCGTCGGCGTGGTCGCGGACGATCACGATGCGGCCATCGATCTTGCGCCGCTCGAACCCGACCTTGAGCGCATTTTCCGTGGTGGTGCCGCCGGTCACGGCGACCGACTTTCCGCCCAGGTCGAGCACGCTCCTGATGCTGCTTTCGGTCTTGACCAGGATGTTGGCACCGTCGACAAAGGTCATCGGGCTGAAATCGACTTCCTTCTGCCGCCCCAGGGTGTTGGTGGTGACGCCGCACTCGATGTCGATCCTGCCGCTCCTGACGGCGGAAAAGCGGGACTTCGCATCGACCGGCACCCATTTGATTTTCAGGTCCTTGAGCCCGAGATCGCGCTTGACGGTGTCAGCCACCGCCGTGCAGAGGTCGATCGAGTAACCCTTGACCACGCCCGCATCGACATAGGAAAACGGCACCGCGGCATCGCGATGGCCCATCACGATCGTGCCGGTTTTCTTGATGCGCGCCATGGTGGCGTCGAGCGCATGCGCCGCGCTCGGCGCCAGCAGGCCGGTGCCAAGTGCTGCCAGGAGCGAGAAGAAGGTTTGGGACGTTTTCGTCATGCGTATTTCCTGTTGGTGGAATGGTTGCGGGTCGGACCCTATTTTGTCGCTGAGCCTGCTCAGGCCCGGCAACTCAATCTGTCGCGCAAAACAGCAAGCAATGGTGTCGCTTGACAGGCATGGAAAAATTTCACCCGTCAGGCCGGAATCGGCGTCCGCTGCACCGGCTTGACCTTGATCTTCTTCTCGCGCTCCGCGTGCCACAGGTCGTACTGGGCCTGTGCCCGCAGCCACGTCTCCGCGCTGCCGCCAAGCCACTGAGCGAGCCGGATCGCCATGTCGGCGCTGATCGCGGCGCGGCCGTTGATCGCGCGTGACAGCGCCACACGGGAAACGCCAAGCTGGTTCGCCGCCTCGGTCACGGAAAGGCCGAGATCGGGCAGCACGTCTTCGCGGATGATCAGTCCCGGATGGGGCGGATTGAACATCTTCATGGTCGATTCCTCAGTGATAGTCCTGGTAGTCCACAACCTCGGCGTCCTCGCCGACGAACCTGAATGTCAGGCGCCAATTGCCGTTGACCCAAACGGACCAGCGGCCGGCATCGCGGCCGATCAACCGGTGCAGTTTCCAGCCGGGCTTGTCCATTTCCTCAGGCGCACGGGCGACGTTCAGAATCGCCAGTTGACGTGCCAGTCTGTCGGCATGCGACGGCTGGATACCCGCCTTGCTCCCGGTCAGGAAGAACTTCTCAAGCCCCTTGTGGGCAAAACTCTTGATCACGCGTCATTGTATCTCTTGGCGATACACAATGCAATTCGATCAGCTTGCTGCGAACAAGGACGCGCCGTCGCCTGGCAAAGCCGGGCCACTCGCAGCGCCCGATCGATGGTCCGACACTGTTAAGCTGAACGCGGGAGCGACGCTTCACCGATCGGCTCGAGTCGCCGCCTCCCGCGTGCGCATTGCCTCAAGCGCTGCCACGGCCCGGCGGCCGGGGATTTCTCCGACCGCCCCCACTACCCTCAGGAACCCAATGACCATCTCCATGTACCAGGCCAGCGTGCCGCGCTTTGCCAACATCCTCGGCAATCTTTCCGGCATCTTCGACAAGGCGCAAGCCCATTGCGACGCGAAGAAAATCGATGTGGTGACGCTCACCGCGTACCGCCTGTTCCCCGACATGCTGCCGCTGACCACCCAGGTGCAGATCGCCTGCGATGCGGCCAAGGGCGTGGTGGCGCGTTTGGCCGGCATCGACATTCCGGCCTACGATGACAACGAGAAGACCTTCGCCGACCTCAAGGCGCGCGCGGCCCGGACTGTCGCCTTCATCAAGAGCGTGACGCCGGCGCAGATCGACGGTACCGAGGACAAGGAGATCATCATCCGGCGCGGCGAGAAGGAGACCCGCTACACCGGCATGCAGTTCCTGCTCGGCCACGCGCTGCCGAATTTCTACTTCCATGTGACCACGACCTACAACATCCTGCGCCACAACGGGGTGGAGATCGGCAAGCGGGACTTTCTGGGTCAGCCTTAGGCGGTCGTCGCCACGCGGGGCCTGCCTGCGGCCGTCACTTCAGGAGATGTGCCTGGCCACGCCCCCCTGACACGCGGCGCACTGCCCCACCGCGGTGCCACGCTGCGCGATTTTCCTAGTCGAGCTTGGCGCCGCTTGCCGTTACAGCCTGTGACCATCTCGCCAGGTCGGCGGCGATGAAAGCCCGGAATTCGACCGAGCCCATGAGGTCCAGGCCGAGCCCCAGCGACGGCAGTTGATCGACGAAGGCCTTCGACTGCATGACCCGGACAGTGTCGGCATGGATCTTCGCCACGACGTCGTCGGGTGTCCCCGCGGGCACCATCATGCCGTTCCAGGTCGCGACGTTGTAGCCGGTCAATCCGGCCTCCGCCATCGTCGGCACCTCGGGCAGTGCCGGAGTGCGCCTGGTGCTGGTGACGGCAAGCGCCTTCAACTTTCCGGCCTTGACTTGCGGAACCGCGCTTGCCACTGCCGTCGTGCCAAGACTGATCTGGTTGCCGACAATATCGGTCATCATTTGCGCGATGCCCTTGTAAGGCACGTGCGTCATATCGATGCCCGCCCGGGCCTTCAATATCTCGATCGAGAGGTGGGAAACGCTGCCATTGCCGCTCGAGCCGAAGTTGATGCCTTTCGGTCGCGCCTTGGCCAGTGCGATCAGCTCCTGGATCGTGTTCGCGGCAAAGGCCGGATTGGCGACGACGATCAGCGGGCCGCTCACCAGGTGCGCGACCGGCTTGAAATCGCGCAGCAGATCAAAGGACAGGTTCTTGTAGAGAGCGGGATTGATCGTATGGTTCACGGCCAGCATGAGCACCGTATGTCCGTCCGGGGCGGCCTTCGCGGCTGCGGCCGCGCCTACGCTGCCGCCTGCGCCGAGCAGGTTCTCGATGACCACAGGCTGCCCCCAGAGCTCGGCCAAACCGCTGCCGAGTTGACGAGCGACGATGTCGACGGCGGTCCCCGCGGAAAACGCGACGACGAACTTCACTGGCCTGGCAGGAAAATTCTGGGCTTGCGTCGCCGGAGCCGTGAGGGAGACGGCGGCAGCCGCAAGGAAGAGGGCTCGTTTCATCCCTATACCGCAGCGTCGGATAAGAGGTAGACGAAAGACCTTGTGCGACCTTGCCTCGGAGAATGCCATCGGAAGCTCCACTTAAAAGAATGCGGGCGACAAGCAAGCCATCACGCTTGGAGTCGCCCAGGGGAATTCAGCTTGCCTGGCTCAGACTAATACCCGAGCGCCGCCCTACAGATCCTTGGCGTACTTGGCGACCATCTCGTCTTGCGTTTCCGCAGGCCCAGTCAAACCGAGCTGGTCCTTGAGCATTTGCCCCATGCTGGGCAGGGCCGAGCGCTCGACTCTGGCGTCACCGGCCCACAGCTTCGAACGCATCATCGATTTGCCACAATGCAAGAACGCCTCGGTGACAGCGACTTCGATCACCAGTTTCGGTGGCCGCTTGTCCGCCGCGAAAATCTGCAGGTACGCATCCTCGTCGCGCAGCCGCGCCGTGCCATTGATGCGCAAGGTTTCATCCACCCCCGGCACCAGGAACAACAGGCCGACCTTGCCGGTGGCCAGAATGTTGGTGAGCGTGTCCAGCAGGTTGTTGCCTTGCGCATCCGGAATCAGCAGCGTCTTGTCGTCATGCACCTTGACGAAACCCGGCTCACCCCCGCGCGGCGAGGCATCCAGCTGCAACGCGCCACCGTCACTGGCGATCACCACGAACGGTGACAGTCCCACAAAGCGCCGGCAATGCACATCAAGTTGGCCCAACTGCTTGGCCAGCGCACGCCCGGTCGCGGCGGCATAGAGCTCACGCAACTCTTTGGTATTCGTGATCATGGGCCTGTGTCCTCTTTATCCCGGCGCGATCGGGCGTCTATTCCCCTCTGGTTTCCGCGCCCGAGGCAACGATACAACGCATTGGGATTCAGCGCGTCATCAGCCAGTATGCTGCCGCTGAGGTGAGGCAGTCAATTGCCGAGTTCGGGCTGGGCCGTATCGGATATTGCAAGAGAACCTTCCCGCATACCCCCGAAGTACCTGGTTTTGCCGCAAGCCGTCGCGGCGGCGAGTTCCCGTCCCTAAACCGCCAGCGGCAGCGCGAAGCACAAGCGGGTGCCGCCCTGCGGCGCGGGCAATGCGCGCAAGCTGCCGCCGTGCAGCAGCGCCACACGCTGGGCGATCGCCAGGCCCAGGCCGCCGATGCCGCCGCCGGGCCGCTTCATCGGCGGCTCACGCAAGGACTGATCGCGCTCCAGCCGTTGCACCAGATCGTCCGGCAAACCAGGGCCCGCGTCCTCGATCAACACTTGCGCTTCGGCGCCGGCGCGCTTCAGGCTGACCAGCACCGGCGCTGCGCCGGGCGCATGGCGCGTGGCGTTGTCGATCAGGTTGGTCAGGGCGCGCTCGATCAGCTGCAGGTCGCCATCGAGTTCCAGGCGCCCGGGCGACGCGCCGCCCAGGGTGACCTGCGACGCGGACGCGCCCAGGTCGAACTTCTGCACCGTGTCGGTCACCAGTTCGTCCAGGCGAAAGCGCTCGCGGTGCAACACATGCGCGGTCGACTGCAGGGCCGCAAGCTCGAAAAGTTGCTGCGACAGGCGCCGCACCTTGTCGCTCTGCGCCAGCGCCGCGCCGAGCACGCGTTCATGGCGGTCCGGCTGGGCGGCCGCGACGCCGGCCAGCGCCTCAAGATGCCCGTGCAGCGCGGTCAGTGGCGTGCGCAGGTCATGCGCCACGCTCGCCATCATTTCGCGATGCGCCTGGCCCTGCTGCTGCTCGCGCAGGGCTTGCGCCTCGATGCGCTGGGTCATCTGCGCAAACGCCCGGCTAATCGCGCTGACTTCGTCGCCGTTGGTCGGCGGCTGGCTGGCGCCAGGACTGTCACCGGCCGAGCTCTGCAATTGGTAGTCGCGCATGCAGTCGGCCAACCGGTGCAGCGGCCGGGTCAGGTGACGGAATACGAACATCCCGACCAGCAGGATGACCAGCAGCCCGGCCACGACCGCCACGGCGGCGCTCTGCCAGGCACGGCGCAGACTCAGTTGCCCGGCCACCAGGTCGCGCGCCTGGCCGTCGAGCACCACGTACAGGTAGCCCGGCGGCCGCGCATCACCCGGCTTGGGCGGGAACATCGCGGCGCTGAAGATGCGCGGGGTCGAAGAGCCCATCGGGTCGGTACCGCGCAGGGGCAGGGGCGCACCGGCAAGAAACGCGCGCACAGCTGTCAGATCGACCTGCGGCTCGCGCACCATCTTGTGGTCACCAATGTAGGCGCGCACGCGGCCATCGGCATCGAGCAGATAAACCTGGATGCCAGGGTTGACCACCATCAGCATCGACAGCAGGGACTTGCGGGCGGCGAGGTCTGCCTCATCGGGTTGGCCGACGGCAATCTCGGGCCAGTGTTCGACGATGTGCCGGGCCAGGCCGTGCGAGAGGCGCTGCAGCGCTTCCTGCTCGTGCTCGACGGCCAAGTGACGCCCGAGAAGGCTCATCATCACGCCGAAACCAAGCAGCAGCAAGGCCAGTGCTACGGTCAGTCGCGTCGCGAAAGTGCGCTTGCCGCTCACGTCGCGGGCTCTTCGAAGCGGTAGCCTACGCCCCAGACGGTGACGATGCGACGCGGTTCGCGAGGGTCATCCTCTATCTTGGTGCGCAGGCGGTTGATATGCGAATTGACCGTGTGCTCGTAGCCGTCGAAGCTCGCGCCCCATACGCGCTGCAGCAGCTCGCCGCGGCCAAACGCGCGCCCCGGATGGCGGGCCAGGAAATGCAGCAGGTCAAACTCGCGCTGGGTGAGCGCCACCACTTTTCCAGAGCGCAGCAGTTCGCGTCGCTCGGTGTCCATGCAAAACGGCCCGAAGCGCAGTTGTGTGGCGGCCGCCGGCGATGCGCGCATCTGCTCGATGCGGCGCAGGAGCGCGCGCACCCGCGCCACCAGTTCCAGCATGGAAAACGGCTTGGCCAGGTAGTCATCCGCGCCGAGCTCGAGCCCGAGCACGCGATGCGCCTCGGCGTTTCGCGCACTCAGCATGATCACCGGCACGTCGGCATGGCGAGCGCGCAGGTGGCGGCATACATCCCAGCCATCGGCGCCGGGCAGCATCAGGTCCAAGAGGACCATGTCCCAGCGCTGCCGGTCGATCGCCGCCATCGCCCGCAAACCGTCGGCCTCGCGGTGCAGCCGGTAGCCTGCCTCTTCCAGATGCAGGCACAGGGCGCCGGCGATGGCGTCGTCGTCTTCAACCAGCAGCAATTGCTCGTTCATCGCATGTCCGGCACCACCTTGATGCGCCGCCGGCCGGCGATTGAACCACACGCGCCCGCACAGGCGGCCAACCGCGTTGCCTAGGCTTGGTTGCGCCGGCGGCGTGCGATCGTCCCGACCAGTAGAAGGCCCGCCAACATCAGCGCGTAGGTCTCGGGTTCCGGCACCGGCGCGATGGCAAACGAGAGGCGATAGACGTCGGTATCCCCGACCAGTTGGCTATTGAAGGTGTAGCCAGCCGCTGTGCCCAGGCCGTTGAAGGCGTGCAGTTCACCGAAATTGAACGCCACCACCGAGCCTTGCGGCGTGCGCAGGTCGTTGTTGCCACCGACCGCAAAGGCTGCGGCCGAAGGATCGAGCAGCTCGGAACCGTTATCCCAGATCTGCCGGGCCTTCTGGTTGATCGTGGTTCGGGCCAGGGAACCATCGGGGTTGAAGAGGACGATCGCCGAATCGTTGCCGATGAAGAAGTCGTTGCTCGGAATCACCATCGAGGCGAAGGTGAAGAACCGGTTCACCGAGGTGTCCACCGCGACGGTGAGGCTGCGGCTCATGCCGGGAAACAAGGGCATGCCGATGGTGCCGCGCGTTGCGTTCGGATCGGCGGCCGCAAACGCCGCCTGCCACGCCTCGCCGCCACCGCCCTCGGCGACCGAAATGATCGGAGCAGTCGCAACCTGGCCAATATTGAAGGCGTCGAAGAGATTGCTGTGGACGCCAAAATGCAGGGGTGCAAAGCTGACGCTGTTGGTCGGCGCCAGATTCTCGGCGGTAATGGTCAGGTTGACCGTGGCGGCACCG
>JBJXGS010000050.1:0-3680 GCA_046160545.1 Burkholderiales bacterium
TGCTGGGCGACCACGGGCTGATCCTCAAGGGCTGTCGCTTCTTTGAAGGCCTGGTGCGCATCCCGATGATCTTCTCGTGGCCGGAGCGATTTCGCGCCGGGCTGCAAAGCGACGCCCTGGTCGAGACCGTCGACATCGCGCCGACCCTGCTCGCCGCCGCCGGACTGCCGGTGCCGGAATCGATGCAGGGAACCTCGCTCTTGCCGCTGCTCGAAGGAGCGGTGGATCCCCATGTCCACAAGGCACGTGTGGTGGCAGAGTTCAAGGATTCCATCGGCGGCCCGCAGCATGCCGATCATTCGCACGGCTCCATGGTCTGCGATGGCCGCTACAAGACCGTCGTCTACCACGGGCATCGCATCGGCGAACTCTATGACCTGGCGAACGACCCGGGCGAGTTCGACAACCTGTGGGACGATCCCGGTGCGCGCGACCTGAAGCTGGAACTGTTGAAGCAGCACCTCGACGCCATGATGGCGACAGTCAGCGCGGGGCCGCCGCGCGCGCTGGCATACTGATTCATTTCCCCCGGAGCACCCTGATGACCGAATTCACCGATTTCGCCGGCAAGATCGGCCGCACCCGCGAGGAATCGCAACCCTGGTGGCCCGAGCGGCGCGAAGCGCGCGCGGGCAGCCCCAACATCGTCATCGTCTACATGGACGACATGGGCTGGTCCGACCCCGGCTGCTTCGGCTCGGAGATTTCCACGCCCAACATCGATGCGCTGGCTGCGCGCGGCGTGCGACTGACCCATTACACGACCCATCCGATTTGCTCGCCGGCACGCGCGGCGCTGCTCACCGGTTGCAACGCGCATGGCGTGGGCACCGGCTGGCTGGCCAACAATCATCCGGGCTACCCGGGCTATTCGGGCGAGTTGCCGCTGGACGCCGCGACGCTTCCAGAGACCCTGCGCGCGGCGGGATACTCGACCATCATGGTCGGCAAGTGGCACAACACCCCGGCGGCCGACAACGTGCCCGGCGGCAACCGGCACAACTGGCCCGCGCAGCGCGGCTTCGACACCTTCTACGGCTTCATGGACGGCGAGACACACCACTTCTTTCCGCACCGGATCATGCTGGGCAACGAACTCCTGCCCATGGACAGCTACCCGCGCGACTACTACTCGGGCGACGACTGGATGGACCAGGGCATACGCTTCGTCAAGGAGGCGCGCTCAAGCCATCCGACCAAACCGTTTTTCCTGTACGTCGCCAACAATGCGATGCACGGCCCGCTGCAGACCAAGCCTTCCGACATGGCCAGGTACCGCGGCAAATACGACCGCGGCTGGAACGCCGTGCGTGCCGAGCGCCACAAGCGCCAGATGGACATGGGCCTGGTGCCGCCGGGGACGCGCCTGCCGGACTCGGACCCGCGCGCACCCAAGTGGGAAGCGACCGACCCGGCCAACCGGCCGCTTTATGCGCGTCACATGGAGGCCTTCGCGGGGATGCTCGACAACGCCGACCAGAACATCGGCAAGCTCACCGCCTTCCTGGAATCGATCGGCGAACTTGACAACACCATCATCCTTTTTTCCTCCGACAACGGCGGCACCGACGCCGGTGGCGAGCACGGCATGGTGCAGAACAACCGCCGCTACTCCGGATTGCCGACCCAGAGCCTGGAGCACGAGCGCAATCATCTGCACGAGCTGGGCGGTCCGAAGTCGGTGTCGCTCTATCCCACGGCCTGGGGCGAGGTGTCGAACACGCCCTTTCCCTCTTTCAAGACCTACACCGGTGGCGGCGGACGACGCGTATCCTTCATCGCATCCTGGCCGGCGAAGATCAAGGACACCGGTGCGATCCGCCGCCAGTTCATGCATGTCATCGACGTCATGCCGACGCTCCTGGAACTCGCCGGCGTGCCGCGGCTTGAACAAAACCACAGCCTGCCGGCGCGGCCTTTTGACGGCATGAGCTGCGCGCGGGTGCTCACGGAGAACGCGACCTCGCCGCGCAGCGAGCAGTACTACGAGTGCTGGTCCAACCGCGCCTACTACCGCGACGGCTGGCTGGCGCGCTCGCTGCAGATCCGCGGCGAAGCCGTCGACATGGACAACTGGACCCTGCACCACATCGACCGCGATTTCTCGGAGTCCATCGACTTGGCCGCGCAGTTCCCGGACAAGTTGAAGGAGCTGGTCGAGGCCTTCGATCAGGCGGCCTGGAAGCACTTTGTCTACCCGCTGGACAACCGCACCCGACCGGGCAAGTTCGGCGACGCACCGGCCTTTTTGCGCGAACGCTCCAATCATGCACGGCGCTTCCTGCCCGGGCAGCAGACCTTGCATCGCAGCGACGTGATCCCGATGGTCTCCAACCGCTCGTTTTCCGTCTCGGTGCGCTTTGCGCAACGCGCGGGTGACACCGGCATCCTGTGGGCGCTCGGCGACATCATCGCCGGCATGGTCATGTACGTCGAGTCGGATCGCCTCAATTTCCACTACAACGGCTTTTCCGAACCGCAGGACCTGCCGCCGGTCGCACTGGCGCCCGGCGCGCATGTCGCAACCCTGGAATACGAAGCGCTTGGCAAGCGGCGCGGGCGCGGTCGACTGCTGCTGGACGGCGCGGAGAAGGTCGGCTGGACCGAGCTCTCGCCCACGCTCATGGTCGGCATCTTCGAAGGCCTGGACATCGGTCTGGACCGCCGCGCGCCGGTGTACTGGGAGCTCTACGAACGCCACGGTGCCTATCCCTACACCGGCGAGATCACCGACGTGAACATCATTCCCGGCGAGCGCGCCGCCAATTGAGCGCAGGAGAGTCCGCCATGCATGGGCCACGCCGCCGTACCCTCATTGCCGCCGCCGGCGCCGCCGCAAGCGCGCTGCTGCCAGGCACTGCCCGGCCTCAGACTAGCTGGCCAGGCCGGCCGATTCGCATCATCGTGCCCTTTCCACCCGGCATACCGCTTGACGTCATCCTGCGCACGGTTGGGCCGCGCCTGGGGACGGCGCTGGGCCAGCCGGTGGTGATCGAGAACCGCCCTGGCGCCGGCGGCAACATCGGCTTCGAAGCGGGGGCGCGTTCGCCCAACGACGGCTATACCCTGCTCGGGACGGCGAGCAACTTCGTCGCCAACCCGAGCCTCTTCGCCAAGATCAACTACGACCCCCAGAAGGACTTCACTCCGGTCATCGGTTTGATCCGTACCCCCTCGGTTCTGGTGGTGGCCGCCGATTCGCCCATCGCTTCGCTTATGGACCTGATTGCCCGCGCCAAGGCCAAGCCGGGCGGGCTCGCCTTCGCTTCGGGCGGCAACGGCTCCCTGGCGCACTTCGCCGGTGAACTCTTCAAGACCGGCGCCGGCGTCGATGCCTTGCATACGCCCTACAAGTCCGCACCCGACATTCTCAATTCGCTGCTCTCCAAACAGACCGAATACGCATTCCCGGTCTTCGCCACTGCGCTCACCCACGTCAAGGCTGGCAAATTCCGCGCACTCGCGGTGACCTCGCAAAAGCGCATGCCGCAACTGCCCGATGCGCCGACCATGCTCGAACTGCTCAGGCCCGGCGGCTTCGACCTGGAGTCCGAGAACGGTCTGGTCGCGCCGGCCGGAACACCCGCCGAGATCGTGACCCGGCTCAACGCCGAAATCGGCCGCATCCTGCGCGACCCCGCGGTGGCAGACCCGATGGTCGCCGCCGGCTACGAGATGGC
>JBJXGS010000051.1:0-14717 GCA_046160545.1 Burkholderiales bacterium
CGCTTAACATCCCAGGTGCGGCACAGGAGGATCAGCTCCATGGCCAGTTTGTGCGGAATGCGCGCAGCCAGGCCGGAGATGAGCCCGCCGGTGAACCCCAGCTTGGCTTCGGGGTAGGAGAACTTCGCGTTCTCGGCAGCCACCATGAGATCGCACATCATGGTCGCGACCAGTGCGCCGCCGACACACCAGCCGCCCACGGCAGCGATGACCGGTTTCTCGGTGGTGATTCCCACCGTGGGTATGCAGCGCCACAGTTCCGGCAGGTTGGTCACGTCCGCCCCGCCGGAGAATGCCTCGTCACCGACCCCGGTGTAGATCGCGACTTTTTGCTCGGAAGCGTCGAACTGCGCGAACGCCTGCTGCAATTCGACGGCGGTCTGCGCGCAGATCGCGTTGCGCCGCTCAGGGCGGTTGATCGCGATCACGGTCGTGCCGTCGGCGTGGTTCTTGACTACGACTTTTTCCATGCGATTCCTCGTGTCCGGGTTCAAACGATGCGCTGTTCGCGCAACAAGGCGATCTCGCCGGCACTGTAGCCCGCTTCGGCGAGGATGGCATCGGTGTGCTCGCCCAGCGCCGGCACGGCACCCATCTGCCCGTCGCCGTGTTCCAGGCGGAACGACGGCCCGATCAGCGGCACCGGGCCATGCGGTGTGGCGGCTTGGCGCACCAGGCCGCGATGCACGACCTGGCGGTGTTCCAGAATCTCGTGCAGGGCGTGCACCTTCCCGCAAGGCACGTCGGCCGCGCTCAGGCGCCGCTCCCACTCGTGCGCGGTGCCGCCGGTCATCGCTGATTCGATGATCTCGCGCAGCGTATCCTGGTTGGCGGTGCGCGCCGCCCAGTCGGCGAAGCGGGGATCGTCCAGCACGTCGGGGCGGCCCAAGGCGCGCATGAGCGCGACGAACGAGGGATCGGTCATGACCGCCAGCACGACGTAGCCGTCACCCGCGCGAAAGCGATCGGCAGTGGGCTTGCGGCTGATGGAGCGGTTGCCAATCTGCGTGTGCCGCACGCCCGCCACCGTGGTTTCCGCGGCCTGGCAGGAAAGCATGCCCAGCATGGTGTCCAGCATGGAGACATCGACAAACTGGCCGCGGCCGGTGTGGGTGCGCTGGAAGAGCGCGGTGGCCAGCGCGAACGCGGTCATCATCCCGGTGGCCATGTCGGCCGCTGCCAGGCCGGCGCGCATGGGGCCCTGCGCGGGATCGCCGGTCAAGGACATGAGCCCGGACATCGCCTGGATCTTGCCGTCGAAAGCAGGTTCGCCAGACTCGGGACCGCTGGCGCCAAAGCCGGACACCGAGCAATAGATGAGGCGCGGGTTTTCCACTTGCAATTGCTTCCAGCCCAGGCCGCGCCGCTCCATGACCCCGGGGCGGAAGTTTTCGCACAACACATCCGCCTGCGCGGCGAGGCGCCGTGCCACCTCGACCCCGGCCGGGCGCGATATGTCCAATGCGATCGAGCGCTTGCCGGCGTTGGCCGCCATCCAGCCGGGGCCCATGCCGCGCGCGTTCCAGTCCGCCGACGCACCGGAGGCACGCATGCCCTCGCCGCCCTGGGGCTCGACCTTGATGACGTCAGCGCCCTGCATGGCCAACTGGAAGGTGCCCACCGGTCCGGCAAGATAGTGGGTGAAGTCGAGAACGCGCACCCCGGCGAAGGCACGCGCGGCGTCATTGGCAGCTGATTCAGACAAGGGGAGCCCCAATCTTCTCCGTTGCGAAGACGCGCGCCACGGCCGGGCGCGCCAGCAGGCGTTGCAGATACGGGCCAACCTGTGCGTAGCTGCGCGCCGGCCGGGCAAACCCGCGTGTCCAGCGGCACAACACCAGCGCGTAGGGGTCCGCTACTGTGTAATGCCCGCCCAGCAGCCAGGGTCCGCCTGAGGCTGCCAGTTGTGCATCGATTTGCTCCAGCAATTCGCCGACCCGTGCCTCGGCATGGGCACGGATCTCGTCGGCCGCCGCCAGGTTGCCTGGATTGACCCAGCGTTCCGGGTAGAAGTACAGGAGCAGGGTCGCTTGCAGCGTCGCCGACATCCAGACCAGCCACTTGGTGGTCTGAGCGCGCAGGGCAGTCCCCGGCGGCGCCATCAGCCCAGCGTCCGGGTGCGCATCGGCCAGATAGAGGCAGATCGCAGCGGTCTCGTAGAGCACCTGGTCACCGTCGATGAGCACCGGGATCAGCCCGTTGGGGTTGAGCCTCAGATAGTCCGGCGACTTGTGGGCATCATGCTCGCGGTCGACGTATTCGAGCGCGAACGGCTTGCCGATTTCCTCGAGCACGATGTGCGCGATCATGCTCGCGACACCGGGGTGATAATGCAGGACCGGCATGGTCAGGCGAGGTGCTTTTTGAAATGCGCGATGGTGCGCTCCCAGGAAAGCTTGGCAGCGGCCTCCTGGAAGCGCGGCGTGGAGTTGTTGTGAAAGCCGTGCTGAGTGCCCGGGTAGATGTGCACCTGGTGTGGCACCCCGGCAGCCTTGAGCGCCGCCTCGAAGGCCGGGTAGGTGGCGTTGATGCGTTCGTCATTCTCGGCCAGTTGGACTAGCAGCGGCGCCTTGATGCGCGCCGCGCTCGCGGTGTCGGCAGCCACGCCGTAGTACGGAACGCCGGCCTGCATGTCGGCCCCCAGGCTGGCGGCGAGAAAATTGACCACTCCGCCACCGAAACAGAAACCAGTGGCGCCCAGCTTGCCCGAGGACAATTTGTGCGCCTTCAGAAAGCGCGCGCCGTTCAAGAGGTCGGTGCGCAGCTTGGCCTGGTCCAGCCCGGCCTGCAGGGTGCGGCCGTCGTCGTCGTTGCCGGGATAGCCACCGACCGGAAACAGTCCATCCGGGGCGAGCGCCAGGAAGCCGTCGACCGCGAGGCGCCGCGCCACATCCTCGATATAGGGATTCAGTCCGCGGTTCTCGTGGATCACCAGTACCGCCGGGAACGGCCCGCTGCCCGCCGGCTGCACCAGATAGCCACGCATGTTGCCGGAGTTGCCGCCCGGCGAGGGATAGTTGACGTAAGTAGCCTTGATGCGGCTGTCGGTGAAGGAAATCGTCTGCGCCTGCGCGTAACGCGGCAGGAGAGCCTGTGCCATCGCCAGGCCTGCGACGCCGACGAGCGCCGCCGAGCGGGCCAGGAAGGTGCGGCGGTCGATGCCGCCATGGCAATACTCGTCGTAAAGGTCATAGACGCGCTGGTCGATTTCCTGTTGCGTGATCGGCCGCAGCACCGGGCGCTCGAGATCAGGGGTGTCGATCATGTTCCTGGTTCCTAAAATTAAGGGTTGACGCCTATAGTTGGCCGGCGCGCTGCCGCATTATGCTGCCGGACGCAGTGGTGGGCTTGGCTGACACTGGCAGCATCACGACAAAACGATATCCAAAAGGAGACAAGCATGCCGCAAATCGACGACGCTCGCCGCCGCCTGCTCGGCGCCGCATCCATCTGCGCTCTGGGACCACTGGCCTTGCCGTCAACGGCGCAGGCCCAGGCACCAGCCTGGCCGGTCAAACCGGTACGCGTGACGGTCGGCTTTCCGGCCGGCGGACTGACCGACGCGCTGGCCCGCGCCTACTGTGACCAGCTTTCGCAGCGCCTGGGCCAGCCGTTTACGGTCGAGAACAAGGCCGGCGCAAGCGGCATGATCGCCGCTGCCGAGCTGGCACGCGCCGCACCTGACGGCTACACCTTCATGTTCACGATTTCGACCACGATCAACCAGAACCGGGTGCTGTACAAGAAGATGGCCTACGACCCGGACCGCGACTTCGCCTACGTGTCCGGTTTCGACGCCGGCCACCTGCCGCTGGCTGTCAACAGCGCTTCGCCGATCCGTACCGTACGCGAGTTCGTCGACCTTGCACGCCGCGAGCGCGTCACGATGGGCAATTATTCGGCGGGCTCGTATCCGCACATGGTCGCGCAGCAGCTCAACAAGAACCATGGCGGCAAGGTCGAAGCGGTGCCGTACAAGGGCGAGGCGCCGATGTGGGTGGACCTGGCGTCGGGACAGATCACCGCTGCCATCGGCAGCATCTCGGCGCTCCTGCCGCACCTGCAGGCAGGCAAGATCCGTGTCATCGCCGTGCCGACCCTGACCCGCTCGCCCCGCCTGCCGGACGTGCCGACCTTCGAGGAACAGGGCCTGAAGGACGACATCTTCAAGATTCAGGGCTGGATCGGCATGTTTGCGCCGGCCAAGACCCCGCGCGAGATCATCCAGCGCATCTCGCAACTGAATCAGGAAGCGGCGAGCGTGGAGCGCATCCGCCAGATCAACACCAACTTCGGGCTGCGCGACAAGCCATGGACGGCCGATGAGTTCGAGCGCCTTAACCGCGAGATCGGGCCGATCTGGAACAACATGGCGCGCGAGCTGGGCATCTCTCTGGACTGACCGGGGAGGTGTAACGACGTGTAAGGCGCGTCCACCGCAGGCGCGGTGCGGGCGTTTTGGGTGGTGTCGGCCTGCAACTGGGCTGCCCACTCAACCAAAGGAATCGCCATGCACACTCTCAAGCACACCTTTGTTGTCGGCCTGGTCGCACTGGTGCCGGCATTCGCCCTGGCCCAGGCTCCGGGCTCCGTTCCGGGCGGCACCTCCGCGTCAACCCAGAATCGCGAAGCCGGCCGTGCCGATCGCCAGGCCCGCAAGGCGGAGCGCCAGGCACGTTTCAAGGCAGCCGACACCAACGGCGACGGCGCGTTGAGCCGTGCCGAAGTAGATGCCGCCGGACTCAAGGGCCTCGCCAGACGCTTCGATACGATCGATGGCAACAAGGACGGCCGCGTCACCCGCGAGGAGATGCGCACGGCACGCCAGGCTCGGAAAGGCAAGCGGGGACAGCGCGGCGCCGACGTCGGAGCCGGAGCCCCGTCGATCAGGTAGAAGACCGCAAAGCGCCGATCGCTAGACGGTGGCGATCGGCGTGGCCGGAGATCCCACCGCGCCCGGCAGGCGCAGGGGCGGCGCGGTCAGGAAGCAGCGGCTGCGGTCGTTTTCGCGCAGCCAGTCGGCCAGGTCCTTCAGCCACCAGATCTCGCCAAGTGGAATGCCCAGCTTGAACAGGCAGTGCTGGTGCAGCGGCAGCATCGGGCCGCGCCCGCCGCCTTCGCGCGCCGGCAGCGCCTCGACCGCATAGTTGTCAGAAATGAGCGCAACCACGCCGGAATCGGCGATCCATTGCAGCAGCTTGTCGTCGGACCCATCCAGTCCCGCGCAGGCATGGTCGAGCACGGCCATGTCCGGCACCTTGTTCATGGCGAGCATCAGATCGGTCCAGCCGGTGTAGAGGAGCAGCATGTCGCCCTCCTCCACACCGGTTTTTTGCGCCTCCAGCACTCGCATGAGCTGTTCGTAGCCGACCGCGGCGCGCGCGTCCCCGCACTCCGCGCGCAGATTGGCGAGCACCGCGCGACCCTGCACGCCCTGCACGGCGAAATTCTCTATGCCCAGTTCGCGCGCGCCGCCGTGTGCGCCGCAGTCGTGCTCCAGCCCGCCGGCCTCCAGCGCGTCGTAGCGCATGGGGCCGCAGATGTCGGTATCGCCGCGATAGCCGTTGTAGTAGACCTTTTTCAGGGTCCCATCACCGTCGGGATCGAACCACGCGCCGACATGGGCGAACGAATCCCACTGGGTCGAGTATTGCAGGCACATCGTGACCGCGTCGTCACAGACGATGTCGCTGTTGCGCCGGTCGATGCGCTCGAAGGGAAAGTTGAATATCGGTTTGCCGTCGCGCAGCGTCGGGCGCAATTGCGGCGGCACGCGGCGCGGGTTGACCGCGTTGCCCCCGGGATAGTCGAGCGGCATCGACAGGCAAAAGGTCTTGCCGGTGCGGATTTCAGCCGCGGCGCGGCGCACCCGCTCCGGCGTCAGCAGGTTGAGGCGCCCGAGCTGATCGTCGGGGCCGAAATCGCCCCAGTTCGATCCCTCGGGACGGCGCTTCCAGCGCGGACTCTTCTGCATCCTGACCTCACATGGCCTTGCGCGCCAGCGCACCGCCCACACGGCGCAGCAGCCACTTGGGAGTCGCGCGCGAGGCCAGCGTCCCGGCGCGGTTGAGAAGTCCCGGCACGCAGATGGCCGTGCCTTTCATGCACGCTGCAAAACCTTCCTCGGCAACGTCTTCGACGCGCCCGATGACAAAAGCCGGCATGCGCTTCAACTTGTCGTTGGCGCCGGCAGCCTTGGCGAACATGTCGGTCGCGGTGATGCCCGGGCACAGTGCGGTCACGGTCACGCCGCTTGGGCGCAGTTCCTCGGCCAGGGACTCGGACAGGGACAGCACGTAGGCCTTGGTCGCGGCGTATGCGGCCAGCGCCGGAATGGGCTGGAATGCCGCGATCGAGGCGACATTGAGCACGCGCCCGCGCCCGCGCTCGACCATGGGCGCAACGAAGGTCGAAAGCATCGCGGTGAGCCCGGATATGTTCAGGTCGATCAACTTCTGGTGGCGCTCAGGGGTGATCGCGGTAAACGCTCCCTGCTCCATCACGCCGGCGTTGTTGACCAACACGTCGACGTTGCGTCGGGCGCGCTTGAGCCTGGCTGCCAGATGCGAGGCTGCGCCTGGCACGGCCAGGTCGGCAGGTTCGACGCGCGCTCGCACTCCGTACGATTTGACCATGCGCGCCGCGAGTTCCTTCAACTTGTCGGTGCTGCGCGCCACGAGCACCAGATCATGGCCACCACGCGCAAAGCACTCGGCGAGCGCCGCACCGATGCCTGCGGACGCGCCTGTAATGAGCGCGGTCGGTCGCGGCGTGACGTCTGGCACGACCTACTCCAGCTTGATGCCGGCGTCGCGAATGACCTTGCCCCACTTGGCATGCTCTGCCACGGAGAAGGCGTGGAACTGATCCGGTGAATCGCCGCCGATCTCCCCGCCGGTGGACTCGAACGAGGCCTTGATGTCGGGCATGTTCAACACCTTGGCGGTCTCGGTGGCGATGCGCACCAGCACGTCGCGCGGCGTACCGGCCGGGGCGTACAAACCCTGCCAGGAGGCGATGTCGAATTCGCCCGGGAACCCGGCTTCGCGGAAGGTCGGCACGTTGGGCCACACCGCCATGCGCCTGGTACTGGCCACACCCAGTGGCTTGAGGCGCCCGGTATTGATCAGTTGCTGCAGCGTGACCGTGTAATCGAAATAGACGTTGATGACGTTGGAGACCGCGTCGGTGATGAGCTGCCCGCCGGCCGCCTTGTACGGCACGAAGGTGATGTCGACCCCGGTACGTTGCTTGAGGAGTTCCAGCGCCACGTGTGCGGTGCCGGCGGTTGTCCCGCCCATGTTGAGCTTGCCCGGATTGGCCCTGGCAAAGGTGATCATCTCGCCCACCGTGTTGAAGGGCATGGTCGGGTGCGCTACCAGCAGCGGCGGCCCCTTGGAGATCATGGTCACGCCGGTCAGGACCTTGACCGGCTCGAAGGCCATCTTGAGCAGCGCCGGATTCCAGGTCATGTTGAAGGTGTGGCCGAGCAGCAGGGTGTAGCCGTCGGCCGGCGCGCGCATGACGAATTCGCTCGCGATGTTGCCGGAGGCGCCCGGGCGGTTGTCGACGATCACCGGCTGGCCCAGCAGCGGGCCCAGCTTCTCGGCGATCTGGCGCATGCGCGTGTCGCCGACGTTGCCGGGTTGCACCGTGACGACCACGCGCACGGGTTTGTTGGGGAAGGGCTGTGCCAACGCGCTTGCGGACGCGATAGCCAGGGTTGCGAAAAGCGGGCCGACCGCCAAAAGTCGATGCATGCTGTCTCCTATGTCGTATACGTCGGGTCGAGTGCCCAGGTCATTTGCTCTACTGTTCCATCTTAGCGCGAGTCGCCGCGCGCGCCTCGCGCCGCGCGATCCACACCGTGGCGATGCTGATCACGGTACCTCCGGCCAGGGTGGTGGCCGAGGCCGGCTCGGCAAACAGCACCCAGCCCATGAAGGTCGACCAGACCAGGTCAAGGAATTTGACCGACTGGGTCGACGATACGGGCGCCACCGCAAGCGAGCGCGTCAGGCAGAAATGCCCACTGCTGCCAAGCAGTCCGCACACCAGGAACAGGAGCCACTGCCACGGCTGTGGCGTGCTCCAGTTGAGCCAGGCCAGCGGCAGGCTGAACAGCGTGACCGTGATGGCCTGCCAGACCACGATCACCGCGGCAGACTCGTAGCGGGTCTGCGCCTTGGTGATCAGGAACGAGACGGCGAACACCGGGCAGGAAGCCAGCATCACCAGGTGCCATACCCCGCCGCTGCCGGAAAGCTGGGGCCCGACCACGATCAGAACGCCGGCAAAGCCGGCTATGGTCGCCAGCCAACGGTCGCGCCGCATCGCTTCGCCAAAGACCAGCCAGGCGCCGATCATCATGAAAAGCGGCCCGGTGAAACCGATCGCCGTGGTGTCGGCCAGCGGAATGCGTGGCAACGCAATGAACCACAGGGACAGCCCGAAGGTATGCACCAGTCCGCGCGCGAACTGCCCGCCGATGCGGTGCGGCATGTAAGCCGCGGGGCCGGCACGCAGGATCAGGGGCCACATGACTACGAAGCCGGCGGCGTAGCGCAGGCATTGGGCGACGAACGGATCGAGGGACTCCGTCTGGACACGCAGAAGCGCGTTGAGGACGCAGAACTGGAACCCCGCGAGGGCGGACCAGATCATCGCCCGCAGGACGGGGTCGAGGGCCGCAAAGCGTCGCTGCACGCGCGCGACGAGGCCCGCGGGGCGCTGGCTTGTGTCAGTCATGAGGTTCGGCAGACATTCTAGCCGCGGGCGCAAGCGCTTTCGTCGCGCACGGGAAAATGCGGGTGGCTACGCGGTCATGCCACGCCGACAGCACTCTATTGCGGCGCAACATCGAAACATCAGGCCGCACTTCTTCAAGTCTGCCAAAATTCACCCTTTCAAGAACGCGCCTTTCCAACAAAGAGGAGACCTTTCATGGCACGTCGTTTCACACCCGCGCTCATCTCGACCCTGACTGCCGCCGTGCTGGCCGCGGTGGCCACGCCCGCCCTGCCGCAGGCAAAGCCGGTCAGCCTGCGCTATGCCTCCTCCGCCCCGCCCAAGACACCCTGGGTGGCCCAGATCGGGCGCTTCGCGCAGGCGGTCGAAGAGGAAAGCAAGGGCAGCCTCAAGATCGAGGCATTCATTTCCTCGCAACTGGGCAACGAGCAGGATGCCGTGCAACAGGTCGCGCGCGGGCGCATCGACATGGGCGGCTTCGCCACCGGGGCTGCGGCCATCGTCGCACCCGAGATGGCAGTGCTGATCATGCCGTTTTACTTTCGCAACATCGCCGAGTCGGACTGCACCGTGGACGCCGTGCAAGGGCCAATCGCGGATCTCTTCGCCAAGCGCGGGGTCGTGTTCATGGGCAACGGCGATGTCGGCACCATCGACCTGGTAGGCAAGAAGCCCTATGTGGTCCCTGCGGATGTGAAAGGCATCAAGGCCGCCTCGTACGGCAGCAAGATGTACACCGTCATGTGGAACACGCTGGGGGCCAACTCCTCGCCGATGGGCGTCACCGAGTGGGCGCCAGCGTTCCAGACCGGCGCCCTGGATGCGACCGGCACGCCATCGACCTTTTACGTCCCGTCGGGATTGAACAAGGTCGCGCCGGTGCTCTCCCGGGTCGAGATGTGGTCCTCGCCGTCCTTCACGCTCATGAACAAGGGCGTGTTCGACAAGCTGTCCAAGGAGCACCAGGATGCGCTGCGCCGCGCCTCCACGCGCGAGACCGCTGTCATGTGGCGCAAGGAGGCGCGCGCCTTCGAGACCATGATCCGCAGCCTGCATGAAAAAGGCGGTGGTCAGGTCGCGAACGTCACCCCGGCGCAGCGCGAAGAATGGCGCCGCGCACTGGCGCCGGCCTGGCCGCAGATGATCAAGGAAGTCGGCGGCGAGGCGGAGTCCTTCTTCCGCCAGATCGAAACGGCGCGCAAAGGCTGCGAAGGCCGTTCCTGATCCGATGACAGATCATCCGGCGGGACCTCCCGCCGGCGCCGCTGCCGATACCGCGCAGCAACCGGCGCCGGCTTTCGCACGTGCGCTGACCGAGGCCTGGCACAAGACGGAGTGCTGGATCGCCGTCGCCTGCTTCGCTTTCATCGCCATTCTCCTGTTGATCGACGTCGTCGGGCGTGAACTGGTCGCCCCGCTGCTGCGCTCGACCGGCATGACCGTCGGCGCGCTGGGTGTCCAGGGTTCGCAGAAACTGTCGGTGTTCGCCCTGGTCATCGGCAGTTTCCTGGGCATCGGCATCGCCACCGCGACCTCCAGCCACCTGACGCCACGCGTCGCTTTCGGCTGGGTGCCCAAGAGCTGGGACGCCGGCATGAACCGGGTGGCGGACGCGGTCGCCTGCGTGGTCCTGTTTTACGTTGCCTGGGTGGCGTGGACCTTCGTCATGTCGACCAAGGGCGCCGGACTCGTGGTGCCCGCTCTGGGGATCAAGGTCTGGCCGATCCAGCTGGCGCTGCCCATCGGCTTCGCCTCGGCCGCGGGACGCTACCTGATTTACACGATTTGGCCGGCGCTGCGGCCGTTGCCCCCGGAGTTCCAGGAATGATGGCCCTCCTGCTGGTCGGCTTGGTGCTGCTCCTGCTGGTGCTGCGCCAGTCGCTGCTGGTCGTCCTCCTGGCGGTGGCGGCTTACGTGCACCTGGTATGGGGGCGCGGGCAACTCGACTTCATCATCGAGGACATGTGGGTCGCGCTCGACAAGGAGGTCATCCTTTCGATACCCATGTTCATCCTGTGCGGCGCGATCATGACCAAGGGCTCGACCGCCAAGCGCCTGATCCGCATCATCGCGGCGCTGACCCGGCCGATTCCCGGCGGACTGGGCGTGGCGTGCATCCTCTCGTGCGCCATCTTCGCGGCGATCTCCGGTTCGTCCATCGTGACCATGCTGGCGATCGGCTCGGTCATGTACCCGGCCATGCGCGCGGCCAACTACGACAACCGTTTTTCCCTGGGCGCGATCATGTCCGGCGGCACGCTCGGCATCATCATCCCGCCGTCGATCCCGATGATCATCTACGGGCTGGTCACCGAAACCTCGGTGGTCGATCTGTTCAAGGCAGGCGTCGGCCCGGGACTCCTGTTGACCGCCCTGTTCTCGATCTACGCGGTCTGGTTCAACCGCAAAAGGCCGACCGAGCGCCTCGACTTCGCCGAACTGCGCATGGCACTGCGCGAAGGCGTTTGGGCTGCGCTGATGCCGGTCATCCTTTTAGGCGGCATCTACAGCGGCTACTTCACCGCCACCGAGGCTGCCGCGGTGTCGCTTGGCTACGCGATGTTCATCGAGATCTTCGTGCATCGCGAGCTCAAGTTCAGGGTGTTCTACGACGTCGTGCTGGACGCCTCCAAGCTGGGCGGCTCCTTGTTTCCACTACTGGCCATCGCGCTGTCGCTCAACATCATCCTGATCGAGCACCGCGTTCCCGGCCAGCTCGTCGAGTGGGTACAGGGCTATATTTCCAGCCCGGCCATGTTCATGCTGCTGGTCAACATCCTGCTCCTGGGCGTGGGTTGCCTCATGACCACCGGCGAGGCCATCCTGGTGCTGGCCCCGCTGCTGACACCGATGGCCGCCGCCTACGGCTACGACAAGGTCATCTTCGGCCTCATCATGATCCTGAACCTCGAGATCGGGTTCCTGACCCCGCCGGTGGGTCTGAACCTGATCGTCGCGATGACTGCCTTCAAGCAGAATTTCGGCACCCTGTGCCGCGCGGCGATTCCGTTCATCTTCATCATGCTCTTCGCGCTGTTCCTGGTGGCGTGGCAACCGTGGATCGGCATGTACTGGGTGACCGGCAAGTTCTGACGCGCCGCCGCCCGGCCAAAGAAAAAGCCCGCCGGTCGGCGGGCTTTTTCTTTGTTTTATCCGTGGTGCCGCTTGTCTGAATCGAACAGACGACCTACGCGTTACGAGTGCGTTGCTCTACCAACTGAGCTAAAGCGGCAAGCCGGCGATTTTAGCAAGTTTGGCCCGCGACCTCATCGCGTGCAAGCGGCCACGCTCAGGCGGCCAGCAACTCGCGTGCGGCCTTGCGGGTGGTCGGGGTGATCGCTTCACCGCCCAGCATGCGGGCGATCTCGTCGATGCGCTCGGCCGCGGAGAGCACCTTGAGCGAAGACACCGGCTTGCCGCCCGCCGAGGCCTTGGTGACCTGCCATTGCGTTCCGGCGCGGGCGGCCACCTGCGCCAGGTGCGTCACGCACAGCACCTGGTGCTCTTGACCGAGTTCACTGAGCAGCCGGCCGACCGTGGCGGCCACCGCGCCGCCGATGCCGGTATCGACCTCGTCGAAAACCAGCGTGGGCACCGAGGCGGCACGGCTGGCGATGACCTGGATGGCCAGGCCGATGCGCGACAGTTCGCCGCCGGAGGCCACCTTGGCCAGGGGCCGTGGCGGAGTGCCTGGGTGCGCAGCGATCAGGAATTCAATGCGCTCGGCGCCATGCGGGCCGGGCGCCTCTACCGGCTCGAGCGCGACTTCGAGCCGGCCGCCGGACATGGCCAGGGTCTGCATGGCCGCGGTCACGGCGCGGCCGAAGGACTTGGCAGCCTTGATGCGCCCGGCACTCAGGCTCGCCGCGGCCGCCGTCCATTCCCCGAGGGCCTCGGCCTCGCGCCTGGCCAGCGCATCGAGGTCCGCGGCCAGGCGCAGCTCTTCGCGGCGCGCGCGCAGGCGTGCGTGCTCTGCGGGCAGCGCCTCGGGCGCCACCTTGGCGCGGCGCGCGGCACCGTGCAGGGCCTCCAGCCGTGACGATACGGTGGCCAGGCGCGCGGGATCGAGGTCGGCGCGGCGCAGGTACTGCGAGAGTTCACGAGCGGCCTCCCGGACGTGAATGCTCGCCGGCTCGAGTGCGGCGACCGCGCCGCCCAGGCCCGCGTCGATCTCGCCCAACCCCTGCAGCCGGGCGAGCACCCCGGCCAGGCGGCCGAGCAGCGCGCCATCGTCGTCCTGCAGTTCGTTAAGCGCCGCCTGCGCCCCCTCCAGCAGCGTCGCGGCGTGCGAGAGGCGCGTGTGTTCGCGCTCGATGGATTCCCATTCACCGGCCGCTGGCGCCAGTCGGTCCAGTTCCTCCAGGGCAAAGTCGATGCGCTCGCGCTCCGCGACCAGGCGGTCGGCATGCTCGCGCGCCTCGGCGAGCGCGTCACGGCACTGTCGCAGGTGACCCCACGCCGCGCGCACGCGCGCGACGGCGGCATCGAGACCACCGTGCGCGTCCAGCACGGCGCGCTGCGCGTCGCCACGAATGAGCGACTGGTGTGCATGCTGGCCGTGGATGTCAAGCAGGAATTCGCCGGCCTCGCGCAATTGCGTCAGGGTCGCCGCACGGCCGTTGACGAACCCGCGCGAGCGTCCGCCAGCCTCGATCACGCGGCGCAAGAGGCAGGTCCCCGCGTCGCCTTCCAGGCCGTGCTCGGAAATCCAGTCCGACAGGGCCGCCGGCGGCGCGTCGAACTCGACGCTGATCTCGGCCTGCTTCGCCCCCGGGCGGACCACGTCCGCATCACCGCGTCCGCCCAGCACCAGCGAAAGAGCGTCGATCAGGATCGACTTGCCGGCGCCGGTCTCACCGGTCAGGACCGTGAAACCGGCGTCGAGGTCGAGTTCGAGCGCCTCGACGATGACAAAGTCGCGTATCGACAGGTGCCGCAGCATCGCACTCAGCCGGGCGGCGCGGAGTCGGCAGGCGGCAACGCGCTCCAGTGTAGCTTTTCGCGCAGCATGCGAAAGTAGTCGTAGCCGCGCGGATGCAGAAAGCGGATCGCGTGCTGCGAACGCCGCACGTGGATCTTGTCGCGTTCCTGCAATGAGCAATGCGCCTGGCCATCGAAATGCGCGCCGGCCTCGCGCCCGCGCGTGAGCGTCATCTCGACCTCGCACTTGTCCGACAGCACGATCGGCCGGTTGGTCAGCGCGTGTGGCGCCACCGGCACCAGCACGATGGCCGGCTGGTGGGGATGCAGGATCGGGCCGTTGGCCGACAGCGAATAGGCGGTCGATCCGGTCGGGGTGGCGATGATGAGGCCGTCGGCGCGCTGGTTGTAGACAAAACGGCCATCGACGTTGACGGTCAGCTCTATCATGCCGCCGATGGCGCCGCGGCTCACCACCACATCGTTCAGCGCCAGCGTGTCGAGCTGCACCACGCCGTTGCGCGTCACCGTGCCGCGCAGGATGTGGCGATCCTCGGCATCGTATTCGCCGGCCAGGATCGCACCCAGCGCGCTGTGCGTGTCCTTGAGCGCGATGTCGGTCATGAAACCCAGGCGCCCCTGGTTGACGCCGACCAGCGGCACTTCGAACGGTGCCAGCAGGCGCGCCACCGACAGCATGGTGCCGTCACCGCCCACCACGACGGCCAGGTCGGCAGACTCGCCCAGCGTCTCGATGGGCGCCGTGGCGTAGCCGGCAAGGCCGATGTTGGCCGCGGTCTCGGCCTCGACGATCGGGGTAAAGCCGCCGGACTTGAGGAAAGCCGCAATGCCGGCCAGGGGTTCGGCCATGCCCTGCGTCTGATACTTGCCGACGATGGCGACGGTCTTGAAGGCGGACGGCATGGCGTGCATTAGATCACAGGGCCCCGCGGCGCGGCACTGCGTCGTGGCGCGCGACGACATCGCGTGTGCCAAAATCCAAGCCTCTTCGTCGAGGATTTTCGCCATCATGCCGAAACGACTTTTCG
>JBJXGS010000052.1:0-3558 GCA_046160545.1 Burkholderiales bacterium
GGGCGACAACGTGAGCATCACGGTCAAGCTGATCAACCCCATCGCGATGGAAGAGGGGCTGCGCTTTGCGATCCGCGAGGGCGGGCGTACCGTCGGTGCCGGCGTGGTGGCGAAAATCATCGAGTAACGCGGACGGATCAAGGGCAGGCAACAGGGGCGTAGCTCAATTGGCAGAGCGCTGGTCTCCAAAACCAGAGGTTGGGGGTTCGATGCCCTCCGCCCCTGCCACAAGCAGGGCTTGACACGCAGCCGCCGGTTGCGCCGCAGGCGCCCCATCGGCGGACCGGCGTGCAGATCAAATTTGGTACCCAAACGGGTCGAAACGAGATGGCAATCTCTGAAGTAGAAACTGTTTCCACGGCGGCGGACAAGGCAAAGCTGGTCGTGGCCGGATTGCTGGTGGTCGCGTCCGTAGGCGCGTTCTATGCCCTGGCCCAACAGGATTTGTGGGTGCGGGTGGTCACGCTGGTGGTGCTGCTGCTTACGGGAGTCGCTGTCTTCTTCACTTCGGAGGCCGGAAAGGAGCTCATCGCCTACGGCCAGGATTCGATTCGTGAAGTCCGCAAAGTGGTCTGGCCGACCCGCAAGGAAGCCTTGCAGATGACCGGCTACGTGTTCGCATTCGTGTTTGTGATGGCTCTGTTTCTCTGGATCACCGACAAGACCCTGGAATGGGTTCTGTACGACTTGATTCTCGGCTGGAAGCGGTGAAGGACGACGACATGACGGAACAACTCCTGCCCTCGCCAGCCACCGCGGCGCCGTTGCGCCCGAACCTGCGCTGGTACGTGGTGCACGCCTACTCGGGCATGGAAAAGGCCGTCGAGCGCAACCTGCGCGAACGCATCGACCGTTCCGAATTGCAGTCCAAGTTCGGCCGCATTCTGGTGCCGATGGAGGAAGTGGTCGAACTCAAGAACGGCAAGAAGTCGGTGTCGGAGCGCCGTTTTTTCCCCGGCTACGTGCTCGTCGAGATGGAGATGGACGACGACACCTGGCACCTCGTCAAACACACGAGCAAGGTCACCGGCTTCGTCGGCGGCGCAAAGAATCGGCCCGCGCCGATCTCCGAGGCCGAGGTGATGAAGATCGTGACCCAGATGCAAGAGGGCGTCGAGAAGCCCAGGCCCAAGGTGCAGTGGGAAGTCGGCGAACTCGTGCGCGTAAAGGAAGGGCCGTTCACCGATTTCAACGGCGCCGTCGAAGACGTCAACTACGACAAGTCGAAGGTCCGCGTGTCGGTCACGATTTTCGGCCGCGCCACCGGCGTCGAACTCGACTTCTCGCAAGTGGAAAAGGTCTGATCCTGATTGCCGCGGCCCGATTGGGTTGCGCAGCGAATCAAGCGCGGCGGCGCTTCCAAAACTCCCGCCCGTTGCTGCCGGTGACGAGATACCGGCACGAGGAGCGAAGGTAACCAGCCCTTCGCGTTTGAACTCAACGACCCCGCGCCCGAAAGGCCGTGGTCGAAAGCAGAGGTAGTCATGGCCAAGAAAATCGTCGGCTTTATCAAGCTGCAAGTTCCGGCGGGCAAAGCAAACCCGTCCCCCCCGATCGGCCCGGCGCTGGGTCAGCGCGGGTTGAACATCATGGAGTTCTGCAAGGCATTCAATGCCCAGACCCAGGGCATGGAGCCCGGTCTGGTGCTGCCGGTGGTGATCACCGCGTTTGCCGACAAGTCCTTCACCTTTGTCCTCAAAACGCCGCCGGCCACCGTGCTGATCAAGAAGGCCGCCAAGCTCGACAAGGGGTCGGCCAAGCCGCACACGGACAAGGTTGGCAAACTCACGCGCGCCCAGGTTGAAGAAATCGCCAAGGCGAAGCTGAAAGACTTGACGGCCGCCAATCTCGAGGCAGCGGTTCGCACCATCGCCGGCTCGGCCCGTTCGATGGGCGTGACCGTGGAAGGAGTCTGATCATGGCCAAACTGACAAAACGCCAGAAGGCGCTGGCCGGCAAGGTTGACAGCACCAAGCTGTACCCACTCGAGAACGCGATCGCGATCGTCAAGGAATGTGCGATCGCCAAGTTCGACGAGTCGATCGACGTCGCGGTGCAACTCGGCATCGACGCCAAGAAGTCGGACCAGGTCGTGCGCGGCGCCGTCGTGCTGCCCAACGGCACCGGCAAGACCAAACGCGTTGCGGTGTTCGCCCAGGGCGCGAAGGCCGACGAGGCGCGCGCCGCGGGTGCCGACGTGGTCGGCATGGACGATCTGGCCGCCGAGATCAAGGGCGGCAACCTGAATTTCGACGTCGTGATCGCTTCGCCGGACACGATGCGGATCGTCGGTACCTTGGGTCAGATCCTCGGGCCGCGCGGCCTGATGCCAAACCCGAAGGTAGGCACGGTGACGGCCGATGTGGCAACCGCCGTGCGCAATGCGAAGGCGGGCCAGGTGCAGTTTCGTGTCGACAAAGGCGGCATCGTGCACGCCTCCATCGGGCGGCGCTCGTTCGACGCCGACAAACTCGGCGGCAATCTGCGCGCCTTGATCGAAGCGCTGAACAAGGCCAAACCGGCGTCGAGCAAGGGCATTTACCTGCGCAAGGTGGCGGTGTCGTCCACCATGGGCGTGGGGGCGCGGGTCGACGTCGCGTCGATCAACGCGGCAACGGCGCAGGCATAGGTTTGCAATGGTTGGGGGGCCGTCGCGCCGCGCGCGCTGGCCCCGAAGCGTGGTGGGCAGGGCTCGTTTTCGAGCTCTGGCCGTCCAAGACCGCTGGTGCGGCTCGTCGAGCCGCTTAATTCCCAGCGCAGATGGCGGTCCCGCTGATGAGGATTCATCCTTGGTCAGAAGGTCGCTGCAGTGGTGGCGTGTCGAGGGGTTCACAAATGCCCCGAGACACATGATGTAAGGAGTGGACCTTGAGTCTGAATCGCAACGAGAAAGCAGCCGTGGTCACGGACGTCGCCGCCCAGGTGGCGCGTTCGCAGACGCTGACGCTGGCCGAGTACCGTGGCCTGACCGTGGACCACCTGAACGCTTTGCGCAAACAGGCGCGCGAGCGCGGCGTATACCTTCACGTGCTGAAGAACACGCTCGCTCGCCGTGCTGTGGCGGGAACGCCGTTCGAGGTGGTCTCGGCGAGCATGGTGGGGCCATTGATCTACGGCTTTTCGCAGGACGCCGTCGCCGCGGCCAAAGTCATGTCCGACTTTGCCAAAGGCAACGACAAGCTGATCGTCAAGGCCGGTGCGCACGCCGGCCAGGCGCTCGATGCCAACGGGGTGAAAGCCCTGGCGGACATTCCGAGCAAGGAAGTGCTGCTGTCGCAACTGCTTGGACTGATGCAGTCGCCGATCTCGCGCCTGGCGCGGGTGCTGGCCGCCATCGCCGAGAAGCGCGACGCACCGACCGCGGAAGCTGTTGCCTGAACGACCCGTCCCACATTCATTTCGACCTTTACTGAATCTATTGAGGAGCCAAACATGGCATTCGACAAAGACGCATTCCTGGCCGCACTCGACGGCATGTCCGTGATGGAACTGAACGGCCTCGTGAAGGCCATCGAAGAGAAGTTCGGCGTTTCCGCAGCCGCAATGGCCGCGCCCGCG
>JBJXGS010000053.1:0-11132 GCA_046160545.1 Burkholderiales bacterium
GCGAAGACCTCGAAATACTCGATCTCCGGCTCCATGCCGTAGCGCTCGACGATACCCTTCTTCCACGGGCCCGAGTAAAACGCCTTCGCGTCCTCGATGGTTTCCCACTGGTAGACGCCGCCGGCAACGCCAGACTCGCTCCAGATGAAATGCTTGCTGATGAGGCCGCGGGCTTCGCGGAAGCCCGGCGCGATTTTCACGAAATGCGCGAGGCAGGCGTCGTGGTCTATCGATGGTGGCAGCTTGTAGCGGACAGTTGCGGTGATCACGTCGGCACCTCGTCGATCAGGTTGAGGGATGGTGCATAGCAGCAAATCGGTGACGGTTATATTAACGATTGACATGCCTGTAGTCGCATCTTAATCTCGCTGCGGCCCAGGTTGGCATGCGTGTAACCGCACCCTAATCTCTAACCGGTTAATTGGAGGAGGAACATGATGACTAAGATTGCACTCGCAGTGGCAATGGCGCTCGCGGCTTCGCTCGGCCCCGCCGGCAGCGCCGTCGCGCAGGAAAAGACCATCAACATCGCCGGTTTCGGCGCCAAGTCCGGCGTGCTGCGCCTGTTTGGCGTCAACAGCGAGGCGGCGATCAAGGCCGCGATCATCGAAGTCAACAAGGCCGGCGGCGTGAAGCTCGCTGACGGCTCGAAGGCCAAGATGGCGATGACCGACTTCCTGGACGACCGCTGCAACGCCGAGGAAGGCATTGCCGTCATCCGTCGCCTGGTCAGCACCGACAACCTGATCGCCATCGGCCCGACCTGCTCCAACGTCGCCGAGCCGCTCTATGGCACGCTGCAGAAGAAAGTTGACGACAAGGGCGACACCGGCATGCAGTTCCCGGTCTTGGCCGACGTGGCGATCAAGTCCGATCTGGCGCGGATCTCCGAGTGGGCGTTCCGTAACGTGCCGAGCGAACTGAACATGTACCAGTCGCTCTACTACTGGCTGAAAACCAACCGCCCCGATTTGAAGACCATCTACGGCGGCGTCGAGGAAGACTTCGCCCATTCGCGCGCATCGTGGCACGTAGTCATGAAGGGCCGCGCCGAGGTCAACGGCTACCAGGTGGTCGGCCATTCCAAGTGGCTGCTCAACGACACCAACTTCTCGACCCAGGTGCGCGAGATCAAGAAAGCCAATCCCGACATCCTGTCGGTTTCCGCGCATCCCTTCACCACCTGCGGTCTTCTCAAGGAAATGCAGCGCCAGGGTGTCAAGCCCAAGCTCATCGTCGGCCTGACCAGCACCTCCAGCCTCGAGACCATGCAGGGCTGCCCCAAGCACGCCGAAGGCATGATCATCCCGACCAGCTACGCGCCGGTGGGCAAGGAGGCCATGGAGGCCGCTCAGCTCACCGCCAAGCAGGGCGGTGCTGCGGATCTGCATAGCATGGCGGCTTACGAGAACGTCTTCATCATCAAGGAAGCGTTGGAGAAGGCCGGCATCTCGGGCCGGAAGGATGCTGCTTCGGTACAGGCGGATCGCCGCAAGCTGCGCGACGCCCTTGCCTCGCTCAAGTCGACCAAGGGGCTGCTGGGCGTGTCCAAGCGGACCGAAGACCGTGAAGCGGACAAGCCTTTCGTGTTCGTGCACGCGAAGGGTGGCAAGTGGGTGGTTCTCCACAACCCGCTCTGATCCGCTTCCAACCAGACAACCCGCCCGATTGACCGGGCGGGTTTTTCTTCGCCGCAAACGCCATGGACATCCTCCAGACACTCATTGACGGCATCCTGTTCGGCACCACGTACTCGCTGATCGGGATCGGCTTCACGCTGGTGTTCGGCGTGATGCACAAGATCAACATGTCGTACGCGGCGGCATCGATCGGCGCGGCGTATGCCGGGCTCGCCATCGGCGGTCTGCTCGGGCTGACCAACGCCTGGGCGATCTTCGCGGTTTCGTTCATCGCCGGCGGCGTCATGGGCTGGCTGATCTACCTGATCTGCTTTCACTTCATCCCGATTCGCAACGAGAACGCGACGCTGATGTCGACCGTCGGCATGCTGCTCCTGATCGACGAAATCATCTCGCACATCACACAGGGCGCGCCGCAGAACTATCCGGCCGCGGTTGAGGAAGCGATGCTTCGTTTCGGCGGGCTGTCGGTGCGTGGCGACCTGATCGTGGTGTTCGTGGTCAGCGTCATCGCCACTGCCGCGCTGCTCGCCCTGCTCTACCGCACGCGACTCGGCCTTGCCACGCGCGCGGTCGCGCAGCAGCCGGTTGCGGCGCAGCTGTGCGGCATCCGCGTGGTGCGCGTCAACGCCGTGACCTTCATCATCACCGGCCTTTTGGGCGGTATCGCGGGTGCGCTGATCTGCTCCGCCGTCGGCACGCTCTCGATCCTTATCACCGGTCCTCTGACGGTTAAGGGCCTGATCGTCACCGTCATCGGCGGGCTGGGCAGCGTGCCCGGCGCGATCGTCGCCGGACTCTTGGTCGGTGGACTGGAGAACCTGTTCCAGCATTTCCGAGGTGTGACCGAGCGTGACCTGTACGTGATGCTCCTCCTGTTCGCGTTCCTGATCTTCCGTCCGGGCGGCATTTTCGCCAAGGGCGGCGGGCGGGATTGAGGAGAATCGCATGGAGTTCTACTACGGCCTAGCGCAGACCATTGGCATCCACACCCTGCTGGGTCTTTCAGCCTACGTCATCCTTCTGACCGGCCAGATGAGCATGGCGCAGGCGGCGTTCTACGCCATCGGCGCCTACTCTTCCGGGATGCTGACGGTGCTGCTCGGCTGGCACATCGTCCCGGCGCTGTTTGCCGGCGCGGTCATCGGCGGCCTGGCTGCCGGCGCGGTCGGCTTTCCCGCGCTGCGCGTCAAGGGACTGATGCTGGTGATCGCTACGCTGACCTTCGGGGAAGGCATCCGCCTGTTCTTTTTCAACTTCGACTACCAGGTGCAGAAGGGCAACGTCCAGGTCGGGCCGCTGGGTCCGGAGGGGTTCCGGCAGATCCGCTTCTTCCCGGAGAACGGCTGGACTTCCGTCGACATCATGCTGTTCGTATGGTTCTTCGTCATCCTCTTCATGGCGCTGGTCTGGTGGTTCGACCGCTCGCGCTACGGTTCGGTATTGCGCGCGGTCGGCGACGACGAAATGGCGGCGCAGTCCGTTGGCATCAACCTGACCACGATGAAGGTCAGCGCCATGACCATCGGCGGCGCCATCGCAGGATTCGCTGGTGGCCTCTACGCCCACTACACGACGCACATCGAGCACCTCGCCTTCGGCGTCGTGCAGTCGGTGTTCGCGGTGGCCTATCCGATCATCGGCGGCATGGCGAGCGTGTTCGGCACGCTGATTGCGGTCGTGTTCGTGCAGGGCATCCTCGTCGAAGGACTGCGTTTCCTGGGCGACTGGCGCAACCTGTTGTTCGGCGCGCTGATCATCGCTTCCATGGTATTCATGCCCAACGGCCTGATCAATGCCCAGGTGCTCCAGCGCATCAAGCGCATGTTCTCCGGGAGGGGCGGCAATGCTTGAGTTGAAGCAGCTGTCGCGGCACTTCGGCGGGGTACGCGCGGTCGATGGACTGGAACTTACGGTCGACCGTGGCCAGATTTTCGGCCTCATCGGGCCCAACGGCTCGGGCAAGAGCACGACGGTGAACCTGGTCACGGGCCTGTTCGCGCCGACCTCGGGCCACATCCTGTTTGACGGCGCCGAGATTGCGCGCCTGCCCACGCACCTGCGCCTGCAGTCGGGCATCGCCCGCACCTTCCAGAATATCCGTCTGTTTGGCCAATTGACGGTCTGGCAGAACCTCTGGGTGGCGCAGAATTCCCCCGAGGACCGGGCGCGGCAGGGATTTTTCTCGCGCTGGCTGGGCGGGCAATCCGGCGTGCGCGACGAGATCGTCGCGCTGCTCGAATTCTCCGGCCTCGCGCACAAGCGGGACGAACTCGCCTCGAACCTGGCCTTCGGTGAGCAGCGCCGCCTCGAGCTGGCGCGCGCGATGGCGACCAAGCCCAAGCTGTTGCTGCTCGACGAACCGGCGGCCGGCATGAATAGCGAAGAGATTGGCCAGCTGCGCGAGCGCATTTTGAAGCTGCGCGAGCGCGGCGTCACCATCTTGCTGGTCGAGCATGTCATGGAACTGGTCATGGGAGTCACCGACCGAATCGCGGTACTCAACTTCGGGCAGAAGATCGCCGAGGGCACGCCTGCGGAGATCCAGGCCCACCCGGCAGTACGCAAGGCCTACCTTGGCGGGGAGGCAGCATGAGCGCCCTGCTTGAAGTCAAGGACGTCGTCACGAGCTACGGCAAGATCGAGGCCTTGAAAGGCGTCACCCTGGATGTCCAGCAGGGATCGATCACCTGTCTGCTGGGTCCCAACGGTGCCGGCAAGACCACGCTCATGATGACGACCGCGGGCATCCTGCGGCCCAAGTCGGGTTCGATCCGCTTTGCCGGCGCCGAGATCGCAGGTTCGCAACCGCACGCCATCGTCTCCCAGGGCATGGCCCTGGTCCCGGAGAACCGCCTGGTGTTCCCGGACATGACGGTGACCGACAACCTGCACGCGGGCGCCTACCAGCGCAGCGAGAAGGCGGAGGTCGCAGCCGACATCGAGCGCATGTTCGCGCGCTTCCCGCGCCTGAAGGAGCGTTCCGCGCAGATGGCGGGCACCCTCTCCGGCGGCGAGCAGCAGATGCTGGCCGTGGCGCGCGCGCTGATGAGCCGCCCGAAGCTGCTCTTGATGGACGAGCCCTCGCTGGGCTTAGCGCCGCTGATCGTCGAGGAGATCTTCAGGATCATCGGCGAGCTGCACAAGGACGGGACGACGATCTTCCTGGTCGAGCAGAACGCGCACATGGCGTTGAAGGTTGCCCATCACTTCTACCTGATCGAGCAGGGCCGAGTGACCTTCAGCGGCGACCCGGGCTCGCTGGCCGAAGACGAAGTCATCAAGCGGGCCTATCTGGGCTCCACGTCAACCTGAGCTTTGCCGCGAGGCCGCGATGCTCGTGGACTTGCTGCAAAACACGCTCGACGGACTGACCTTGGGGGCGGCCTACGCGCTGCTCGCCGTCGGCTTCACGCTCATCTTCGGTGTCCTGCGCCGGGTCAACCTTTCGTACGGACCGGCGATCATGTTCGGCTGCTATGCGGCCACCTGGACGCACCTGAACTTCGGCCTGGGCCTGATCGCGCTTGCGGCAGTGGCGGTGGCGGGCAGCGTGCTCGCCGGCGCCTACGTCGAGCGCCTGTGCTTCGCGCCGCATAGCAGCGGTTCCGCGATCGCCGCGATGGTCGCGAGCTTCGCCTTGTGGATGCAGTTCGAGGAACTGGCGACCCTCGTGCTGCCCAACCACCTGTACGCATTCCCGGCGCTTTATCAGGGTGGCCCGCTGGAGCTCGGCCCGTTGACGCTGCGCGTGGAGTCCCTGGTGATCATGGCCGCGACGCTGATCTCGGCCGGAGCGCTCTTCTACATGCTCTACCGCACGCGCTTTGGTGTCGCGGTGCGCGCGGTCGTGCAGCAGCCTGTCGCGGCCAGCCTGGTCGGCATCGACGCTTCGCGCGTCTTCGTGCGGGTATTCGCCGTGGCCTCGGCGTTCGGCGGCATCGCCGGATTCCTGATCGCCTCGACCCATGAACAGGTCACGCCCATGCTCGGCATGTGGTCGACGCTCAAGGGCCTTTTGGCGATGATGCTCGGCGGCCTCGGCTCGCTGCCCGGCGCCATCATCGGCGGCCTGGCGCTGGGCGTGATCGAAGCGCACAGCCAGTGGTTCTTCGGCCCGCAGATTCGTGACCTCACGGCCTACCTGGTGCTGTTTCTCCTGCTCGCATTCCGACCCAAGGGGCTATGGACGAATACACGATCGGCGTCCTGACGAACATCGGCCTGTTCTCGTTCATCGCGCTGTCGGCCTACCTGCTGCTCATCAGCGGGGAAATGTCGTTCGGGCAGCAGGCGTTCTTCGGCGTCGGCGCCTACGCCTCGGCCATGCTGACGGCGATGTACGGCGTCCCGCTGCCGCTGGCCGCGCTTGCCGCGATGGCCTGCGGCGCACTGGCCGCACTGCTGATCGGCTTGCCCACACTGAGGTTGCGCGGCCTGTACTTTGCGATGGCGACACTGGCCGGAGCCGAGATGGCGCGCATTCTCTTCGAGCTGTTGCGCGTGCAGCGCATGGTGGACGGTGAACTCGTCGGGCCGGACGGGACCCAGGGGTTTCGCAGCATTCGCTGGGTCTTCGAGGCGGGCGTCGAGCCGGCAGCCTACCTGGCGATGATCTACGCGATGCTGGCGGTGGTGGTCGCGATACTTCTGCTGGTGGAGCGCTCGCGCCTGGGCGCGACGCTGCGCGCGGTGGGCCGGGACCCCGAGCTCGCAGCCTCGCTGGGTATCAACGTCGACCGCATCAAGCTCGGCGTGGCTGCCGCGGCCGGCGCCCTCGCGGCGCTGGGTGGCACTCTCTTTGCGCACCACAACACCTATATCGAGCCGCGCAACTTCGATATCATGCTCGGCGTCCACAGCCTGGCCTACGCCATGATCGGCGGCATCGGCACTGCGCTCGGGCCCTTGCTTGGCGTGGTGCTGGACATCGGCCTCCTGGAAAGTTCACGCATTTTCCAGGGCTACCGCATGATCGTCTTTGGCGGGCTGGTCGCGGTGCTTCTCGCTGTCCGGCCGGGCGGCCTTTTGAACGAGCAACTGGTGCACCGTCTGCGTTATCGTGCGTTGAGGAGAGCATGATGAGACTTTCCACCACCATCGCCGCTGCCTTCGCCTTCTCCATCTCCTGTGCGGCGTCGAGCGCCCACGCCCAGCGCGCGCAGGCCGCGATGGACTGCGCCTTTACCGGGACCGACTTCGTCTACGACTGCAGCATCCGGTTGTCGCGCGGCGGCCAGCCGCTCGCCGGTGCCGAGATCACCGTCGGCGCCGACATGCCCAGCATGCCGATGGCGCACAACGTGAAGCCCGTGAAGGCCGCAGCCGGCGCCAATCCGGGCGAGTACAAGGCGCGACTGGATCTGGAGATGAGCGGGGAGTGGATGGTGAAGCTGCGCCTCGGCGGCCCGGTACGAGACCAGCTAAATCTGCTTTATGAGTTCGACGCCAAGGGCGCGCGTCCTGCCAAAAGGTCGGCTGCGCCGGCACGAAAATAAACGGCGCCGCGCTTGGCCCGGATTGCTGTCGCTTGTGGTGCGCGGCCCGCTCGCCAAGGCGTTACTCCCGACACCGGAGCGAACCAGCCGAACTACTGCATGCGGTCTGCAGTCGCCTGCCGCAGACGTCGCTTGGTCTCGGCGAAGGCGGATGGGTCGAGCTTCGCCAGTTCGCGCGCTTTGTCAGCGACAGTCCGGTCGAAGTCCTCGCTCCTGGCCACGTAGTCGAGGTATCCGACAACTGCCGCGTCTCGCGGGCTGTACAGCCGGGCGAGCAGACTCGCTTCGGTCGCGGCACTCGGGGTCAGTCGCTCCCGGACCAGTTCGAGGCCCATTTGTGGCAGCGGGAGACCGATCGCGACTTCGTTCAGGCCGATGCGGAATTCCCCCTCGACCCCGATCCTCAAGTCGCCAGTCAGGAGCAAGAGGCCGCCGGCCGCGACCGAGTGACCGGTGCACGCGAACAGCAACGGTTGCGGCAACATGAAGAGGCGGCGTATGAGCCGCATGCCGGACTCACGCATCGCGGTCCGCGCGGCTTCGTCGTCCCCGCGTATGACCTTTAAGTCAAAGCCGCCGCACAGGACACCGGGCCGGCCGCGGATGACTACGGCCCTGGCGTCTTTGGCAACCTGGTCCAGCGCGGCGTCGATGGCGCGCGACATGGCGAGGGAAAAGGCGTTCGCCTTGCCGTCATCTAGCGTCAAAGTAGCGACGGAATCGCGGATGTCGACGTGTACAAGATCGGTCATGGTGTTCCTGGGGAGCGGACGCGTGCGTGGCGCGCGGGAAAGTTGGTGCCGCGAAATCGGTGTGACGCAATTGCTTGTATCGCGACTACTCCAGCGGCGGCAAGGTGTCTGCGAAGGAGGGGTTGCGGTACATGCGCTCGATCCAGGCGCGCAGATGCGGCCGGCCATCCTGCCAGCGGAACCCTCTCTTGTCCTTTACCAGAGGCAGGAACGAGAAAACGCCGGCGAGTGTGATCTGCGCCATGTTGAGCGGGCCGGAGAGGACCTTGCCCTGTACTTCCTGCTCGAAAATGTCGGCCAGGCGCCGGGCACGTCCCGACTCGTGCTCCAGGGTTGCCTCGGACATGGACTTTTCCGCTTCCCGGTAGCGAAACTCCCGCGCCCAGACGGCGACCCCGTCGACCCAGGCGCGCGCCATAGCTTCAATGCGCCGGTGTTCGAGGCCCGCCATGCCTTCTGGCGGGTGCAGGGTCGGTTTGCCGTCGAGATGATCCATGTACCAGCAGACCAGCGGCGAGTCTTCCAGGATGGTCCCGTCGTCGAGGAGTAACGCCGGTACCCGGCCGGAGGGATTGATCGAATAGAGCGGATTGTCCACGCCGCGCGTGGTCACCGACACGAGCTCGATGCGCTCGGTCAGCCCCTTTTCGATGCGGACGATGCGGGCCATCTGGCTGTATGCGCTGGGGGTCAATGAATAGAGCTTCATCGTGCGATCCTCATTGTCTTGAGGTCGAAACAATATTGAAGGCCTGCGGCGAACTGTGTGATCGGCCGTTCACGCAGGCCGTGCCGAGCGTCATTGGCTGAATCGGGACTACGGTATTGCCGCAGGAGGAATCAGTCTTAGAGCTTACTTCCCTTTGGCACATCCGAGCTCAGGGCACCCGCGAGCGTCATGAGGTCGATGGCCGCCGGGGGATAGCCGAGCTCTTCCAGCACTTCGCGATTGTGCTCGCCGCGGAATGCCGGGACGCCAGGATGTTCGAGCGCGTCCGCGGAAAAGCGCCAGGGACGCCCCGGAATGCGCAACGAGCCGCCGTTGCGGTCGTCCACTTCGTCGATCGCGCCCCACCACTTCGCCCAATCCGACTCGGCGAACTCCTGCACCGAGCGGACCACGCCGAAGGCGAGCTTGGCCTCGTCGAGCTGTGCATCGAGGGTTTCGAGCGAAGAAAAGCTCAGGATCCACTTTTGCACGATGTCGTGAAGTATCGCGAGATTCGCCGTGCGGGCTTCCGGCGTCGCGAAACGCGGGTCGGTGAAGAGATCCGCGCGCCGCATCGCCGCAACAAAGAACCCGAAGGTCAGGCTGCTGGTCATGCTGGTCGCAATGGTGATGGTTTCGCCGGTCGACGTCTTGAAAAACGGTGACAGTGAGGGCCCCAGCGCGGGCGGTTCATCACCCAGGTCGATTCCGGACAGGTCGTAGTGCACGCGCTCGTTTTCGGCCAGCATGGTCGCGGCCATCGCGACGTCCACGTGCTGTCCCACATTGGTCTGTGCGCGCCGATACAGCGCCGCGAGGATGCCGATGGTTGCCTGCAGGCCCGAGTACAGGTCTGCATGCGAATAGGCATCGTGCCGCAGCGCGGTGAGGTCGGCGCCGAGATGCTTCATGAACGTGTCGGAATAGCCTGACTCGGCATGCACGGTCGGAGCGTAGGCCGCGCGGTGCGAGAGCGGTCCGTTTTGCCCGTACCCGCTGATCGAGGCATAGATGACGCGCGGGTTGCGCTTTGCGACCGAGGCGTAGTCGAAACCGAAGAAGGCGAGCGTGCCAGCGCGAAAGTTTTCCACGATGATATCGGCCGTCTCGCACAGGCGCATCGCCGCTTCGCGCGCCTGCGGGAAATTCAAGTCCAGGCTGATGTTGCGTTTGCCGGAATTCTGCTGGATGTAATAGTGCGAGATGCCATCACGCCTGGGGTACGCCAGGCGCGAAATGTCGGGTCGGGGTGGCTCGAGCTTGATGACGTCTGCCCCAAGATCGTGCAAGGTCTTGGCGCAATGCGGCCCTGCGAGGACGCGCGAAAAATCAACCACCCGGATGCCGGAAAGCGGTCCCTTTGCCATGGCGCGAGCCTCAGTTTCCGGAGAACACTGCGTTGCCCGGTCCCTTCTGGGCAAAGGCAGCCAGGCCTCGCTTCAAGTCCTCGCTCTGCCAGATCGGCGCCTGTATCTCCTGCATGGCATTGTCGGCGGCCTGCATGCCTTCACGCAGATAGACATTGACCATGCGCTTGGTGCAGCCGTGCGCGATCGTCGGTCCGCGGGCGAGCTCGTGGGCGATCGTCATCGTGGTTTCGCGCAGCTGCAGGTCCGGGACGACACGATTGATCACCCCCCAGCGTTCCAGCGTCGCGGAATCGTGCCGCCGTGCGAGCATGACGAACTCTTTGGCGCGTGCCGCGCCGACACGGTCGACCATGCGCTGTATGCCGCCCATCAGCGGATGCAGGCCCAAGGTCGCCTCGACCAGGCCGAACTTCGCGGAGCTCGCGGCCACGATCATGTCGCACGCGAGTGCCAGCTCGAAACCGCCGCCCAACGCGGCGCCGTGCACGCTTGCCACGATCGGAATGGGAGCTTCTTCGAACGCACGCAATGCGGCAACCATATCCACCTTGGATACAAAATTGGCGCCGCCGTTCTGGAACAGCGCGAGGTCGGCGCCGGCTGAAAAGTGACGCAAGGAACTGCGCAATACCGCGGCGCGGCAGCCTGAGGAGTGCGCCTTCGCGAGACTCGCGATCAGTGCGTTCAACAGCACTGCACTGATCAGGTTGTGAGGCGCGAACTGCATCGTGAGAACCGCGACATCGCCATCTCGTTCCAATCTAACTGCCTGGGTCAATTCAGACATTTCGCCTCCGATGGTTTTCCAAGTTGTGGGCGCTTTATTGATGATCCAGACTATACCGGTCGCGTCACTTGCACGGCGACGATCGTCCCTGCCTCCCAGGATTCGCGATCTTGATGAAAGTGCATGGCGGCCCGCTTTAAGACATGGCGGATTCGCCTAGGCGTAACATGCTGCGCTGTCTAGGTGAGGATTCCCTCATGACCACCCCGAACACTTCCTCGGCTGCGACAGCGCAATTGGCATTTGCCCGGTCCTGGTGGGTCCCGACCCTCCTGGCCGGCGCATTCCTGATGGTCACGATGGGTTCGCGCGCATCGATGGGCCTGTTTATCTCGCCGCTCAATAGCGCGTCCGGGCTGGGCATCGTCAGCATCAG
>JBJXGS010000054.1:0-5897 GCA_046160545.1 Burkholderiales bacterium
CGATGAACTGTCACCCGACCCTGTGCGGCATGCTCGCGGAAGTGCGCGACGGGCGCCTGCTGTCGGTGCGCGGCGACGAGGCCAATCCGGACAGCGAGGGCTTTCTCTGTATCCGCGGCCAGGCCTCCAAGGAGATCTTCGAGGCCCCCAACCGCCTGCTGCATCCGCTCATGCGCGCGCGTCGCGACCAGCCATTGGAGCCCGTGTCCTGGGAAGCGGCGCTCGCGCGTATCGCACGTGACATCGCCGCAGAGGCGCCCGCGGCCACGGCGATCTGGCCCGGCCACGGCACCTTCGCGACCAACTACGGCACGCGGGTGAGCGCGCAGCTCTTCGCACGTTTCGCCAACTTCCACGGCAGCCAGTTCTTCGCGCCGACCATGATCTGCTGGGGCCTGGGCGCCTACGGGCTGGGCCTGACCGGGATGCTTGAATGCCACACCAAGGAGGACATGGGCGCGCACTCGCGCCTGATCGTCCTGTGGGGCGCCAACTTCGCCAGCCAGCCCAACACCGCGCGCTTTGTCACCATGGCACGGCAGCGCGGCGCACGCGTGATCACCATCGACGTGCGCCGCACCGAGGCGACCGCCAAGGCGGACAGCGCATTGATCCTGCGCCCGGGCAGCGACGGCGCGCTGGCCCTGGCGCTGATGCACGTGATCTGCGGTGAAGACCTGCACGACGCCGCTTTCGTCACCAGCCATACGGTCGGCTTCGCTGCGCTTGCCGCCCACGTGGTCCGCTTCACGCCGCAGTGGGCCGCGACGATCACCGGCGTGCCGGCCGAAGCCATCGTCGCGCTGGCGCGCGATTATGCAAGCACCCGCCCGGCGATGATCGTGCTGGGCGGCAGCTCGATGCACAAGGGCGACAACGGCTGGCAGGCCGGCCGCGCGATCGCCTGCCTGCCGGGCCTGACGGGCAACGTCGGCATGCCGGGCGCGGGCTTCGGTCCGCGTCACGGTGGTGCTGCGCACGGGCGCGGCCTGGGCAGCATCATCGCGCCGGGGAAACGCGCGCCCGGAAGCGTACTGCCCAACCAGATGTCGACCCTGATCGATGCCCTGCATGACGGGCGCCTCAGGAACCTGCTGCTCATGGGTACCCACATGCTTTCCTCGTTCGCCGACACGCGACGCGTCGCCGCGGGCTTGAACCGCACGCGTCTGGTGGTGAGCTACGATCTCTTTCTCAACGACACCGCGCGCGAATTCGCCGATGTGGTGCTGCCGGCCACGGCCTGGCTCGAGGAACTGGGCTGCAAGTCGGCCTTCACGCACCTCTACCTGATGGAACCGGCGCTGGAACCTGCCGGCGCAGCGCGCAACGCCACCTGGGTCATGCGCGAGTTGGCCGAACGCCTGGGACTGGAGGGTTTCTTCCCGTGGGGGTCCGATGAGGCCATGCTCGATGCGATCCTGGACCACCCGGCAACCGGCCATGCCACCGTGGCCAAGCTGCGCGCGCAGGGCGGCATCGGCGAACTGAAGATTTCGCACGTCGCCAATCCAGGACTCAACTTCGATACCCCGTCGCGCAAGATCGAGTTCTTTTCCGAGCGTGCGGCACAAATGGGGCTCGCGCCCCTGCCCGACTGGTCTTCACCCGCGGCCGCCGATCCTGCCTTTCCGTTGACACTCACGCAGGGCCGCACGCTGGCGCATTTTCATGCCTTCTACAACCACGGCCGCGAATTGCCGACGCTGGCGCGGCGCGAACCGGAGCCGCGCCTGTGGATCTCCACCGAAGACGCGGCAGCGCGCGGCATCGTCGAAGGCGCGCCGCTGCGCATGTTCAATGCACGCGGCTCGCTTGAGGCCCGCGCCCATGTCACCGAGCGCATACCTGCGGGAACCCTGTGGATGCGCGACGGCTGGGCGGGACTCAATACACTGACCGATTCGGCGCCCATACTGCCTGATGCGGCCGTGGATGCCTTTGCGTTCTCGGCCGGGCAATCGAGTTTCGCGGCGCGGGTGGAAATCGCTCCTACACGGCCGGTCCAGCCTCGCGCAGCTTGAAGCGCTGGATCTTGCCGTTCTCGGTGCGCGGCAGCGCATCGACGAACTCGACCGCGCGCGGGTATTTGTATGGCGCGAGCGTTTCCCTGACCAGGGCCTGCAGTGCGGCCACCATCGCATCGTCACTTGTGTGGCCAGGGCGCAAGACCACGAAGGCCTTGACAATCTGCCCGCGCAGCTCGTCCGGCACGCCGACCACGCCACACTCCGCCACTGCCGGGTGGGTGAGCAACACATCCTCGACCTCGGGGCCGGCGATGTTGTAACCCGAAGAGATGATCATGTCGTCGGTGCGCGACTGGTACCAGAAGAAGCCATCCTCATCCATGCGGTAGGCATCGCCGGTCAGGTTCCAGCCGCCCTGCACGTAGTCGCGCTGGCGCGGGTCGTCCAGGTAGCGGCAGCCGGTCGGGCCCTTGACCGCCAGGCGCCCGATTTCGCCCGGCCTCACCTCCCTGCCCTGCGCGTCCAGCACGACAGCACGATAACCGGGCACCACGCGCCCGGTCGCTCCTGGCCGTACCGCTCCGGGCGTGCACGCGATGAAGGCGTGCAGGAGTTCAGTCGACCCCAGGCACTCGGTCATTTCGATTCCGCAGGCCTCGCGCCAGATGCGCCGCGTGTCGGCCGGCAGCATCTCGCCCGAGGACACGGTGACGCGCAGGCTGGCCAGGTCGAGCCCCGCAGCCAGCGGCGCCATGCGCCGATAAAAGGTCGGTGCGGTGAAAAGGACGCTGGCGCGATGTTGGGCAATACCGGCAAGCAGGGTCTCCGGGGTCCAGGACTCGACCAGCACGGCGCGCGCACCGACGCGCAGGGGGAACAGGAACAATCCGCCCAGCCCGAACGTGAAGGCCAGCGGCGGCGTGCCGATGAAGACGTCGTCCGGGCGCGGAGCCACCACCTGGCGCGAAAGCACGTCGCAGATCGCCAGCACATCGCGATGAAAATGCATGGTCCCCTTGGGTACCCCGGTGGTACCCGAGGTGAAGGCGATCAGCGCGACGTCGTCGGCCGCGGTGTCAGCGCTGGCGAAGCCGTCCGGCAGGCCGGCGGTGCGGGCCTCGAGGCTATCAACCCCGAGCGGTGCATTGAATAGCAATAGGTCCCGCAACTCCGGGCATGACGCTTGCGTCTTCAGCATCTCCTCTGCCAGCGCGTGGTCGCACAGAGCCGCCGACACGCGCGCCTTGGCGACGATCGCGGCCAGCTCGCGCGCGCGGAGCAGCGGCATGGTGGTCACCGCGATCATGCCGGCCTTGACCACGCCCAGCCAGCAGGCGGCCAGCGCCGGGCTGTTGGCGCCGCGCAGCAGCACGCGCGCGCCTGTGGGCAGATGCAATTCCTCGCGCAGCAGGCGCGCGATGCGCTCGGCGCGCGACTTGAGGGCGGCGTAGGTGAGCGCCTCGTCGGTGCCGATCAAGGCTACACGGTCGCCCCGTCCAGCCGCGACCTGCGCATCGATGAACGCGTCGGCGCAATTGAAGCGCTCGGGGTAGTCGAGCTCAGGCAATTCGAACAGGAACTCCGGCCACTCCGAACGCGGCGGCAGGTGCTCGCGCGCGAACGGGTCCGCATGACCGCTCGGTGAAAGCGGCGCGCCTTGCAAAGGGATCATGCGTCCGGCGGCGACCAGGGCGGCGCGACCAGGCGGCGCTTGCCGTCATTGGAGAAGCGGATGCCCGGCTCGTCGAGCGCCTCGCGGTCCCACAGCTGGCAGGTCACCTGCTTGTGCTTCTGGTCCAGGCCTTCGCAGTAGTTGGTGTACTCGCACAGGCGCACCTGGTCGCCCAGGCCCAGCACGGTCTTTCGCGCCCAGTCCGGATCGGCCAGGCTCTGGCGCGCCGTGCCGACCAGGTCGCAGTCGCCGCGCGCGAGCATTGCCTCGGCCATCTCGAAATTGTGCACGCCGCCGGTGCAGACCACCGGCGTCGCCAGGCCTGCGGCGCGCACCGCGGCACGGATCGCGGCAGTCGGTGCGACGTTGCGGCCGAACGGACCGGCCTCATCCGAGAGGTATTGCGGCATGCATTCATAACCGCTGCGTCCGGTGTACGGATAGGCTGCGGCGCCGACCCCGGGCTGCTTGGCGTCGTCGAACTTGCCGCCGCGCGAGGTGGAGAGAAAGTCCATTCCGGCGCGGGCGAAGGCGACGCCGAAGTCGATCGCGTCAGCGACCTGGTTGCCGCCCTCGATGCACTCGTCGGCCAGAAAGCGGCAGCCCACGGCATACCCATCTCCGACCTTGGCGCGCACGGCCTGATACACCTCCAGCGGCAGGCGCACGCGCTGCTCGCGCGCACCACCGTAGCCGTCGTCACGCGTATTGGTGGCGGAAAGAAACGAGGCCATGGTGTAGGCGTGCGCGTAATGCAGCTCGACACCATCGAAGCCGGCTGCCTGCGCGCGCGCGGCCGCCGCGGCAAAGAGACCGGGCAGTACCAACGGCAGTTCGCGGATATGCGGCAGGTGGGTATCGGTGACACGTTCGCGCGCGCCGTAGCGCAGGGCTTCGAGTTCGCGCGCCGCAAGCGCCAGCGCCCATTGGTCTTCGGGAAGCGCGGCGAGTCGCTCGCGCACCTCTTCATCGGTAGCCTGCGGATCACCCAGATACTCGCGATGACGGGCTGTGACCTGGAGGAATCGATGAAAGAACTTCGCCGGCTCCGGGCGCCTGCGAATCGAAAGGAAATCGATGATCTGGATCAGCGCACGGGTGTGCCCGTCGCTGGCACGGTGGATGGTCTGCGCCAGTTCGCGCAGCCCGCCGACATACCGATCGTGGCTGATGCGCAAAAGCGGCCCGCTGGCGATGTCGCGGATGCCGGTCGCCTCTACGACGATCGCGCCCGGCCGGCCGCGCGCGAAGCGCTCGTACCACTGCAGGACATCTTCGGTGACGATGCCGTCCTCGTCCGAGCGCCACGGCACCATGGCCGGCACCCAGGTGCGTTGCTCAAGCTCGAGGGGCCCGGACTTGAGCGGCGCGAACAGGCGTGCTGCAGTCGCTTCGGCACGGCTCGGGATGCGGCCAGTCGAAGCATGGAACTTGATGCGCTGAGCGGGCTTCCACATGGGAGTTGCAGGTTTCCGTACGGTGCGGCTGGGTCGGGCCAGGGCGACCGTGCCTACTCGACCTTGATGCCCGCCTTGTCGATCAGGTCGCGGTAGAACGCACGATCGTCGTTCACCTGCCGCGCAAACGCCTGCGGGGCCTTGAAGTCGGGGTACTGGCTGAACTTGAGCATCTGCTCGCGTGCGTCCGCAGCGGTCACGACCTTCTCGATTTCGGCGGCCAGTCGGTTGATCACCGCGGCCGGCGTGCCGCGTGCAGCGAAGACACCGAACCAGCTGCCGCCGGGCACCTCGATGCCCGCCTCCTTCAGGGTCGGCACCGCGGGCAGCTCGGGATGACGCACGCCGCTGGTGACCGCGAGCGCCTTGAGGTTGCCCGCCTTCACCTGCGCCAGCGCCACCGGGTCGTAGATCAGGTCGATGCGCCCGCCCAGGAGATCGTTGAGCGCGTCCGCCGAGCCCTTGAAGGGCACGTGCAGCAGGCGTACACCCGCCTTGAGATGGACGATCTCGCCGGTGATATGGGTGGCCGTCGCAGCCCCGGCCGACCCGAAGGTGAATTTGCCCGGGTCCTTGCGCGCCAGCGCGACGAACTCCTGCAGGGTATTGGCCGGCAGATCGCGTCGCGCCGCCATCAGGCCGTAGCTCGACGACAGCATCGCCACCGGCACCAGTTCGGTCTCCGGGTCATAGGGAACCTTGCGCAGGTGCGGCGTGATCGCGAGGATCGCAACCGGCGCCAGCAACAGGGTGTAGCCGTCGCCCGGAGCGCGCGCCACCGCCTGTGCGCCGATGGTG
>JBJXGS010000055.1:0-16839 GCA_046160545.1 Burkholderiales bacterium
AAGGCTCGCTGGTCACCGTGGACTGGGGCTTCGATATCTGCGAGCATATCTTCCGGGCTTGCGGACTCTTCACGCATGTGGTGCAGATCGATGACCTGAGCCGCGGAATTCGGGCCGAGTACATCGAAGTCCTGGTCACGGTCAAGCCCGCGGACGGAGAGGCAGGCAGCTTCGTGCCATGAGGTCCTGCCCTTTGCATGCAATGAATACTGGGAGCACCCAATGAAGACATTCAGCACTTCGTGCGTCATCGCCGCGTCGCCCGGCAAGGTGTGGACCATTCTCACGGACCTGGCCGCCTGGCCAGGCTGGAATACCACCGTCTCCAGGGTCGAAGGAACGGTCGCCCTGGGCCACAAGGTCACGATCCACACCACCGCAAGTCCGGGGCGAGCCTTTCCGGTCAAGGTCGCGGCACTGGCCCCGCCGCATGAAATGCTCTGGACCGGCGGCATGCCTCTCGGCCTCTTCACGGGCCGGCGGACCTACACCCTGGTCGAGCACTCTCCCGGCAAGACGACGTTTTCCATGAAGGAAGAATTCAGCGGCCTGCTGGCGCCGCTGATCACCCGGTCGATCCCGGATCTTCAGCCGCTGTTCGACGAGTTTGCGGCCTGCCTGAAGCGGGCCAGCGAGTCGAAATGACGCCTCGACTGCAACGATGAAACCAGTGGTTAGAGGCACCGTGCGCCAGCCGCGACAACGATTCACCCGATCGCGCTGCGGTCAGTTGAACGGGACAAAAACCCTGCCTTCGAGGCCTCAGGAAATTTCGCTCCTAGAGCCCAGTGTCCGCCGTTCCGGACTGGCGACTTCAGGCCCCCCTGGATACGGCAAAGGCATGTTCGAGCCCGTTGCAGGCCCGTGGCCGACGCGCCACGGTCAGCCATGCAATGAGATGCACTCCCGCTAGCAACAAGATCCAAGGTGCTGGTTCCGGCACCGGGAAAACCCCGGAAAGTAGCAAGGGGACACCCCGGCAGCTCGCAGGGTCGGGGCAACCTTGTCCTCCCACTGCGATCACATCACCACGATTGTTGATTCCCGTGGCCCGATACAACTGAAAATTGGAATTCGCAGGTAAGAGGGAGTCCAGCAGAACGGTGCCGGTCACGGCGCTCTTCGCTTTGCTCGTCGTGATCAACTTACGGTGGGACTCTCACCCACAAGAGTGCACCCGTGCCGGGCGCACATAAAAAAGCAAGGCCGCTTGCGCGGCCTTGCCCTGGCAATCGCTGCACCCGCGCTGCCGGCATCGCCGGCCGCGCGTAGCCGGCTAGCGGCGGCGGCGCGCGATGGAGCCCACCAGCGCCAGCCCGGCGAGCAGCATGGCATATGCGCCCGGTTCCGGGACCGGCGTCGTGAAGGTCAGGTTGTCGACCACGGGGACGACACCCTTGAACGAGATCGAGCTGATATCCGCCGTCGCGCGCGTGATGCCGAGGAACACACCTTCGTTGTAGCCGGTGATCGACGTGGTCACCGGCACGGTGTACGACTCGATGATCTGGTTGTTGAGACCGTATGCCGACACCACGATGGAGAACGGCAGGACGCTGTCGGCGTAATGGCTGACGAACGCACCGGCGCCGCTGCTGACGCCGGCAAACGTGAAGCGCAGTTCGCCGACAAAGCCGCCGGCGGCGAAACGGTTGCCAACGCCCCACAGGCCGTTGGTGCCCAGATCACGCTCGAACGCGCCGATTTCGCTGCCGGCGTCGCCGGTGAAGGTGACAGCGGGCGTGAGCGGCAGCGGGCCCATGGTCAGGAGGCCGTCGAAGTCCTCGAAATCGATCACCGAGGTGGGGCCGGCCAAGGCGGCCGGACTGCCTACAAGCGCCGCATGTGCCGGCGCGGTGCCGATCAGAAGCGCGGCGGATGCCGCAGCCAGGAGAGAGAGTTTCATGTTTGATTCCTTTACGTTGAGTCTTGAAAGATGCCGATCAGGTGCCGATAATGCCGCCGTCGTCCTTGGTGATCACCACCACCGAGGAGCGCGGCCGGCCGGCAGGAAGCAGGGTGACACCGTCGGACTCGACGGCGAACTGGGAATGCGGCCAGGCCGAGAACTGTTCGGGGGCGGCGGCAGTTGCGTCCTCGCCCGGATGCTGGATGCCGACAAACATGGTCTTCCCGTCCGGGGTCATGACCACACCGGTGACTTCGCTCTGGTTGGGCCCGGTAAGGAAGCGGCGGGTCGAACCGGTGTTGGGATCTGCGCAGACCATGACGTTGCGGCCGATGTTCTGCCAGACATCGCCCAAGGCGTCGCCTTGCTGGTCGGTCTGCACCCACAAGCGGCCGAACTGGTCGAACCACAGGCCGTCCGGGGCGCCATAGTCGGCGGTGCCGGCTGCATCGGCGTCGACGATGTTGCCCGTGTAGTTATTGGTCCCGCTTGCATGCGCCACCCGCGTCGTGATGGTGTCGCCGCATTGCACGAACAGGTCCCACTCGAACGTCAGGGCGGCAACCGATTTGCCGGCCTCGCGCCAGCGGATGATGTGGCCGTGGACGTTGTCGGCGCGCGGATTGGCGGCATCCATTGCAGGGCGGGCGGAGCCGGCTGAAGTGGAGCCGTCTGCGGCATTGGAAGTCGGCACGGCGGCCGAACCACGCCGGTTGTTGTTGGTCAGGGTGCAATAGATCTCGACTTCGCTGTAGCCCAGGATGCGCGGACGCACGCCGGTCCACTCGGGGCGATCCATCATCGTCGCGCCCACGGCGTCGGCCGCCATGCGCGCCTTGATCAGGATCTTGGCGAGCACCTCGGCGTCGTTGGCGCCGCTGAAGTTCGGGTTGTCGCGCAGCGCCTGGCCATTCAGGCCGATCGTGCCCGGCACCAGCGGAATCCAGACGCCGGTGAGGCTGCCGACGCCACTATTGAATTTGGCGACGTAGAGCGTGCCGCTGTCGAGCAGGTTGCGGTTGGCGGCGCGGTTGGTCGGGTTGAACGTGCCGGCGCAGACGAACTTGTAGATGTACTCGTTGCGCTCGTCGTCGCCCTGGTAGAAGGCGACGCGGTTGTCCCTGTCGACCACGTACTGGGCGCTCTCGTGCTTGAAGCGGCCCAGCGCGGTGCGCTTGACCGGCATGCTGGTTGGTGCGAACGGGTCGATCTCCACGACCCAACCGAACAGGTTGGGCTCGTTGGGGTTGAGGTTCACGTCGAAGCGCGGGTCGTTTTCGTGCCAGCGGTAGCCGAAGCCGCTAGCCGAGATGCCATAGCGGCGGCGCAGCTTGCTGGTCTCGTTGGCTGTCGACGTGTCTACCGCCGCCGACGAGCCGAAGTTGCCGTTGTAGTTCTCTTCACAGGTCAGGTAGGTGCCCCAGGGCGTGATGCCGTGCGCACAGTTGTTGATGGTGCCGTTGACAGAGAAGCCGTCGGTCAGGCCACCGGTGGGCACACTGCCGGCATCGGTGATGGTGTAGGCGTTGGCCTTCATCAGCGCATGGCCGGCAGCCGGCCCGGAAATCCGCATCGGCGTGTTCGAGGTGATGCGGCGGCCGTAGGGGGAATTCTTCACCACCGTCCACTTGCCGGCGATGCGACGCGCTTCGACCACCGACACGCCATGGCCGGCCTGCGACTTGCGGGTCTTGGCTATGGTATAGGCGGCACCGGCGCCCTGACCACCCACGTGCAGGATCGCCTCATGTGTGTACTCGTTGTTCACGCAGAGCAGGCCGCGGTCATTCGACGGGCCACCAACACCGGTGAACGGGAAGAAATGCATGCCGTCGTTGTGCATGCCGAACTGCTTGGCCTGATCTGCCGCGCTCTGGCTCGCATCGGCCAGAAAGGCCGGGGCGCCAGGCATGATCGGGTCGCCCCATGCGGCGAACAACTGAGCCGTGTAGCCGGCCGGGACCGCCACCGTATCCGTATTCGCTCCGGGAAAGAGGTTGGTGCTCGCAGACACCATGCTGAAGCCGAAGCCGGGGAACCCGATGCCGGGTGGCACCGGCGCCGCCTCGACGGTAGAGACCAGACCGCCCAGGGTCAGTCCGCCGGCCGAGGCCAGCGCAGCGGCACCGACGCCGCTCTTCATGATGAAACGGCGCCGTCCCTGATCGACTGTGTCGATCACATCGAGGATCGACCGGCCTGCCGACGGGTTGAGCGAAACATCGTTCTTGGGATGCGAATTACCCTTCATTGCGTGGCGCTCCTGTGGAGGTTCTTGATGGTCAGTCGACGTTCCGCGAACGTCGTCTGGGTGAAATTCCGTAATTGATTCTGGGCGGCGCATGTGACGTGACGATGCCCCGGCGGCGCGTCAGCCATGATCCGTTCGGGCCATTCCGATGCGCAGAAGGATCAACGCCAGCAGCGCCAGCGCCCACGCCGGTAGCGGCACGTCGCCGTCTTCGCCCGCGGGCGGCGGCGGGTCGTAGACAACGGTCAGGCGGGGCCGGTTCTCGGCAAGGGAGTTGTTGCGGCTCTGGAAGCGTTTCGCGTTCTGCGAACCGGTCTCCTTGCCGATCAGGATCCAGCCGTGATTCGAGGCCGGCGCGTTTACCCAGGCCTGGACGTCGCTCACCAACCTCGGTATCGGCCCGCCTCCTTCGGGTACAGCTGCTGCCCAGGAATAGAAGAGGTCGGGCGGGCCGACCAGCGTGACCGCGCTCGATGCCGGATCGAAGTCGCCGCCAGGCGTCGTCCAGGCTGTTGCGGGGTGAAACCGGTTTACCCAGGTGGCGTCGCCCGCCGCCGCCGGCGCCCCCGTACCGGCGCTGCCGGCATTCGACGCCCCTTCGCCCCAGGAGGCCAGCAGCCGATGCACGGTGACATCGTGGTTGTCCCGCGAGCGCGACTGGTACAGCGACAGGGTCACTGAGCGGATCGTCGCGCCGGTCGGGATGGCCGAGACGTCGAACTTGACCAGCAGCCGGCGCCCCAGCCCCTCCGCGGTGACCGAGAGCCACAGGTTGTCACCGCTGCCGTCGGACAGCGTAGGTGCGGCTGGCGTGCCGAAAAAGATGCTGGTGTCCTGGCTGGCGGTGACCCCCAGCGTGGCGGGCGCGGCCAGCGCGGGCCGGATGAGGGCCACAGATGCCGCGAGAAAAAGGGCGACCGAGAGTGCACGCATGGTTTCGCTTCTCTTACGAATGCTGAATCCAGCAGCTTGCAATCGGCCGGTGACCAACGTGTGAATCGGGGAGCGCGTTGCCGCTGCACGCGACGCCGCCTGGCAAACACCGCGCGGATGCTCGAATGAGCTGCACGGATCATTTAAGTAGTCCGAATGGCTCATTGATCGATCCGTGGATTCGCTCAGACGGCGCGCGCGCCGGTCTGCAACATGCCGGTCGTGCAACGGCGTCAGACCTTGCGATTGCATCCATCTCCCGGTGCCCGCCCGGGCGCCGCCAGACGCTGCATCCTTCTACGACGCCCTCTTCGAAGACATCGGCATCAACAGACTGTGATGGACTGGCGCGAGCAGGGCGCCGCCTGGGGTCCCGATTTGTCGCAGCCGATGTTCGGCGTGCTCATCCCCTAACGACAAGACGCCGGCCAGTGTCGGCAACGGCACCATGATCTCGGTCCACCGCCAGTCCGACGCTGCGGCACGCTCTCTGGCCACCAAGGCACACGAAATCGGCTGGCGCGACGAGGGTGCGCCGCGGCCGTTCCCCGGCCAACAACGGGCCGAAACACCGATATCAGGTCACCCCGCGAGAGGCGCCATCGTCCAGAGTGGCAAACGTATGTCATCGCCCGCTCCGCTGCCCCGCGGCGGCGCGTCATAGTTGACCGTCAGCGTCGGCCGATGCGCAAGCGTAGCGGCTACGCGTGTCGCGAAGGCCCTGGCCGAGGTGATCGGCCCCTCGCTCCACGATGCCGTGACGCGATGCAGGTCGACCTGCAGGTCGCCGGCGAAACGCGAACGGGTCAGGGAACGGCTCACCCGCGCCGACGTGACCACAGCGCCGGCCGGCGGCGAAGAGAGCTCGAAGCGCACCAGCGCGCGGCGCAGGAGTTGCGCGTTGTTGTTGGTGGTGCGACCGGCGAAGACATTGGCACCGCTACCGTTGGCGAGCCGGCCGGTCGCATCCTCGAAGAGGGCCGCATCCGCCGCAGCCTGAACGTTCAGGGTCGCCGCGGTGGCGACCTGTACCACCGCGAACAACGCGACACCGACAACGGCAATCGGCAGGAGCCCGATCATGGTCGCCGGAGGCGCGTTGCGCGGCGGGGGCCAAGCCTCAGGCGCGCGGCGACTCGCGACGGCGGCGCAGGGCCATGCAGATGGTTCAGGTCGCTTATGGGACTGGCTCCGGGATGGGTGGTGTGGGAGTGATGGAGAGGGAAGACGACGGTCGTGCGGCGCATTTCCTGCGCACCCGCGCGCCCTGCCGAAACCTTGCAAGCACTGGCGCACATACCCTGCAAACAGTACCGACTCAGTGTGAAAACCTCCTGTATGCGTTTCGGGTAGGCGTAGTCCGTTCGGCCCATGCACTTGTCCGGCCGGCATGCGTCACACCCCTGAAAACCGCGCCGCCGAAGATGCGCCGCGCCAACCCATGCGAAGGAACGCGCCATGCCCGCGCCACGCCACCGGCCAGAAGACAGCAAACCTGCGGAGTTGCCTGATGAGGGCGACCTCGAGGACGACTTCAGCACCCCGCCCGAAGATCATGACGGCATCGTCGATGTCGGCGACGAGGACTTCGATAACCAGGGCGATATCGGCATCGATCCGACACTCTGGCCGCCGCCTGCGTCGGCGGACTGAGCCGCGGCGCCAGGCGCACCGGGGCGCCTGGCTGCGCCCTAGGTGTCCTTGCGCGTCACCACCACGGTGGCGTAGCCGAAGAGGTTGGCCGGATGGCTGCGCACGATGCTGAGTCCACTTTGTTTTGCCAGTTCCTGCGCGTCCAGGTCGACGCGGTACCTGAGCAGGCCGTAGAGGGGTGCGAGCGCCCCATCGAAGAAACGCGCTGCCGGCGCGTAGGTGCGAAAGCGGTTCACCAGCACCACCGTGGCCCCGGGGCGGCAGACACGCCGCACCTCGCGCAGCGCCTCGACCGGTGCAGGCAAGCCGCCGACGGTGAACAGAAGCGCCGCCTTGTCGAAGGTCGCGTCGGCAAACGCCAGCCGACCGGCATCCATCTGCGCGAAGTCCGCCTCGATACGTAGCGCGCGGCGCCGAGCGCGACTGAGCATGTCACGCGAAATATCGATCCCGGTCACGCGCGTACCCGACGGGTAAAGCCCGAGCGCCAGACCGCTGCCGACGCCGACCTCGAGCACATGGTCGCCGGGACGGCAGTCCAGCGCCGCCACGGCGGTGCGCCGGCCGTGCGCGAGCGCCCTGCCGAACAGCGCGTCGTAGGCGGGTGCGACCAGGCGATAGCCGCGCTGGCTGCCCCGATAGGCCGGTGCCGGGACCGGTGCCACGGGCCACCCCCGGCCGCCGATTCCGGCAACCCTACCGCGCACGCGCAGATTGGCGATCTCGATCCCTCCGGGGCAACCGTCCCCAGGTAATCCGCCATTGTTCCGTCCCGACATGACCAGACGATGTCGGATGCCAACCGCTACAGCTTTCGCGGCGCCATGCTCTGCGATGTCACCGGTGCGCGCGTCGCTGTGCGACGCCCTGCCGTTCGGTCCAGCCGGCACTCGCCACGGTCCGAACGGTTCAAGCCATAACACTCCGAACGGACTATTACCCGAGCGCACGTCCTGTCACGCGCCCTCTCTATCTTCGTTCCACGGACAGATTCTTCCGGTTGACGCGGCGTACGCGTTCCCGCACCGGATTGCCGACCCGAACATGCGTATTCCCTCCCCGCAAGACATGAAAAGGAAGCCCACGATGCGCACCTCCCTCAAGGCGGCACTCGCCGCCCTCGCCCTTGCCGCCGCGACGACCGCCCAGGCCGTCATCGTCCCCGTCACCCAGACCGGCCAGTGGTATCAGTTCGACATCGACGACTTGGCGGCCACAAGCGGCGGCGTCGAATGGATCGACACCGGTGCCAATTTCGGCGAAGCGCTGTCCTTCTCGCTGACCGTGACCGCGCCCTCTGTGCTGCGCGTCGTCGACGCCGGCTTCGCCGGCGACCGCTTCACGGTCAGCATCGACAACGGTTCGGGCGTCGTCTCATCACTTGCGTCGTCCGCGGCCAACGACAGCTTCCCGGACGCCGTCGGCGATTTCGACGCCGCATTCGCGAATGCCGATTTCAGCCGCCTCGAAGTCATCCTCGATCCGGGCACCTATACCGTGACCGGCGAACTGCTTGCCGCCGCCGGCGGCGGCGCGCCCCTTAACGTCACAACCGGCGCGCTGATGCTGCGCGTCCCCGAACCGGGCTCGCTGGGCTTGGGTGCGCTCGCGCTTGCCCTCCTTGCCGCGACCCGCGCGCGCCGCAGCCGCGCCTGACACTCGACCACATCCAAGAAAGACCGCACCCCATGCTTAAGACCCTGCTGCGCGCCGCCCTAGCGGCCCTGATCGTCCCAGTCGCGCAATTTGCCGTCGCGGCCGCGCCGGCGCCCTTCACCGTCAAGATCATCGGCTTCAACGACTACCACGGCAACCTGCAGTCGCCCGGCACCTTCGGCGTGAACACCTCGGTGCCGGCAGCCTCGCGCCCGGCCGTGGGCGGCGCCGAGTACCTGGCCGCACACGTCGCCCGCCTGAAGGCGATGAATCCCCTCAATGTTGTCGTCGGCGCCGGCGACTTCATCGGCGCGACGCCCCTGATCTCATCGCTGTTCCACGACGAGCCCGCCATCGAGACGCTCAATCGCATCGGCCTGGAGTTCAACGCCGTGGGCAACCACGAGTTCGACCGCGGCTCGGCCGAATTGCTGCGCCTGCAGAACGGAGGCTGCAAGATGACCAACGGCGCCATCGAACCGAACAGCTGCAAGGGCGCGCAGGTTGGCACCCCGGTGCCCTTCGAGGGTGCCAGGTTCCGCTGGCTGGCGGCGAACGTCGTGCGTACCGCCACCGGCCGCACCGTCCTGCCGGCCTACGGCGTCAAGACCTTCAACGGCGTGCGCGTGGCCTTCATCGGCATGACGCTGCGCGCCACGCCGACCATCGTCACGCCCACCGGTGTGGCGGGGCTGGAGTTCCGCGATGAGGCCGACACCGTCAATGCACTGGTGCCGCGCCTGCGCGCGCTGGGCATCGAGGCCATTGTCGTACTGGTGCACGAGGGCGGCTTTCAGGGCCCCTCGCTCTCCGACATCAACGGCTGCGTCGGTGACCTGGCCGGCTCGGCCCTGGCCGGCATCGTCAGCCGGCTCGACAACGCGGTCGACCTGGTCGTGAGCGGCCACACCCACGCCGCCTACAACTGCTCGGCCAACACGATCGACGTGACCGGCACGGCTGCCGCGCCGGTGTTCACCCCACGCCCGACCGGACTGCCGAATGCCAGCGGCCGGCTGGTGCCGGTGACCAGCAGCAGCGCCTTCGGTCGCGTGCTCACCGACATCGACGTCACCATCAACCCGGCGACGCGCGACATCATCGCGGTCGCGCCGGTCAATCGCCTGGTCGATCGCTCGGCCCCCGGCATCGTGCCCAACGCCCAGGTCGCCGCCATTGTCGCGGCCTACAACAACCTGGTCTCGCCGATCGCCAACCAGGTCATCGGCTCGATCACCACCAGCCTGCCGAATACCGCCGCCGATCGCGCGTGCAACATGCCGGCCGGCGACCTGATCGCCGACGCGCAGCTGGCCGCCACCGCCCAGCCGGGCTTTGGCGAGGCCGTGGTCGCATTCATGAACCGCGGCGGGGTGCGCAACCCCGGATTCAATTTCGCGCAAAGCGTCGGCGAGGGCGACGGCAACGTCACCTACGGCGAGGCCTTCACGGTGCAACCCTTCGGCAACAGCCTGGTGACCATGACACTCACGACCCAGGACATCAAGAACGTCCTGGAGCAGCAGTTCGCCGGCTGTCGCGGCCAGTCGGCCACCGCCACGCGCATCATGATCCCGTCGAACGGGTTCAAGTACACCTGGGACGGCGCGGCCGCCTGCGACGCGCGCGTGCGCTCGGTGACCCTGACGCGCGGCGGCGTCAGCGAAACCTTGGTCGATGGCGCCGGCGTGGTGCAGAACCCGACCAAGCCGTATCGCGTCACGGTCAACAACTTCATGGCCACCGGCGGCGACGGATACTCGACCTTCCTCAACGGCACCAACCTCCTGGGTGGCGCCCAGGACATCGACGCGCTGGTCGCGCACATGGCGCAGTACAAGGCGCCGCAGGCGCCCTATGCTCCCGGCGTCGATCCCGACGACGCCGGCACGCCCCGCCTGCAGCGCGTCCTCGGCAACTCCTGCCCGACCGGCGCCAACGTCAACCTGTAGCGCGTGGCGCGTCGATCGAGGATTCTGGCCATGCTGGCGATGACCCTGCTCGCTCCGGCGGGGCAACCGGTGCACGGGCAGCCGCCCGACCCCGCGCCGGCGCTCGAACGCGCCGAGCGGGGCAGCGCACCGCGCCCGCTTCTGCCGGCCAATCCCTTCTCGTCCGGCGCCTTCCACGAACGTGTGCGCGTGCTGGCGCTGGCCGAGGCCGCGCTCGCGAGCGGCGCGGCGGCCGAGGCACGCGATCATTTTGAGCGCGCCACCGCGATCCTGCACGCGCTTGATGCCGAGATGGGCATGGTGCGCGCGCTGATGCAGTCCGGCGAGTATCGGCGCGCCCTGGCCTTGGCCGCGCACGCGTCCGGTGCTCATCCGGAACTCGGTGCCGGCGCGGCCTTGTACGCCTGGCTCTTGCACCTCGGCGGCCAGGGTTCGATCGCGCGCGACATCCTGGAAGGCGCGGCGGCGCGACCCAACGCCGACCCCTGGGTTTCGGCGACGCGTAACTTGATGCGCCATACGGGGTCGGCGGTGCCGCCGATACTGCTGCGTCCGCCGGCTCGATTCGCTCCCTACAGCCCGGCCGACGACGGACAGCCGCGTCGGCGCATCTCCGCCGGGCTGCGCGTCGGTGCGAACACCGTACTGGCGCCGGCGGCAGGACTCGAATACAGCACGGGCGTGACCCTGCGCGACCAGGCCGGCAATCTCATGCGGGCGCATGTCGAGCGCATCGCCGCGGGTACCGGCATCGCCCTCTTGCGCGCCCCGGAGAGCGAAAACTGCGCAGTTCCGCGCGTGGTGCCGACGCGCGCCCATCCCGGCTCGCCGGCGTTGAGCGTCGGATTCGATGCCGGGCCGGACCTGCGCTGGCCGCGTCTGGCGCTGGGCTTCCTCGGACGCCCGGCCGGATTGCCGCCCTATCCGGCGGCGCCGGCGAGCGGCCTCCTGCCCGGCGCCGGCGTGTGGAATCAGGCGGGCGCGCTGGTCGGATTTGCGGTCGCCGGCGCCGGACCCGCGCCCCTCCTGGTGCCGGCGGACGTACTGCTGTCCCTCGGAATTGCCTTGCCCACCGCGGAAGTGCCAGCCGGACCGCGCGCCCTGGACGAGATCTACGAAGCAGCCTGGCGCTGCACGGTCGAGGTACTCGTCACTGGCTGAGCAACCGGCCGGCCCGCTATGCGGACCGCTCGGCGTGCCGCGAGTCCAGCCAGTCAGACAGCGCCACCCGGACGCGCTCGATGAGCTCGCTCCAGTCGCCGCCAAAGGCGCACTGGCGGAACAGGCGCGCACCGGGATACCAGGGGCTGTCGTCACGGTCGAGTTGCCAGCGCCAGTCCGGCACGCGCGAGATCAGGATCCACACCGGCTTGCCGAGCGCACCGGCCAGATGCGCGACCGCGGTGTCCACGCTGACGACCAGGTCGACGCTCTCGATGAGGGCCGCGGTGTCGCCGAAGTCCGCGAGTGCCTCGCCGTGGTGGGTAAGGCCCGCTTGGGCGGCGAGGGCTGCGCGGTCGCTCGCGCGCAGTTCGCGCTGCAGTGAGACATAAGTCGCGCCCGGCACCAGGATGCGCGCGAAATCCGCCAGGGGAATCGAACGGTCCGCGTCGCGCGGATTGGCCGCATTGCCGCTCCACGCCAGTCCTACGCGCAGGCCGTCGATCGCCGTGGGAGCGAAACGCACGCGGCGCTCGACAGGCGATGCAAGGTAGGCAGGCGCGGCCGGGATCGTCTGCGCGGTCGTGCCGAAGGCCAGCGGCAGGCTCAGGAGCGGACAATGCAGTTCGTGTTCCGGCACCGCATCGCCGTAGGGAATCAGCGCCTCGATGCCCGCGAGGCTGGCAAGCACGGGCAGCAAGGCTTGCGGCGCCTCGAGGAGCACGCGCGCACCGCGCGCGGCCAATAGCGGCGCGTAGCGCGCGAACTGGATGATGTCGCCCATGCCCTGTTCGGCCGGCACGAACAGCCGCTTGCCGGCCAACCCCGAGTCGGGCCCGCCGTTCCAGCGCGGCGAGCCGAAATCGCGGCGCTGCTGCGCCAGCACGCTGTCGAAGCGCGCTTCATAGTTGCGCCAACCCGCCTCGAAATCACCGAGCAGGAGTTCGGTCAGGCTCAGGTGCCAGCGTGCCAGCGCGTTGTCGGGCAGGCGTGCGACGCCGTCGCGCAATGCGTTCAAGGCCTCGGCGCGACGATCGGCCGCCAGCAGCGCGCCGGCGCGCCAGGACTGGGCGTCGGCGGCGGCGCCAGGGCCGCCCAGCGCGGCGTCGAACCAGGTCAGGGCACGATCGGGACTGCCGGCGAACATCTCCGCCAGGCCGCGATTGATCAGGGCGCCGGGATCGGCAGGGTCGATGGCGAGCGCGGCGTCGAAGTGATGCCGTGCCATTTCGAAGTCGCGCGCCTGGCAGGCAACCAACCCGCGGTTGCCGCGCAGGCGCAGGTTGCGCGGCGCGAACGCGAGCGCGGCATCCAGGCCCGCGGCGGCTTCCACGGTGCGCCCCAGGCGCGCGTGCGCGGTGGCCCGGTTGTTGAGCGCATCGAGGTGGCGCGGGTCGATCGCCAGCACGCGGTCGCAGTCGGCGACCGCCTGCGCGTAGTCGCCCAGCATCGAGCGCGCGAGCGCGCGGTTGTAGTAGAGCTCGACTCCGGCGCCGCCGGCGGCTTCGCATTGCGCCAGGGCGGCCAGGGCGCGCTGCGCATCGGGCGCCGCCAGGCAGGCCTTGGCCAGCTCGGCATGCGCCGCGGCTTCAGCGGGTTGCAGCTCTGCCGCGCGTTGCAGGTACTGGATCGCGGTCGCGGTTGCACCCGCGCGGCGCAGCACGCGTCCGGCCAGCAGCAGCGCCGGGAAGTCGTCCGGGTCGCGCGCGAGGAGCATGTCGCACGACAGGACCGCGCGCCTGGCGTCACCGGCGTGGTATGCGGCGAGCGCTGCGCCCCAGATGCCGTCGCGCGTGGCCGGTGCTCCCTTGCCGCGTGTCACGCGGGCGCGCCACTGAGGGCGCCATCGCCGCCACCTGATGCCGCGGCCGCAAGCCGCGCGGCGGCCTCCCTGCGCGACTGCCAGGCATGCGCCAGTGCGGCATTGCACTCGATGGCACGGTCGTAGGCGTCGATCGCTCGATCGTCGCGCCCCAGCGCCGCGTGCGCATCGCCCAGGCGTGCCCAGGTGGCAGCGGCCTGCGGGCGCAGGCGCAAGGCGCCTTCGAGAGCAGCGCGTGCTTCGCCGGCGCGGCCGGCGGCCAGGAGCGCATCGCCGAGCTGCATCAGCTGTGCGGCGCTGCTTCCACTGTCGTGCCCTGGTGGCATGCCCACCGCATCACCAGCCGTAGCCGCGCCGAAACGCGGCCACGAAGGCCGCGCCGCGACCATCGCGACGCAGGTCGCCGGCGCGCACGGCCGCGGCCAGCGCCTCGTCGCGCGCGCCGCTACGCGCCTGCGCGTGCGCGAGCAGGGTCCAGTGCGTCTCCAGGTCGATCGGCTGCCCGCGAAAGGTGAGCGGCGCGGCCAGCAGCGCCACGCGAGCCTCGGCGGGCCGGCCTGAGTCGAGCAGCAGGCGCGCCAGCGCATGGGTCGCTTCCGCATAGGCGGGGTCGAGGGCGAGCGCGCGGCGATAGGCGGACTCGGCGGCGGCCTCACGCAGCGGCGCGGCAACGGCGCCCTCCAGGCGCGCGAGGTGCCCGCGCAGGACATGCTGGTGCGGCTTGTAGGGATTGATCATGCCGACCCGGTCGAGGATGCGCGCAGCCTCGGCCGCGAGCGGCGCGCGCGCCGCGGCATCGGTGAGCGCACGCTTGACCAGGAGATCGGCATGCGCCAGAGCGATGGTGTCCTGCCAGGGCGCCCAGGCAAGCGCGCTGCTCATGCGTGCCATGGCGCCGAGAAAGTCGCCGCGCGCGTGCGCCTCGCGCGCAAGCGCGTACTGCACGCCGCCGACGGCGCTGGCGGCCAGGTAGAGTGTCCCGGCGCCCAGCGCGAGTACGGCTGCAGCCAGGCCCGCACGGCGCAGCGGTGAGTGCGACGCCGGCGCGGGAATCGATGCCGATGCAGCGTTTGTCGACAGATTGACCAGGCGTGCCGCAGCCAGCGCCGCGCACCAGGCGATCGGCGCCATCACCAGGTTGAAGTTGAAGACGCTGTGCACCGCCAGTGCGGCCAGGCCGCCGCACAAGAACGCGGTCTCGCTGCTCTTCGCAGGGTCGGCGGCGCGCATCGCCAGGGTGGCGCGGCGCAGTAGCGCGATACCCAGGCCGACGGCCAGAAGCGCGAAGACAATGCCGCCCTCGGTCGCATACTGCAGGTAGTCGTTGTGGGCGTGGAAACCCGTGGTCATGTCATCGGCGCGCCGATGCGGCGGATAGGCCAGCCACCAGACCCCCAGGCCGATCCCGGACCAGGGCGCCGCGCGCAGCAGATCCCAGGCGCCGGCCCACAGCTCCGTGCGCCCCGTCATCTGCCCCGCCAGGCGCGGCCCGCCGGCGATGAGGCGCTCCAAAAGCGAGACGCCGTCGGTCGACAGCGCCGCGAAGGCAAAGGCAAGCAAGACCAGGGAGCCGATCGTGCCTGCCATGAGGGCAGCGACGCGGGCCGGCGCATGACGCCGCGCCAGCCCCACGCCGAGCACGACCAGCCCGGCGATGAGGCCGAGCAGAGCGCCGCGGCTGCCGGTCGAGAGCAGCGCCGCGACCAGGATGAGAATCGCCAGCGCCGCGCCTGCCCGGCCCGGAACGCGCCGCCCGGCCGCGCCCTCGCCGACCAGCCAGGCGCCGAGCACAAAGGCCATCAGGCTCAGGTACGCGGCGAAGTTGTTGACATCGAGGAAGAGCGCCGCCACGCGCGTGGCGCCGACAGCGGCGCCACCCAGCGCCCACGCAGCCGCCATGAGGCCGACCAGAACGAACCCGGCGCCGGCGACGCGCCAGGTCGACTCGCTCGCCGCCAGGCTGCGCCCGACGCAATAGAACGCGGCCGCCCCGCCCACGGTGAGCGCGGCGACGATGCCGGCATGCGGCGCCGGGTGCCAGGCGAGCGGGATGACCGCGAAGACGGCCACGGCACCCATCCAGAGATCGACCGCAAGCGGTCGCGCGGACCGCGACCACGCCGCCGGAAGCGCGCAGGCGAATGCAAACGCCAGCGCAGCCGCAGCCAGGGCGAGTGCCATGCCCTCCTCGCCGGCACCGCCGCGGAAAAAAAACGCGCACAGCACCGCTAAGGCCAGCGCCGCGCCCGCCAGCGCCGGCCAGGCGGACTCGCGCTCGGTGAAAAACGCCTCGGCTGTCAGCGTCCCGTCGGCAGCCCGGCGCACCTGACCCTCGCCCGCTTACTGGCGTGCGCCCGAGACCGCGCGCTCGGCATCGAGACGGTCGCGGTACTCCTCGAGCACGGACTCGATGCCGACCGCGCCTATACCGGTGAAGGGCTCGGCCTGGCGGATCGCGTCAACGGCGGTCTTGTCGCGGTAAAGTCGCATGAGCTCGAGGCCGCTGGCGTAAAGCTTGGCGTTCCTGGCCTCGCAGACTCCCAGCGCGGCCGTGCCGTCGCGGCGCACCTGCGCCAAGGTGGTGCCCAGATCACGCACCTGTGCATCGCGCGCCTCAAGCGTGCGGCGCGCTTCCGCGCCCTGCGCGGCGGACTCGGCCAGGCGCTTCTCGGTCTCGGCCATGCGCGCCTTCAGGGTTGCATGCGCCTCGCGCTCGGCGGCCAGTTCGCGCCGCCGCTCCTCTTCTGCCTTCTTCATCCGCGCCAGTTCGCCAGCCTGCCCGCGCGCGCGGCGTTCGTTCGCCTCGGCTTTTTCCTCGGCTGCCTTGAGCTTGCCGTCGAGCTCGGCCTTCTCGCGGGCGATGGCGGCGCGCTCTTCCTCGGCCTTCTTGAGCGCGGCCTGCGCCCGGCGCGCGGCTTCGCGGTCGCGCGAGGCCTTCTTGTCCTCCTGCGCGTCGGCTGTCGGCGGCGCGCCGGCGCACACGACCGCCAGCGCGACGACAAGCGCGCCCAGGCAAGGGATTGCGCGCAGCGGGACCATCAGAAGCGCGTGTTGAAGTCGAGCTGCACGATGTCCACCGCGAAGGGTGCCCAGGGACCGCCCGGGTAGGTGAGCGCGCGCGTGCTCGTCCAGCGCAGGGTTGCCCAGGCGTTGCGATCCAGGCCGTAGCTGTACCCAAGACTCCAACCCTTGTAGTTGGTGCCGCCCAGGTTCCAGGTCGTGTCGGTGAAGCCATCGAGCACGGCATCGCGCTCGAGCCTGCGCACCGCACCGAAGGCCTGCCAGTCACCCGCATTGCGCATCGAGCGGGCGCCAGCCTGGAAGCGGTATTGGTAGCCGGTGGTGCGCGGCTCCAGGTCGACGCCGGTGCGCGAACGGATCTCGGCCCGGTCGAAGCCCAGGTTCTTGACGTAGTCGGCGGTCACGGTGACGAAGACCGGATCGAACTGCGCGAACTCGGCCGTGGCCGTGAGGTTGAGCGGCTGGAAGCGTGAGGCCAGCC
>JBJXGS010000056.1:0-5758 GCA_046160545.1 Burkholderiales bacterium
CAGCGTGGACGGCCCCTGCAGTTCGGTCATGCCGTAAATGTGCAGCACGACGAAGCCCAGTTCCTCCATCGCCTTGATGACCTTGGCGGGCGGCGGCGAGCCACCGGTCATGATGTGCACCGGCTGCACGAACTTGCGGCGCTGCTCTTCGGGTGCGGCAGTGAGCATCGTCAGCACGGTCGGCGCCCCGCACATGTGGGTGACGCCGTGCTCTACGATCATCGGGAAAACCTGCGCCGGATCGACCGCGCGCAGGCACACATGGGTGCCGCACATCGCGGTCACCGACCACGGGTAGCACCAGCCGTTGCAGTGGAACATCGGCAACGTCCACAGGTACACAGGATGCGCGGGCATCGGCCAGGCGGTGATGTTGCCCATCGCCTCGAGGAAGGTCCCGCGGTGATGGTAGACGACGCCTTTGGGCCGGCCGGTGGTGCCGCTGGTGTAGTTGAGCGCGATCGGCGCGTACTCGTCATCGGGCAGTGTCCAGGGCCAGTAGGCTTCACCGCCCGCGATGAACTTCTCGTACTCCACGCTGCCAAGCCGCTCGCCCGGACCGGTATAGAGCGGGTCGTCGTTGTAGATGACGAGGACTTTGCGCTTCAGCGACTTCAGCGCCGGGCCCATCACCCCGGAGAACATGCGATCGGTGATCACTGCCTTGGCTTCGCCGTGCTGGAGGATGTAGGCGATCGTGTCGGCGTCCAGCCGCGTGTTCAGCGTGTTCAGCACCGCGCCGAGAACAGGCACTCCGTAGTGCGCATCGAGCATCGCCGGCACGTTCGGCAGCATGCAAGCGACCACGTCGCCTTTGCGAATGCCGGCCTTGTGCAGCGCCGAGGCGAGGCGTTGCGCGCGCTGGAAGAATTCGGCGTAGGTGATGCGTTTCGCCCCATGGATGACCGCAACCCGATCCGGGTGGATCTCGGCCGCCCGCGGCAGAAAGCCGATCGGGCTGAGCGGCGCGTAGTTGGCGGGCCCCCGCTTGAGGCCCGCCCACAGGCTGGACGCAGGTTTCCTGCGCGGGGTTCTCTTCGCGGCTTTGACGATTCGGCGTTTGGCCATGGCGCACTCCTCCTATGCGTCGAATTCTACTTGCACGCGTCGTATCAGGCCCGCGCGGTCGGACGGCTCGTGACCTCGCCGAACCATCGGGTGAGATTTTTCAGCTCCGCGGGGATCGGCGTGCCGGTGTTCTTGCCCAAAAGCAATCCGCATTGCGCCGTGATATCGGCGATGGTGTAGCGATCCCCTGCAATGAACGGCCGCTTGGCGAGTTCGCCATCCAGCCACGCCATGCGCGCCAGCGCCATCTTCTGGGCGAACTTGCCGACCTCCGGGACCTGCTCGCGTTTGCCTACCCAGTACGGCGAGAGGTGCACGAACGCATCTTGCACCGGCCGCGCGATCTCGAGCTCCATGCGCCGGTTCCACATTTCGACGAGCGCGCGCTCCACGGGCGTAGTGCCGAACAGCGGCGGATTCGGATGCAGTTCCTCGAAGTAGCGGCAAATGGCCACCGACTCGGCAATGTGGGTGCCGTCATCCAGCTCCAGCACCGGCATGGTGCCCATTGGATTCATCTTCAGGTAAGGCTCGCGCCGGTTCTCGCCGCCGGGCATGTCGACTTCGACGCGCGGAATCGTCAGCCCTTTCTCGGCGAGGAAGATGCGGACGCGGCGCGGGTTGGTTCCCGCCTTGAGGTCGTAGAGTTTCATCGCTACTTCTCCTTGTTGAAGTCCTTGGCGTCATGCCGTTCGGGCAACTGGCTGTCGGGCTGGCCCCAGGTACGATTGACCATGCGGCCTCGTCTCACGGCCGGGCGCTTCGCGATCTGGTCGGTCCAGCGCAACACGTTGGTGTAGGTCTGTACCTGCAGGAACTCGCCGGCTTCGTAGAGCTGGCCCTTGGCCAGCGCTCCGTACCAGGGCCAGGTTGCCATGTCGGCAATCGTGTATTCGTCGCCCGCCAGGTAGGGACGCTCGGCGAGGTGCCGGTCGAGCACGTCCATCTGCCGCTTCACTTCCATCGCGTAGCGGTTGATCGGGTATTCCATCTTGGTTGGCGCATAGGCGTAGAAGTGGCCAAAGCCGCCGCCGAGGAACGGCGCGCTGCCCATCTGCCAGAACAGCCACGACAGGCACTCGGTACGTGCCACGCCGCTGGCCGGCAGGAAGGCGCCGAACTTCTCTGCCAGGTGCATCAGGATGGCGCCCGATTCAAACACGCGCACTGGCGTGGGCCCGCTGCGGTCGACCAGCGCCGGGATCTTCGAATTGGGATTCACCGCCACGAAGCCACTGCTGAACTGATGGCCCTCCTGGATGCGGATCAGCCAGGCATCGTACTCCGCGCCCACGTGGCCCAGTTCCAGCAACTCCTCGAGCATCACCGTGACTTTCACGCCATTGGGCGTGGCAAGCGAGTACAGCTGCATCGGGTGACGGCCCACCGGCAGGTCCTTGTCATGGGTGGCGCCGGAGATCGGGCGATTGATATTGGCGAATTTCCCGCCACTGGCCTTTTCCCAGGTCCAGATGGCAGGCGGGGTGTATTCGGCGGTTGTGCTCATGTCACGGAATCCTCAAAAGGAAGCGCTGTCCGGCCCCTACTCCTTGTAGTAGACGATCTGGTGCGTCATCGCGAGCAACTCGCCATCGGGGCCCCACAGTTCGGCGGACTGATCGAAGTAGCCGTTGCGAAACTGGTGGGCTCGCGCGTGTGCCAGCAGATGACGGGTGCCGATGGCGGCCAGCGCGGCGCCGTCGGCATGAAAATATACGGTAAACGACACGGTTCCGATGGGAACCCAGCCGCCCCGTTTCACGAAGAGGCGCGGGAAGAAAACATCACACAAGGCCGCCAGCGAAAAAAAGTCCAGCGCACGCGGCGGTTCATCGCGCACCCACAGCAGGCTGACCGAATCCTGCCCGTCGGCCGGTGGCGTGGCCATCTGCAGCGGCCCTTTGACGAAGCGCATGTCGTAGGCGCTGGTCCAGCGCACACGGTCGCGCGGCGGCATGCGCGCGATGGTCTCCGCCGGCGGCGCTTGTGGAAAGCCGGCCTCAACGGACGACCAGGTCTCGCGGCGCGTCGCCAGCACGGCGGTGGCCGTGGCCACCACGTCGGCGCCCTGGCGCATCTGCACCGACCAATGTTGCGTCGAGCGATTGGTACGCGCGGCCCTGGCCTCGACCTCGAATGGGCCCTGGGCGACGGGGCCGGCGTAGTTGACGGTCAGCGCGATCGGTTCACCTTGCTGCGCCGGATGCGCCATCACTGCGGCCAGCGCTGCTGCCGCCGTGGCACCGCCATACGGCCCCACCATGTTGCCGTAGGCCTCGTGCGTGTGGCCGCGCCAATGGTCCTCAGCTTGGGGTTCAAGACGGATGACCGCGTCGAAGGGGTGGTTCTGACTCATGTAGGTCCGGTCTTCATTCCGCGTTGAAGGTAGTCTGCACCGTCAACATGGCAATCGCGTTATTTCAGGTCGGGGCTGCCGGCATGGTTCCACCAGGCGAGATCGGAGTGGGCACGCAGGTCCAGCTCGAAGGTCCAGGCCGAGCGATGCTGGTGTGCGACATAGAAGTAGGTGTTGGCCACTTCGGCCGGCACCAGCAGGCCGTCGTTCTCCAGGCCCTTCTGCTGCCGCAGCGCCTGAAAGCGCTCGGGGCCCAACATCTTGCCCAGCGTGTCGGGCGCGTCCACGGAGCCGTCGATAACGATGTGCGCGACATGAATGGCCTTGCTCGCGAACTGGGCGTTCAAGGACTGACACAGCAGGCGCCGTCCGCCCATGGCCGAAGCGTGGGAATGCTGGCCGGCGTTGCCGCGCATCGCGGCAGTGGCCGAGGTCACCAGCAACGCTCCCTTGCCACGCTGCTCCATGTACGGAAACAGAACCTGTGCCAGGCGGAACAGGCCGAAGGTGGCCATACGCCAACCCAGTTCGAAGGTCTTGAGCGGAGTGCTGGCCAGGCCACGGTCGCCGATTTGCGCGCCCAGATTGAACACTGCCACCGAGATCGGGCCGACATTGGCCTCGATGTGCGTGACCAGCTGCTCGATGCTGCCCTCTTCCACCGCATTGAGCATGAAGCCGCTGGCCGAGCTGCCCTCGGCCTCGATCCCGGCCACCAGATTGTCCAGCCCGGCCTTGTCGCTGCGGCGCGCGAGGCAGGCGTGATATCCCTCACGGGCAAAGCGCCTGGCCACGTGGCCGCCGATGCCGGCACCGGCGCCGATCACGAGGCAAACGGGTTTGGTCATTTCCTGCTCCTCGTCGGGTCGTTGCGGAAACTCCGGCATCGCAGATCAAGCATCACCCCGCGCGTCGAACGCCCTCTCGCCGAGCGCGGCACGTTGACGATCAACCGGGTGGTAGGCAACATATACTTTGCCGCGACTGCTTCGGCAAGGGGAGGTTCGCCTTGAAATTCTTCGACTGCCGTACGGCGCCCAGCCCACGCCGGGTGCGCATGCTGATCGCCGAAAAAGGCATCACGCTGGACACCGTCCAGGTCGATCTCGCCAACGGCGAGCACCTCGGCGAGGCGTTCGGCGCCATCAACCCGCAGCGCACGGTGCCGGTGCTGGTGCTGGACGACGGCACGCGGCTGCTCGACTCGAATTCCATCAGCATCTACCTGGACGAGACCTTTCCCGGTCCCAACCTCACCGGGCGCGACGCGAAGGACCGCGCCGTGATCGCGATGTGGCAGCGCGACATGGATCTCAACGGCCTGGGCGCGGTCGCCGAATGTTTCCGCAATACATCGAAGGGGTTCCGCAACCGTGCCTTGACCGGCGCGACCGACCACGCGCAGATTCCCGAGCTTGCCGAGCGCGGCCGGATGCGCGTGCGCGAGTTCTTCGCGACGCTTGACAAGCGCCTGGCCGGAAGCGAATACATTGCCTGCGATCGCCTCACGGTCGCCGACATCACGGCGTTTATTGCCGTCGAGTTCTCCCGTGCGATCAAGGAAGCAGTGCCGGATTCTATGGTCCACCTGCGTCGCTGGCGCGAAGCGATGGCGGCGCGGCCGAGCGCGAGCGCCTGAAACTTTGCAAGGAAGACCTATTCCATTCACCCCATTCGGGCCTTGACCAGAGCGGCCACGCGACGGGCATCCGCCGCCGCGTCGGCCAGCCAGCCGCCAAATCCCGAACGAACGAGTCCGATCGCCCATAACCCCGGCACCGCGGTTTCCAGGTCGCTGTTTACCCGGAGATGGCCGTGCTCGTCGCGCGCGACCTGCGCGGGCGCGAGTCCACCGGTGGCGTCTAGGCCGGTCATCACGAAGAGGCCCGCGGCTGCGAGTTCGCGTCTCGCGCCATGCCGGTCGCGCAGGCGCAAACCGGTCATGCCACTGGCGTTGCCGAGCACCTCCTCAATTGCCGTCGCGGCATGGAAGCGAATCTTCGGCTGGGCACGGGCAGCGTCGACGTAATCGCGGCACGCTACGAGCTCTTCGCCCTCGTGAACCACGTTCACAATTGCACACTCCTGCGCAAGCACCATCGCCTCCTGCAGCGCCCAATCGCCCGCGCCGGCGACCACGACCACGGCGCCAGAGAACATCGGCCCATCGCAGTCGGCACATTGCGAGACGCCACGGCCTTCGTAGTCGGCTTCGCCGGGCACCCCCAGCTTCTTCACGCTGGCGCCAGTCGCGATGACGACGAAGCGCGAAGTGAATTTGCCGCCTCCGCTGTCGACCTCGAAGCCCCCATCGATGGGTCGGATCACGCGCAC